>CALGLU010000022.1 GCA_937959275.1 uncultured Saprospiraceae bacterium | reverse complement strand
AATTCAACTTTCGTTTTAGGGTGTAATAATCGCTTTCCAAAGCGCATAAAGCCCCCTTTATCATCATCCGCACCATAGACAAGTCTCCCTAATTGTGTCCAGGCCAAAGCTCCTGCACACATCACACAGGGTTCGAGTGTTACATATAAGGTACACTCGCTGAGGTATTTATTACCTAATCCGTTACAAGCTGCAGTAATAGCTACCATTTCTGCATGAGCCGTTACATCGCTCAGTAACTCCGTGTTGTTGTGAGCTCTGGCTATAATTCGCTCATTACAAACCACCACTGCACCAACCGGCACTTCCTTCATTTCATAAGCCTTTTTGGCTTCCAAATAAGCCTGCTTCATGAAGTAATTATCATCGTAAACTTTAAGCATAAAAATTATTTTACTAAACAAAGCGAAAAAATAAAAATAAGTAATGGGAAAATAAAGTCTATTGCCTAACTTTGCACATGGAAACAGTAAAAATAAGCAAATCAACCGCCCAACAGAAATTTGCAGGAGAAGCACTCACCTTTGATGACGTCCTTCTCCAGCCCGCATTTTCTGAAGTCCTCCCTCGTGATGTCGACATTTCTTCTAAGCTTACTCGAGACATAACTCTCAACGTACCTATGGTATCTGCCGCGATGGATACCGTTACCGAAAAGAAACTGGCCATTGCTATTGCTAGGCAAGGTGGCATCGGTATCATCCATAAAAACATGAGTGTTGAAGCACAGGCGGATCATGTACGCAGTGTCAAACGTTCTGAAAGTGGAATGATCATCGATCCCGTTACATTGAGAATAGATGCAATCGTAAAAGATGCACTCGACCTGATGAAGCAATATAAAATTGGTGGTATCCCCATCGTAGATGCTGATAATAAACTAATTGGAATTCTGACCAATAGAGATTTGCGTTTCGAAACCAAACTCAATAAACCTATCAAACAGCTGATGACGACTGAGAATCTCATCACCGCCCCCGAAGGTACTACTCTTGAACAAGCAAAGGACACTCTTCAAAGACATAAAATCGAGAAGCTTCCTGTCGTTGACAAACACAATCACCTTATCGGACTCATCACCTATAAAGATATCATGAAAGTGGTTGACTTCCCAAATGCCTGCAAAGATGGCTTAGGAAGATTGGTGGTTGGTGCAGCCGTTGGCGTATCAGGTGATTCGATGGAACGTATTGCGGCCTTGGTCAATGTTGGTGTAGATGTTATTTGTGTAGACACTGCGCATGGACATTCTGCCGGTGTTTTAAAATCTGTTCGTCTAATAAAAGATCAATACCCTGATTTGCAAATCATTGCGGGTAATGTAGCTACTGGTGCTGGTGCATTAGCTCTGGTAGAAGCAGGAGTAGATGGTGTGAAAGTTGGTGTTGGCCCTGGATCTATTTGTACCACAAGAATTGTAGCAGGTGTAGGAGTCCCTCAGTTGAGTGCCATTTACAATGCATACGCTGCCATCAAACATACTGGTGTTCCAATCATTGGTGATGGTGGTATCCGTTTCACAGGTGATATCCCTAAGGCATTAGCAGCTGGGGCAAGTACGATTATGGCGGGTTCTCTTTTTGCTGGTGTGGAAGAAGCTCCGGGTGAAACGATTATTTACGACGGTAGAAAATTTAAAGTTTATCGTGGTATGGGATCGCTTGGTGCAATGGAGCTTGGTTCAAAAGATCGATACTTTCAGGATGTTGAAGATGATATAAATAAATTAGTACCTGAAGGAATTGAAGGACGTCTGCCTTTTAAAGGAACGGTAGCAGAAGTGATGGTTCAATATATTGGTGGTTTGCGTGCGAGTATGGGTTATTGCGGTGCGGCTACTGTACCCACCTTGCAAGAGGAAGCACAATTTGTAAGAATTACCTCTGCCGGTATTTTGGAAAGTCATCCACATAATATTACGATTACTAAAGAATCTCCTAATTATTCGAGGAGATAGAACTAAAAGAACATGTTGAAAAAGCCTTCTAACTTAAATTAAAGTTAGGAGGCTTTTCAAAATCATAAGTCATTCGATAACAAAACTTTAAGCTCCGCAAGCGCGGTAATCTCACAATTAAGCTGTGTCCAAAACGTTATCTAAAAGGCACTTGGCATCAAAACAGATGCAAATACAGACGAAAAGACATGGAAAAAACTACAACTACAAATCAGGAGTTCATAAATAAACGTTTACTAAACTTTGAGCGTTCAGTAAACTTGTTAGTCAGATTATTGATTCCCAATCAGCGTTTTAAGCAAAGCTTGATTCGAGTTAATAGTATACTCCTCCTACTCTGCTCTTTTACTTTTTGCATTGCGCAAGACGAAGGACTCGTTTACCAAGATCATATTTATCTGGACAATATCAAATCAGTGAAGTTTCATCTGAATGGATCAGTACTGAGTTATCCTATTATTGATTTGCAATCTGGTGCGCAATTCTCACTCATTTTTGATGATTTGGATGAAGAAGTAAAAGACTATATCTACACCTTTGTACATTGTGACTACGATTGGAAACCATCCAAGAATATTTCTGACATGGATTATCTCGATGGCTTTAGTGAAGATAATATTGAGGATTATGATTTTTCATTTAATACCCTTACCAACTATACCAACTACCAACTCCGCATCCCAAATCAGGATGTTCGATGGACTAAATCTGGTAACTACTTATTGAAAGTTTACGATATTACTGATGACAAAAAACTAGCTATCACCAGACGCTTTGTGGTCGTTGATCCATTGGTTCGAGTGATTCCGAATCTTTCATATCCTAGTAAAGTAAGTAAAAGCAGAACCCATCATGAGCTTGATTTTGTAATTGATCATAAAGGTTTTGAAATCCGAAATCCGCAGGTTGCCATCAAAGTAGTCGTCATGCAAAATGGACGCTGGGACAATGCCATCAAAGATCTACCACCGCTTTTTGTAAAGCAGGAGCAAATCATTTATGACTATCAGGACAAGATTACATTTCCAGCTGGCAAGGAATTTCGCTTTGCTGATTTACGTACTTTCCAATACAAAACGCAAACCGTTAGCGAAATTTACGAAAGCAGAGATGGCTTTGATGTCACCTTAATACCTGACGAATCCAGAATTAATAAAGGCTACCTTTCAGACAATGACATCAATGGACAATTTATAATCGAATCACTGGAAGAGCGAGATTACAATTTGCGTAGCGACTATGGCGCTGTTTTATTTACATTGAAAGAAGGTACACCTTTTCATGGAGCTGATGTTTACATCTATGGAGGCATGACAGATTGGAAGCTCAAAGAAGAATTTAAGATGACTTACAATGATCTGGTGAGTGCTTATGTCGCTAAGCCATTTCTGAAACAAGGATTTTATAACTACGTATATGCTGTAGTCAATAGAGAGGATAAATCCGTTGATTTAGAAGAATTGGAAGGCAATTGGTACGAGACTGAGAACGACTACACGATTTTGGTTTATTACAGCCCTTTTGGAGGCCGATATGACCAGCTTATTTCTGCTTATACAATTAACTCTGTGGATTAAACATGGATTAAAATGTAAAAGTCTTACAAACTAATAATTTATAACGAAAGTCGCCCTCAATACCTCTTTCAGGGTATACCATCCGTCGTCAATCTCTTCCACAAAATTAAATTTCAACTTACACATAGCGCCATCCATCCTTTTTTTGATAATTTTGATCCAATTTAAGCTGCTCTTAATATAATTTCTCAGTTCTTACAGACTCAGTTTTACTACTATTGTAAAAAGATTAAAATAAAGCTCATGATTCAACGACTTACATGCATCGCATTATCTCTTTTATTTGTAGCGGGATCCGTTTCTGCACAAGAGACTTGGACACTAGAAAAGTGTGTTCAATATGCACAAGAAAACAACCTTTCTATCCAGCAAGCAGGCTATGGCGTGCTCCAAGCTGAATTAAGCGAACAGGAAAGTAAGAATGCCCGATTACCTACGGTCAATGGCTTCGTCAATGGAGATCTTGACTTTGGTCGAACCATTAACCCGGTAACCAATAGCTTTAGTAATGAGACCCGTGCTTCCAACTCACTTGGAATTTCCGCAGGGGTGACCTTATATAATGGCAATCGAATTAAGAACGGGATTAAGCAAAGCCAATTTGACGCTGCAGCCAGTAGAGCTGACCAGAAACAAATGCAAACAGATATAGCACTTCAGGTAGCTGCTTCTTATTTGCAGATTCTATTTTCTTACGAGCAGTTGGCTAATGCCCAAAAGCGATTAGACCAAACTCAAGCCCAATTAGAACAAACAGATAAACTCATACAAGCTGGTACACTTCCAAGAGCGGATCGTTTAGAAATCTTAGCAAATATTGCTAGAGATGAGCAAGCTATCGTAACTCAGGAAAACGGCTTAGAACTAAACTACCTGACATTAAAGCAATTACTGCAATTGGAACCAGACTTTGAATTGGAGGTGGAGCAACCTACCGTTACAACTCCAAGGGCTGAACCAGAGTCCTTCGTACTTAAAGACATCTACAACAAGGCTTACAATAATCAACCGATGATTCGTGCTGGCGAAATGCGCTTAAAAAGTTCTGAAGTAGGAATTGATATCGCTAAGTCCTTACGACTTCCGGTCCTTAGCGCTAATGCAAATATTAATTCGTTTTGGTCGGATAAGACATTAGACTTCGCTAACCCAATTATCGGTCAAACTAGGGTTCCTCCAGCTAGTATGGTTTTTATTGATGGCATTATGGCCACTTTTGCAGTACCTGAAACTGATGTGTCATTCGACAAGCGAAAATACTTCGGTCAAATATCTGACAACTTCGGACAAGGAATAGGATTATCACTTCAAGTCCCCATCTACAATGCCGACCGTACCAACATCGCCATCGAGCGGGCACAAATCGGTATTCTAAATCAAAAAATAACCAACGCTCAAAACGAGCAACGATTAAAGGCAGATATCCAACAAGCTATCGCCAATGCTAAAGCAGCTAAGAAGCAATTTGAAGCAGCGGACAAAACAGTAAAGGCATTGCAGGAAGCGTATAAAAATACAGAGAAAAGATATCAGTTAGGAGCCATCAATACTTTTGAATATACTACTTCTAAAAACACATTGGATCAGGCTCTGGTTGAGTTGATTATTGCGAAGTACAACTTCCTTTATACCGTGAAGGTGGTGGATTTTTATGAAGGAGAGAAGCTTAGCTTGAAATAGAAAAAGTGGGCCCCTTCGACTCTAGCTGGCCCAAGTTGACAGGTTCGCTCAGGGTGACAACGTGGGACCCTTCGACTTCGCTCAGGGTGACAACGTGGGAAGTTTCCTGCTAAGGTAAAGTATATCGGAAAAATAAACTTATTTTGGTTTCGTGTTTATCACTCATTAGTAAACAAAACTTTAAACGAAAATGGCAAAACGTAATAACAATCTTCTTTACGGTGCACTTATTCTAGTGGCAATTCTGATTGGAGCGGCAGTTTGGAAAGGACAAAGTAAACCAAAGGGTATTGAGGTAGAGGTGGAGAAAGTAAAAAAACGGACCATCAAAGAAACCGTTTCTGCTAGTGGGAAAATTTCTCCTGAGAAGGAAGTGAAGATTAGTTCTGATGTATCAGGAGAGGTGGTTGAACTTTATGTTGCAGAAGGAGATTCTGTAAAGATGGGACAACTACTTTGTCGCGTTGATGCGGATGCTTATCAGTCGGCAGTAGAACGTGGTGAAGCTGGTGTCAACAATGCAAAAGCTAATGTCGCCAATCTTTCAGCAGGTATCTCACGTAGTGAGGCACAACTCATCGTAGCTCAAGCAGAGGTAGAACGTACCCAATCGCAAATTATAAACACTAGTGCGATACACAAACGAAACGAAGATCTCTTCAAATCAGAAATTATATCGGATGCTGATATTCAAGCTTCACTCGCTACTTTGCAAGCACTAGAAGCTAATTTGCGTTCTGCAAAAGCAAATGTAAAATCTGCTGAAGCAAGTCTAGAAGCTTCCAAGCAAAGTAAAACGGCTTCTGAATTTACTGTAAAAAGTCAACAGGCTTCTTTGAGAGAAATGAAAACAAATCTGCGCAGGACAACCATCTACGCACCGACCGACGGAATCATTTCTATGCTCAACATCGAACAAGGAGAACGTGTGGTGGGTACCATACAAATGACAGGTACAGAAATCATGCGTATCGCCAATATGAGCTCCATGGAAATTGAAGTGGATGTAAGTGAAACAGATGTACTCCGCGTTTCTTTAGGTGACGAAGTTTCGATAGAAGTTGATGCTTATCTTGACAAAAAATTCAAAGGCATTGTTACGGAAATTGCGAACTCTGCTTCTGGTGCTGGTTCTGCTAGCTTGACAACCGACCAAGTGACCAACTTTGTAGTAAAGGCTCGAATCGATCCTGCTTCCTATTCGGATTTGCTTAAGCCAAATAGACCGCATCCTTTCCGCCCTGGTATGTCAGCATCTATTGACATTACTACTGATGTTCGTGAAGATGTAGTCTGCGTTCCAATTCAAGCGGTAACTACTCGCGATAAAAAAGACAAAGACGAAGACGACGAAGGAAATGAGGAATCAGGAGAGAATGAGGAAAGCGATGACTCTAGTGATGATGATGATGACGAGGTGCTTGAAGTACTCTTTTTATCAGAAGCTGGTGAAGCTCAGATGGTAGAAGTCAAAACGGGTATTCAAGATGATGATTACATCGAGGTGCTTAGTGAAATAAGCTTGGGTGCTGAAGTGATTAGCGGTCCCTTCTCAGCCGTTTCCAAAAAACTGAAAGACGGGAAGTCCATCAATATCAAGGAGGACAAAAAAAAGAAGAACAAGAAAAAAAGTAACTAATAGAGTTATTATGCCAAAATTTAAGTCTGCTGCAATCATCATTTTCATAAAGAATGCTGAGAAGGGAAAAGTAAAAACTCGACTGGCTAGTACTTTGGGAGATGATAAAGCGCTACAGATTTACAAAGCATTACTTGGGCATACGCGCAAAACTGTATTATCCATTCCTATGGAGCGCTTGCTTTACTACAGTTCCTATATCAATTTTGAAGATGACTGGCCAGCCTCGGAGTTCCACAAGTACTTACAACCTGAAGGTAATTTAGGTGACCGGATCGCTTACGCTTTTGAAAAAGCGTTCAAAAACTTTGAGCGTGTTATTATTGTTGGTAGCGATTGCCCTACCCTTTCAAAGAAAATTTTGACAGAAGCTTTTGAGCAATTACAGCATCATAACTTTGTGATTGGTCCTGCGCAGGATGGTGGTTATTATCTACTGGGTATGCGTCAATTTTCGCCTTCTGTTTTTGAAAATATTGAGTGGAGTACGGAGTCTGTTTTACCAGATACGATAAGCGCTATAAAAAAGTTGGATGCTACTTATCATTTGCTTCCGGAACTTTCGGATGTGGATTATGAGGCAGATTGGGAGCGATGGGGTTGGGACTTGGACTAAGACTCGTTTAAGAAGGATGGGATACGGATTTGACGGATTGAACGGAATAGGGGACGGATTTTTTTCGTGTGACGCGCTCCAAAAATACACCCTTAATAGTACCGATTAGTAGAGGTACGCCGGCTGAGCGTAGTCGAAATTCAGTGCTCGATTTTAATTTCTCAGCTCAACAATCACGAAAATTTCGTTTTTTCACGCCCCTCTGGACCCCGGACAGACTTAGCGATTTTTACGTTCGCGAAAAAAATCCGTTTTGATCTGTCCCATCAGTTCAATCTGTGCCTGTCTAGCTGCGCGCCAGATAGATTCCCATCCCGTCCACAGACAAGTCAATCTGCACGAGATTCAATATAAGCACGCAAATCAGCCAACTGCTGCTCAGACATTTTCTCAGCAGTATACTGCGGCATATAAGCACGCTTACCTGGATGAGGAGGCGTCCCCCAGCGAGCTACCTGATAAACGGAAGCATGAGAGTATTTCCCAAAATGGCCTTTCAAATAACAAAAACTTTGTTGGCTATCATCCAAATTAAAGAAAGAATAGCGCTCATTTTCATGACAATGCAAACAACTTGTCTCGTAAAATTTTTTACCATTTGCAGGGTCTCCTGTTAGTCCATTACCTTTTTTTCGATCAGTAGGTGGTGCTACAAAAGTAGCCGGTGAATCTTGGCGGTATTTACTTTTCAGTAAGACAATTGCGTCTTTATGGTCTTTTGAATTATCCTTGAGATGTGCTTGTATTTGTTTAAACTCATTATCGTTCAAATTTAAGTCCCCTAACTTAAGATCTAGGGTCCAAAGGTAAGCCAATACTGATTCCATCTCAACAGTACTTAAACGACGCCCTTGCGAGCACTCCACCGCACAAAGCTGAATGGCCTCGCGTAAATTATTACGAGCAGGTTTTACCAAATCTCCATACTTTTTTTCGTAATCTCCGTTATAAAAAGAGCTACGGTTGACGGCTCCATAAAGTGTCGTTCCTTGCAAATACGGAATGCCATTTTCTGCGCAATAATCAAGACGCGACTGCGGATCAACTTTGACTAGATCCGAATCCTCTTTTGTGATGTTATGACAAGAAGTACAAACGAAATGCTTACTCTGTAAACGTACTTTTTTCCCATTCACAGAACCTGCACCATCTTCGACAATCACTTTCCCCATTGCGACGCTGTAACCCCGCATGCTGGTATTTACCTCATGGTTTGGTGCTGGTTCGCCCAATGCTTTTAGCAATTCCCAAACGGAAGTACTTTCACTTATCTCCAGTGTACTTTTGGTTTGTACGCTTGTTACTAAAAAGATGATCAGTGGTAGTAATCCGAATATTAATAACTTTTTCATGTGATTCATTTTTCTTGTTAATCGATCGCTATTTTGCTCCCACTTTCACTGTCTGATCGCTTCGTTGTCAAAGCCTAGATTGCTTATACCTCACGGAAAGTCTGTTTCGCTCCGAGAGGCTTGCTCACTATTCTAAGCCCGCGACTAATGTCCCCGTAAGAAGAGAAGCCCTCAAACCAGCAATCCCACTAGAGGTTAAAAATTCGAGAAATAGTGAAGCCTAGACGGAATTCATTATCACCCCAGTTAGCAGTAGTATATGGAATATAATCTGCTTCAGAAATTCCAGTAGCATTGGTGAAATTGATTTGAAAAACGTGGCCACCAGTATCGATCTCAAGACCAAGTCCAATAGGTGCGTAATAATCAACACCCTCTGGTCGTGTTCCCGAAATCGGAAGTGTCGCATCTATGATCAACCCAAAAACTTTAGTCATCTGAATACGGGTAGCAACTCCTAAAGAGAATAAACCATTCGTATCTCCAAATGGAACTATATTTCGATGAATATAACTGGGTACTAGCTGCAATGAAAAACGGTTCGAAAATTTTCGTGCAATTAGAAGTTGCCCACCATATACTGTACGGTGAACAGATTTCTCAAAGAAATTAATCAAGGTTTCATCTTCACTTTTCTTCATTGTAGAAACGGTACCTACACCAAGAACTGTCAATGAAATTGGCATCGCGTTTTCGCCAGTTGATTGTTGGAGAATACGATACTTTACAGTTCCATTGATTAATTGCTTTAATGGCCCTCCTCCTTTAGTACGAGATAAGCCAACGGTCAGTTGATCTGAGATTCCGTATTCCAATCCAAACAAAATGTCCTGTGCCGTTTCCAAACCATAGAACGTTGGCCAGCCACCATTATCTCCTAGCAAGTCCCCAAAGCGATGTCCTATTCGAAAGTCGAGATTTCGTTTTTTCAAAACCTCTACGGAATGCGTATTGATAACACGAGTATCTTTAAATGTTTCAAATACTTTATCCTGAGCTGTTAAGTTGTTGCCAATAAAAAGCAACAAGCAAAAGAGTATTACTTTATTCATAAGTTATTGAAGTTAATGTTTTGTTTTCAGTTAGTTTTCTAAATATCCACCATCAATCCAGCATTCTACAAGCAGTAGTTCCTCGTCTGTCAGATCTTTTGGTCTATCATCAACAGCATAATTTGGAGGCATCCCACTATTCGGATCTTCCCGTTGCGTGATTACGCGATCCATGAATGACCCCGATGTTGTAAAACCTTCAATTCCATCATAAGTCGTAAAGTCACCGGAAGAGAAACCACTAATATGGCATCCGGCATAAGCACAACTATTATCAATAATTGCTTTTATCTCTCCTTCATAGGTGACGGTAGTTGTTGTATTACAGGAAGGCGCGCTAGGTTCCGGCAATTCATCATTTGTACAAGCCTGTAAGCTTAGGAACAGATATGCTGTAAAAAATATAGATACAATAAGGTACTTTCTCATATGGCATTAAAATTTTTCGCAATATAGAAACTTTTGGCTTTAGATGAATGCCAAGAATATGACTGAACGATTATTTTGAGTAAAGTTGTTTAAATATTTGACTTTAGTACTCTGTAACATAGAACTTGAATACATTGTTTTTTAGTGAGGACGATTCTAATATTTTTGAGAATAGCCTAAGCTATTTGAGAAAATTTGGAAAAAGCCATCGCTAAAAAAGAACATTCAAAAATTAAATAAATTTATGTTCCAGAGCATTTAGTCTTAAAAGAAAGTTAACTACACCTTTTTTAGGCGAAGTTGTTGAACAACTTCGCCTAAAATCTGTATAAGTTATGTATTTTTGTAACAGTTGTTCAAAAGTTATGCTCAAGTAGAAGTCAAAAACTAAAGATAATTTTTAAACGACTTCATAACATAAACTAAAAATTAAGAAAATATGTATCCAGCAGAAATGGTTATTCCAATGAATAAAGAGCTGACCGACAACGGTTTTACAGGTCTTGAAACTCCGGAAGCAGTTGAAGAACACTTAGGGAGTAAGGAAGGTACCGCATTATTGGTTATCAATTCAGTATGTGGTTGTGCAGCAGCTAATGCTCGCCCTGGTGCTAAGATGTCAGTAGGAGGCGATAAGACTCCAGACAAGCTTTTCACTGTATTTGCAGGTTTCCACGGAGATGCGGTTGCTAAGTCCCGAGAGTTCTTGTTGCCTTACCCTCCTTCTTCGCCTTGTATTGCGCTTTTCAAGGATGGCAAACTTGTTCACTTTTTGGAGCGCCACCATATTGAAGGTAGATCGGCTGAAATTATTGCGACTAATTTGAAAATGGCTTATGATCGCTTTTGCTAAATGCGATTGATTGGCTTAGGAAAAATCCCGAATCTTGTTTTCAAGATTTGGGATTTTTTTGTCTTTTTTGTAAAATGGGAACAATTGATCGGCTGAGTAAGATCGAAGTTAAGCATTCTAAGGAGCCAGACGCTCCAATTTCCACTCTCCCCCATCAAGATGATAACTAATACGGTCATGCAAACGACTAGAGCGGCCTTGCCAAAACTCTACCACATCAGGTACTAGTCGATAACCTCCCCAATGTGATGGTCGCGGTAATGCTTCAGCATCTTGGTATTTTGATTTTAATTCTTCTACATTTTTTTCGAGAAGATTGCGGTCTGAGATAACTTCACTCTGGGGAGAAGCCCATGCACCTATCTGACTGCCCTTGGGCCGTGATTGAAAATATTGATCAGACTCTTCTTGTGATAGCTTTTCGATTTTTCCCTCAATGCGGATTTGCCGTTCGAGGTCAAGCCAACAAAAAACCATGGCTGCAAATGGGTTTACCTCAAGTTCTTTTCCTTTTTTACTATTGTAATTGGTATAAAAAACGAAGCCTTTTTCATCATAGGCTTTTAGCAGAACAATCCGAGCAGAGGGGCGACCTTCTTTGGTAGACGTAGCGACTGTCATTGCATTGGGTTCACGCACTTCAGATTTCATGGCTTCTAAAAACCATTGATCAAATTGTTGGGCAGGATGCGCAGCTACTTCTTCTATGGATAAGGACTTGGCCCTATAATCCTCTCGAAGGTTTTGTACTTTATCTTTATCGACTTGCATTTTCTTATTTTTTGTAAAAATACGAAAAATTCAGTGGTTGCTTCATGGGCAATTTCAGAGGTAATCTCTTATTTTTTAGTCTTCTCGAAATTGCAAACCTTTCCCCATGTATAACAAGCATTGAATTTTAAAACGTGGTTCTTTGACAAATCTCGTGATACAATCCAATGTTAAAGAACGAAAAACGTTTACAAGAAAGTTATTAAAATTAAAAATTAGCTTTTAGTCCAACATTAAGAGCACGAGGCATACCAGGGCGGAGTCCCGCAGGTCTTTTTGCAACTACATATTTTCTATCCCCTAGGTTGGTCATACTAGCAAACAGACTGATATATTCATGTGCCTGATAACTTGCGCTGGCATCAAAAGTGAAGTAGGCATCAATTTTATCTACATCAGCAATCGTTCCTTGTCCGGGGGAAGTCAGCATTTCGCTAAGGTATTTTCCGCTAAGGTTAATACTAAATTTATGATGGATCAGGCCAAGAGAAAGCGTTAGTTGATTTTTTGCAAGATATGGGAAAGCATCACCTGCGAGGACATTTCCCCAACCTTCAAATTCACTTTCAAAGTCATTCAGGAATTCAGCGGCGGTATAAGTGTAAGCCAATGAAAGTGGCATACTAAATTCACTTTTTCTATTTACCGATAACAAGTCATAGCTCAATTGCAATTCCAATCCTTTGGTGCGCACTTCTCCTCCATTGTACAAATCATTAGTACCTGCGCCTCCACCTGCGGCTAGGTCAGCTCCCAGCAAATTGTTATAATCATTCAAAAATAAAACAGCTTCACCAGACAATGCATTTTTTGTGTATCGCACACCTAGTTCATAATTGACACTTTCTTCTGGTTCCGTTTCATCGTTTGAGCCCGGAGGAGCAAAACCTTTATGGACACCAGCAAAGGTGCTCATGAATCGATTGAATTGATAATCCAATCCAATACCCGGGATGAACACATCTACTTGGTTGCTTCTTTCCGATAAATCACTACCGACTCTTTCTGGATCTTCCTTTCCATAATCTTTACGATCGATTTTTATATTTTCATGTCGGATTCCAGGGATTGCAGTGAACTTACCAAACTTCAAGGTGTATTGTAAGTGGGTCGCAATTGCGTTCGCTGTTTCAATTCGATTACTTTCTGTACCTCCCAAGCCTGACTTAGTCAATTCCATTACTCCATCTTCCATTCCATATTCATCAACCCATTGAAATCGATCAATCTGATCTTGATGTATCCGTACACCAAAATTAATATTGTGATCAATTACTCCAGTTTTAAAATCAAAACCTAAAGTAGTTTGAAGCCCTTGACCATAATAAGAACGATTATTTGCTTTTACAAAAAGTGCGTCTGAATGACTGCTGCTAGTTCCGGTAAGGATATTATAAGCCTCTTCGTATTCAGAAGGATTGTTCAAAATTGATCCGATTTTTATACTGTTATCAGCACTATCTTTCACCTTATCTAGTTTGTACCAATTACGAGAAAAGTCAGTTCGATAAGCGGTAGTTGCTATATTAAAATGGTCGGAGAATTTTGCACGATGTGTTACAGACAGTTGTGATTGCTCTACGTTCATTTGATCCACTTGCGATCCAGCATATCTTCGGTATGGATTGGCATCAAAATCAGTTTGGGTTAATCCTAAGTAAGTTTCATTCGAAGTTTCGTTGACACGTCCTGCTTTGAAACTAAGTGATTGATATACTTTTGCGCTGTCATTGGTATTGATACGAAACTTGACGAGATAATCTTTTTTGTCAAAACCAGTATTACCGCCTCCATCGAGTTCTTTAAATCCATCAGAGCTGTATTGAAATGTTTCTACCATGTAGGCCACGTTTTTGTGTGCGTTGCCAACAAAAGCGTGTAAGTTTCGCCCTCCAAAGCTACCACCTAATAAATTGATTCTTCCAGAGAAAGCATCAGGTATTTGGGTAGAAACTAAATTGATGGCACCACCTGTAGTATAGGGGCCGTATTTGATTTGGCTACTTCCTTTTAAAATTTCGACCGCCTGCATTCTTCCGATGGTTGGGAAATAATAAGCCGCTGGTGCTGCGTAAGGAGCAGGAGCCATGAGTACACCGTCTTCCATTACAGTAATTTTAGAGCTGCGTTCTACTCCGGTCCCTCTTAATCCGATATTGGGTCGGAGCCCAAAACCATCTTCTTCCTGAATGTTGACACCAGGAACAGCACGAAGAATCTGACTAATATCTGTGTAGCTAAATTTTTGAAGTTCTTTAGGAGATATATAATTTACTGAGCCTGGAATGTTTTTCAAACCGAGTACACCACCAGTGGTTACGGTTATTTCCAAAAGATCAGAAATGGTTTCTATCATTGAAAAATTGATATCGAGTGTATCGTTCTCTGGTAGTTCCACCTCCTTCTCCAGCGTAAAGTAACCTATACTTGAAACGATTAAGGTATAATTTCCTTTAGGAATATTTTTAATGCTATAGTTACCGTTGCCATTTGTTGAAGTCCCTAATTGAGTGTCTTTCAAGTAGATAGTCACGCCTGCTAAAGGGCTAAATTCGTCTGCATGACTTATATTTCCTTGAATAACAGCGTTTTGAGCCATGATACTAATGGAGCTTAGTATCAATACAATCAGGCTTATCGGTATTCTCTTCATTTAGCGTTAAGTTTATTTAGACTAATTCTCAATTAGCGGCAAATGTACTATATCATTTCCCAAAAACCAAGGCCAAATATTGAAAAGAAAAAAAATTTACATTGAGTTTACCATGGAATGTTTTGTATCAGAATAAGTGGAAAACACAGGAGCTGAGTAAGCACTATCGATGGGAAGATACCGACAAAAAAAAGACCCTGTCAAGCATAACCTGACAGGGACAAAACAAAAAACAAACACTATGAACAAACACTATCGTTAGTCAGTGTTTATAAGGCTTTAAAAGTCCCTGCCGCTTAAGCGGCAGGGATTGAATTAAAACATATAAAAACACTCTACCCTTACATGGAATTCTCCGATGCCTGAAAAGCTAAAAGCTTAACTACACCCGGGGAGGACTCTCTTTGGGAGATCGAGTTTCAAAAAATCAAATTAAATAAATAATAAAGGAGGAAATTAATATGTGGGGAAAACGAAAATTGAGGGGGTAAAAAAATCCCTCCGATTGACTCGGAGGGATAAAACAAAAAACAAAAACTATGAACAAACACTCACCCTAAAATTCTTAAACAATCAGTAACAATTATTATAATCCTAAAGATGCAATTACCGCGCCTGTTTCTTAGATAATCAACAAGGCGCTTTGCGATAATGTGCTTGTTGTTTTGTTATACTTCTTATAAGTCAAACGCTGTGCCGTTTTTCAAAAACAGGTCACTTTTAGCCATGTTTTTTCATCCAATTTGGTAAATCATCACCCCACTCTTTCACAAAGTCAGCATTACCATCACGAACTTCAAAGGTCCATACATGCCTTTGTTTACATCCTGTAATACAGGTATCAAACTTTACAATATAATTTATCTCCCAGCCACCATCTATCTCTTTTATTTCAATATCATTCCCGTCACCATCTGGCACTAAAAGGTCAACCAATAGTACGTTTTCCATTGTTGAGAACAACTGAGCGACTGGAGCCATATTAAGTGAATTGCGAGCACGAACATTAAACGAATTGTGCTGCTCATCCCACTCCATATGCTGATCTATAGCTAAATCATAGGTCTTTAATAATTCATTAATCGCTCTATTATCAGTTGTATTTTCGCCCAACCGTAGTGGTTGACACCAATTGGCTGTTTTTTCATAAATCACAAAAAAATGATCGATACTTGGCATTGGAAAAGTATGCAGCTTATGCGTCTCCGTAACTTCTGCTGCTTTCGGCAACTCACTGGTGTGGACAGCCACTAAAGCAGTATATATAGAAGTTACCATCTCATTTGGTACTTCTGCTTTTATATCAATGTAATCCTTTTCAGTTGACAGCAAACGCAATGCTAATCGAGTAGCATCCTTCTTATATTTTAATTGCTGATATTCACTTAAAGTCTTATCGTCAGACGAACAAATAGAAATACTTATTTCATTGACTGGACTAGCCAAATGAAAGCCACTGAAAATCATAAACATGATCAGTGCAGCTGTGTAGTATTTATATGTCGTTGATATATTCATTTTAATCTTGAACTTGAATAGAATCAAAACATATACCATACTGACAAGCTTGTCATAGCATTTGTGACGGGTTTAAAGGCTTTCTATATTATTTGGTTCACATGTGTCAATAATGTTAAATTAATATTTTCCAATTATAAGTACTTATATGACATTACTAAGCAAGCCTTTATACATAACTCAGAGTAAGTATGCAAATTAGGTCTATAGTCTATCAGCTAAGAATGAGTAACATCAAATATTAATTTATTAGGCTTAAAATTTAAAAGGAAAAATTTATATTTATAAGCCTTGAGAGGGCTCAAAGAAGGAAGAGAACCAACTACCACCTTCTAAGAAGGTGGTTTGACAATTTCTGAAGGCATAGCCTTCTTAAGCCTCAATGCCAATATCAGGGTCATAGAGAAATTTTGAACCTGTCGAGTTTATCTGGCTAGCTAGACAGGTTTATCTGGCTAGTTAGACAGGCCGCCAGACAGAATTTTGATTTCACCCAATATTGAGGAGATGTACGTTTGAGGGGACATTCAAAATTCAATATTCCGAATTCGATATCCTGCCTGGCGGCACCGACAGGTTCAAAATGCCTCAACAAGATTCTTCCCATTCCCATGGCATTGCCCTCATGCCTATACGCTCTAGGCAGGTCGCAATTATTAGAACGTGAATGTAAAACTCTCAGAACATGACCACCTCCAAAGGAGGTGGATTTCTAAATTACATTTAAAGCCCCCATTAAAATTAACTTCCCCTCTTATATCTCTCGTCTTGAAATTCTGTTTTATGATTTATATTAACAAAAAAGTAATATTTTCAAAATTTCTACATACATTTATATTGTTATTGCCCCTACTTGGGGGATTTACCTAACAATTAAGCCGCTAGCTGAAAAGCGGAATTAACGACCTGCTCACTTAAAAAATGAAAAAAATGAAAATTAGACTATTGCTACTAATGCTAATACTGGCATCCTTTTGTTCCGAATCGTATTCAAGAGACAGCCTGCAAGTTAATCAGGAATTCACAGAAGAAGAGTACCAAATTGCTCTAGCATATTTTATCGATAGCTTGGAATCTACTTTTGTGTACGAGGAATCAGAAGTAACTTTAGACGGAGGAATTGCAAAAATAGCTCTTCCTTCAGGTTTTAAATACCTAAATGGAAAGGATAGCGATATGGTGCTTACCGACATTTTTGGGAACCCACCAGCAGAAGGTGAAATGAAATCTTTGGGAATGATTTTGCCAAAAAATAGAAGTGTACTTGATGATTCAACCTACATGATTAACATTACCTACTCGGCAGATGGCTACATCGATGATAGCGATGCAAAAGAAATCGATTATGATGACTTATTATCCTCCATGAAGGATGATATGGTAGAAGCGAATGAATACAGGAAAGAAAATGGATACGAGACAGCAGAACTAATTGGATGGGCATCAACGCCTTTTTATGACACTGAAAATAAAAAACTACACTGGGCTAAAGAATTAAAATTTGAAACCATGGAGTCCAATACCTTAAACTATAACATTAGAGTATTAGGTAGAAAAGGATACTTGAATTTAAATGCAATTGGAGATATGAATACCTTAGAACAAATACAGCAAAACATTGATCCGATCTTAGCAAGTGTGAATTTTGTTGAAGGAAACAAGTATTCAGATTTCAATCCAAGCATGGACAAAGTCGCAGCTGTAGGTATTGGTGGCTTGATCGCTGGAAAAGTGTTAGCAAAGGCTGGCCTTTTAGCCAAAGGTGGTATTTTACTCGCCAAGTTTTGGAAAATATTGTTAGTAGGAATTGTCGCATTTGGAGCAGGCCTAAAAAAGATGTTTACAAAAGGTGACACTCAAAATACATAAGGACTTCTTTAGATATATCGAATGGAGAGATGGCTCTATCAGTGCAAACTGGTGGAGCCGTTTTTCATTCTATATTATCACTATCTATGACTTATCTGAGCGAGGGCTTAATGTTTTCGATTACCAATCAATGGGTCAAAATAAAATAGAAGAAGCCTTGAAGGTTTTTAAATTGAACACAGAATTATATCCAGATGCATACAATACCTTTGATAGCTACGGTGAGTGTCTTTTGGAAATCGCACAAAGAAATAACCTCCAACTCGTGTTAGAAACCAATAATGAGTAAAACAAAATATATCTAAGTTAATTTCCTTAAAACAATAAAGAATTATAGCTTTTAGGGCATTCCTATCTGTAATTCAAATCCCCCCTCCTACCATTCAGAGCCTCCCGCCAGCTATTCGGACAATTATACCAACCACTCGGACAGTTATTCCAACCACTCGGACATTAGCTCTGAATATTGCCTCTTTTCCCCATACCTTTAATCTATAAGACAGAAAGCAAGCAGCCCAAACAAATAAACACAAACTTCAAAAAACCAAAACATTTACTTCTTAATCTCTAAAATTCCAAATCATGAAATCCCTACTAATTGCAATCCTATTCATATCTATATCAAGTTTATCAATGGCTCAAACCGCTACTTTCGTTTCAAACGAAGAATTTAATCAATCTAAAACGGAGGAAAACGCAGCATTAAATGCCGCGATTGTAAGCATCAAACACACGAAGACTGCTGAGCAACAACTCAAAGCTTATCTATCCAACAACTTAGTTTATACTGCAACTTTGAAAAATTATTGTATTGAAGGAGAAGCTATCTTGCTCGTTAACTTAGATGAAGAAGGTAAGGTATTGGAATCTACTTTTAAAAACAAAGTACATCCTGAAGTTGCTAAAGTAATTCTAGAAACCATTGGTAAAGCTAAGAATATCCGTATCAAAAACAATGACTACAAAGGGAAGCAACAAATTAAAATTCCAATAACCTTTTCTCTACACTAGCGTTTTGAAAGGCCTCAAAAAATCAAATGAATGACATACTCAAGTCTGGCTTATAAGAAAGTACTTTTTTGTAAGCCAGACCGTCAGCCAAATAACAATAAGAATACGAGTTTTGATGTCAATAAATTATCCGCTGGTGTATACAGCATTAGTATACAAGTAGATGGTAGACGACGAATTACGAAATTATAGGGAACTATGATGATGTGTATTATTAGAATTCGATAGGTATCAGCATTTTAAAATGTTGGTACCTATTCTAATCTCGAATAATTTAGCCCTTTAGAGAATAAGGATAAGCCGCTTGTATGTTCCTATTTGTTTTCAGGCTGTTAAGTAGTCGTATGACTTTTACTGTTCAGGTGAATACATCTAGCACCTAAGATTTCAATATAAATGACTTTTAATTCAACTAACAATTGCCGACAAAGAATCATTTGATGAATCTAGTGCAAAAGAAAATGGAAGTACTGAATTTGGATCAATGTTAGTTGATCTTTTAACAAATCAATTAGTTGGCAAACTAGAGAAATCTACTTTAGCTGGAACGGTAAATGAAATTCGATTTAGAATAAATAATAAAGCGGCTGCATAAAGATTTGTAATGAAAAAAAATATACAATGAGCCTCAAAAAACATTCACACAAAATACTAATCATTGAAAATGAAATGATCATCGCAGCTGACCTTTTCATACAACTTACCGCATTAAATTTCAACGTCATTGGGATTCATATTCGTGCTGAAGATGCTTTGAAAACCATTGAGATAAATCGCCCTGATTTAATTTTGATGGATATTAACTTGGCAGGTGAAATGGATGGTGTGGAAGCTGCAACTTATATATTAAAAACTTCAAAAATCCCTGTCATCTTTATCAGTGCCAATAATGATTATGCTTCCTACCAGCGAGTCATTGCAAGCAAACCACTCGCTTTCGTTGCCAAGCCATTCCTAAAGGCTAATCTTGAAAGAAGTCTTAAATTTGCCTTAAATCATATCGAACAAGAAAAAAATATCAAGAAAAACATGAATATTTTGTAAGTGACGTAACAAGCAGTGCAGGAAAATGACGATTTCTTACCTCAAGCCATTCATCTAGGGCTCAGAATTGGTGCTAATCATTTAATTGACTATTTTGGGCACTTACAAAGTGTAGGTGTAACCATCTTGTGATTCATCTCAGGTTTAATAGTGATCAGATCGAAAAAAATTTAGAGCGTATTACAAGAAAAATACTACCGCAATTCTCAAACTAACACAAACTAAATAGAATCGAATTTTATTATGGCAAAGACTATATTAATAACAGGAAGTACAGATGGCATAGGAAAATTGGCAGCAATAAAGTTAGCATCAGAAGGACATGAAATTTATCTTCATGGAAGAAGCTCCGATAAATTAAAAAAAGTCATTGCAGAAGTAATGGCACAATCCAATAATAAAAATATAAAAGGATTTGTAGCAGATTTTTCTGACTTGAAAGCCGTAAAGAAAATGGCTCAAGATGTAAACAGCGAATTGTCAAAAATTGATGTCCTTATTAATAATGCAGGTGTTTTTAAAAGTACTACCCTCTTCAATAAAGATCGTCTTGATATTCGATTTGTTGTAAATTATCTGGCGCCCTATTTATTGACCGAAGAGTTAACGCCATTATTGCAAAAAGGAAATAAAGCTAGAATCATTAATCTAAGCTCAGCTGCTCAAACTCCTGTCTCTTATGAGGCATTGAAAGGAAATTCGCAGATCCCAATGCAAGTGTCTTATGCACAAAGTAAACTAGCCTTGACCATGTGGAGTTTCCATATTGCAAAGAGCCTGAAAAAAATAGACGTTATTGCGCTAAACCCTGGATCATTGCTAAATACCAATATGGTAAAAGAAGCATTCGGTCATCACCGTTCTCCAGCTGATAAAGGTGCTGTAATATTATTCGAATTGGCTAATGCAGAGAAGTATACAGATGTAAACGGCAAATATTACGACAACGATAAAGAAGCTTTTGGAGAAGCCCACCCAGATGCTTATAATGAAGCAAAAATTGATAAGCTTATCAAGTCAACTAAAGTATTGTTGAACTTAGAATAAATCAAAACCATTGTCATTGTTTTATGTTCAAGTAGTTTAACGGAATTATTTAAATATTTCCTTTTGGTGGTTTTAAAAAATCCCCACACTAATTCCCTATCAGTCAATCGTTTAGGAAATTATTGTAAAACCGGAAATATCTAAATAATTTGGTCCCGTTACTTACTAAACTTTTGTAGTTTAGTAAACATCCTACATTTAAGGCGCTCCTCTTGCCGTTCAAATTCAACAAGATGAACAAAGAAATCAGAAAGGTCCTAAAAGGTGATATCGAATACTTAAAAGCTGTTTTAGATTCAAGCGAATTATTCTCGTCAGACATGTTAGATGACATGCTACACGATTTTCTCAATAACGAAAAATCAACCGACATTTGGTTCACAAGCATTCAAGATGGAATACCCATTTCGATCGCTTACTGCGCTCCGGAAAAGATGACAGAAGGTACCTACAACCTATACGCCATAGCTGTCGACAAAGCACATCAAGAAAAAGGAGTCGGAACTAAAATGATGAACTACATTGAAGCACTACTAAAAGAGCAGAATCATCGAGTGCTGCTAGTAGAAACTTCAGCTTTGCCTGAATATGAATTGACGCGAAAATTTTATCATAAATGCAAGTACAAACAAGAAGCGATTATCCGGGACTTTTATCAAGAAGGAGAAGACAAGGTGGTATTTTGGAAAAAATTAACTTAAGAATTAATCCAGATTCATTGTATGAATTTTTTAAGAATCGATTTAGCGTTTAAACGTAAAATTCAAAATGAAATTAACTTGGGATGAAATACTAATCAAATTTGATAAATCAAAAGAACAAGAGATTCTGGAAGATTGGGTCTGGCTTGTAGGTAATAACAAGGCGATTGTTTTTATTACATGTATTGGAGACCTCTTTTTGAAAAATTCAAACGAAGAATACTTTTGGTTAGATGTTGGAATTGGTGAGTTTGATAAAGTTGCTGATTCAAAAGAAGAATTTGAAAGTAAACTAAAAGATAATGATATCAGAGATGACTGGTTCTTGACGAAGGTAGTTCTTAAACTTAGAGCAAGTGGTTTGGCTTTAAAAGAAGGATATTTGTACAGTTACAAAAAACTTCCAATCCTAAGTGGTAGTTATCAAACGGATAATTTTGAGTTAACGCTGATTGAAATTCACTTTAGCATAATTGGTCAATTACAGAGGCAGCTTAAAGATATACCGGATGGAACTCAGGTTAATTTAAAAATAATAGATTGAGTCGAAAAAATATACAAATGAAATTAAAATCAAAACTATACCCACTCCTATTAATACTCTCTCTCCCTCTCTTGTTATTCACCTGCGCTAAAGACAAGGATCAAGCAATAAACTCACTCAATGGAAACTGGGAAGTCGTTGGCATCAATTCCGTTTACGGCGAGTTTTTCGAAAATGGTTTTAACCCATCAGAAACGGTAGAGGAAATTGGCCAATTAGGTACCTTCAACTTTAGTCCGGATTCAGTTAAATTTGAGTATACTCGAAATGATACACTTTACACTGGAAGCGAAACTTGGATCATCAGTTCTGAAAAAGTTAATACTGGATTTACAAAAGTAACAGAGTTTACTTTGAAGATTCCTAACCATTTCGTCTTCGGTGTTGATTTCGGAAATGGAACGAAAGACTCAGAAAAAAATGCCAATGAGGCTTCGTTTGTGGCTTATCCAGATAGTATCGGCTATGGCGTTTTTATTGAGTTAAAATTGGAAAAGATTTAAGCAGGTACTCAATTTTAAGGGCAAGGGTGAATCAAAGGTAACAAAGTCCAGAATAGATCCATCTGAATATGGAGCTATAGTAAACGCGGTATACGAAGATACCTGAATGTATTGAAATAAGAATTAATAAGGTGTCCAACCTAATCTTAAATTTAACACCTTCTTAAAGCTTCATTTTAATTTTATTATCGATTAATCAGAATTAAATTCAGCTGAACTGTGTCATAAAATGAACGATTATCCATCACAGTTGTTTCCATAAAAAACATAACCCAAAATGAAAGTTCTCTATATTCTATCCGGTATCATTTTATTAATTGTCCTTATCGTTCAAGTTTTCGCTATGTCCAGTCAAAACTCCATTGAAAATTATCCCTACGAAGTCATTAAAAAATACGATGATTTTGAAATTAGAAATTATGAAGCTCGTTTATTTACTTCCGTGAAACTCGACACCAAAGACTATAAAGCTGCGTCTGGCAATGGTTTTTCTAAGTTGGGTGGATATATCTTCGGTGATAATGAAAAAAATGAAAAAATCGCCATGACATCTCCTGTCTCTATGAGCCTTGAAGATTCTACAAACATGACGATGATGTTTATGGTTCCAAAAGATTATACTAAAGATAATCTCCCCAAACCCAATAGAACTGACATTGAATTTAAAGAGGAACCTGCAAAAACGGTTGCTGCCATCACCTTCGGCGGCTGGGCCAATAACGAAAAAATAGAACACTACAAACAACAACTCATTGAGGCACTCAAAAGAGAAGGAATTCCTTACACCAATAATTACAGCCTGCTAGGCTATAATCCACCTTATGAACTTATTGGTAGAAGGAATGAGGTTATTGTGGAATTGGAATAAACATACTTTTATTATTATTCCTTAGCTTCTAGATATATCGCCAGCCTTACTTGGTATTCTTATTTAATCCTTGATTAGTATGACTTTTGCCAAAGAGAATTTTCTTTTAAGTATCCAAGCTGAGCACAATATCCAAGAACAAAAATCCACCTTTGTCGCTAGTTAGTTACCCAAATCAAAAAGAACATCCTATTTTTATGAAAAACATCTAAAATCATGAAAATAAGAACTTCCTTCAGCCTTGTCGTCTTAGCCATCTTCATTAGCGCAGGAATCTATTTAGTCCAAAAATCAACTGCAACTGAGCAAAGCCTGTCTCGCGAATTTGTTGATGCGCAAACTAAGCCCGATGAATGGATGTACAATATGCGCGCCTATCCCAACAATCATATTGATGTTGTCTCCGTAAGAAATGCAGTGAAGCAACGAAAAATAATGCTCACAGATGCCGCTCAACGCAGTACTTCAACCTGGGAATCAGTAGGTCCCAACAATATAGGTGGAAGAATAACGGATCTCGCCTACCACCCTACTGATCCTTCCATCATATATGCTGGCTCAGCGGTTGGTGGTATCTTTAAAAGTACCGATAGTGGTGACACTTGGAATCCAATATTTGATGATGCCAACTCTGCTTCTATCGGCAACATCGCTATCGCAGCTTCCGAACCTAACACTTTGTACGCAGGGACTGGTGAAGCCAACGGATCCGGTGCTTCAGGCGCCTTCTTTGGTGATGGCGTCTATAAGTCAACTGACGCAGGTAACACCTGGGAACACAGTGGACTTGACAACAGTCAACACATCGGTCGCTTAGTCGTAGACGCAGCAAACCCCAACAGAGTATATGCCGCAGTAGCTGGACTTCTCTATGGCAAAAGTAATGATAAAGGACTCTATCGAACACTAGACGGAGGTGCCACTTGGGAGAATGTACTTTTCCTGAGCGACTCTACCGCTTGTATTGACCTAGCTGTGCATCCGCAAAACGCAGATATCGTATATGCAGCGACTTGGGAGCGCACCCGATATCCTTGGAACAGAGATTACGGAGGGCCGACTTCCGCTATCTGGCGATCAACGGATGGAGGTGATAATTGGGAACAACTTTCGAATGGCTTACCTCCAAGTGACGATGATACAGGAAGAATCGGTCTTGCAATAGCAGCTTCTGAACCCAATGTTTTATACGCTTCCTTTACCACCAACTCGGTGACCAATATGTTTGATGGTCTTTACAAAACTACTGACGGTGGCGATACATGGAATCTGATTAATGACGACATTAGCGATGTATTTTCTGCCTTTGGTTGGTACTTTGGTCAAGTAAGAGTGAATCCTAACAATGCAAATGATTTGTTCGTTTTAGGTGTTCCTATTTATCGCTCAGTTAACGGAGGAGTTTCATTTCAGGAGGTGACTGGAAATATGCATGTTGATTTTCATGCATTGGAATATCATCCTGTGGATCAGAATAAGATTGTAGTGGGTTGTGATGGCGGTATTTATACTTCAGAAAATAATGGCGCCAGTTTTACACACGTAGAGTCATTGCCGAACATGCAGTTTTACAATTGTGAGATTGACGAATTGGTTCCTGATCGATACTTTGGTGGCGCGCAGGATAATGGTACCAACACGACTTCTAATGGTGATCCAGATGACTACGAGCGTATACTTGGTGGTGATGGTTTTCACGTAGCGGTGAACCCTCTGAATAGCAATTTAGTTTATGCCGAATATCAGTTTGGTAACTTGTTCCGCTCTACAGATGGAGGTAATAATTTTGAATGGGCTTTGGATGGAATTGACGGATATGAACGAACCAACTGGAACACTCCTTTTATTTTAGATCACTCCAACCCTACTCATTTGTACTATGGTGCAGAGCGTCTTTACAAAAGTACCAACTCTGCTCAATCTTGGTCTGCCATTAGTGATGACCTTACGGATGGAGAGCATCCTTCTGGCTCACAAGCTTACGGTACGATTCTTACCATAGCTGTGGCACCTAGCAACAACAATTATATACTAGTGGGTACTGACGATGGTAATGTGCAAATCACCACCGATGCCGGTAGCACTTGGAACAATGTATCTACAGGTCTACCCGACCGTTCCGTTTCTCAAGTCGCTTTCGATCCTTGGGATGAGACGATTGCCTATGTCACCCTTTCTGGTTATCGCCTCGTCGATTACATGCCACACGTTTTGAAAACCATCGACAATGGTCAGACTTGGGAAGATATCTCTGGCAATCTTCCAGAGATTCCGATCAATGATATTGTTATCGACCCACTTTCTTCAAGCACCCTCATCATCGCCAACGACATTGGTGTCTACATCAGCTATAATGATGGAGATGATTGGGAAATCCTTGGGCCAAACTTACCACTTACGGTTGCCTGCGATCTCCGCTTTCATGCTCCTACTCGAAAACTATTGGTGGCGACTTTTGGGCGATCTATGTATACGTATCAGTTGGAGGAACCGGTGTCTACTTCTGAAGTGAAACTTGCAGAAGTGAGCAAACTTAAGGTGTATCCGAATCCGCTTGTTGATCAGGCTACAGTTGAATTTGACTTGATCAAAGGTGGTGCTGGGAGATTAGAGTTATTGGATATGGATGGTCGTATATTGTCTGTGATTGAACGTGGAGTGTATTCAGTTGGAGTGAATCGAGTTTTGATGAAACGTGATGGGTTGACAGCAGGGACTTATGTTTTGCGATTGGTGCTTGATGGAGATGTGTTTTGGGAGCGGCTTGTTTTGAGCTAGGTGCAATACATCGGATTTATTATTCCACTGCGTAAAACTATAAAATGAAACGACTATCTTTTTTATTCCTTTTGTGTTTACCTTTTACCATGGTGCTAGCACAAAGTGAAGCTCCTCAGATTAAGCATATGAAAATGTATGAATATACTGAGGCAGAATTTTTACAAAAGGACCGGCTAAAAAAGGATGACTATCTAAAGTCAATAAAAAGATATGATGAACGCAACAACATAATCGAGGAGATAGATTACGCCAAGGACAAGGATGGAATTTTAGAAGTAAGAGATCGAAAAACGTATTTTTACGAAACTTCAAATACCAGAATTAGATATTCTTATGATTATGATAGCCTTTCATCTATAACAACATATTTGAAGTTAAATGATGAGTTCAAAATGATAAGAGATGAACGGAAATTCTATATGGGTAAAGAAAGAGCAGTTCGGGATTTAGTAATGATAAAACAATGTTTTTATGATGCAGAATTTAGAATGACTCAGCTAATAAATCTGAAAAATAAAAGTGGCCTCATTGACACTGGAAGCATAAAATTGTATCATTATTTTAAGGATACAATCAATAATTTAGAATTCAAATATTCGCTTAATCATAATGGAGATACAACTGGAATCAATAGAAAAGAAAATGTAAACGATAAAAAGACTATCGAGAGAATATGGAGTAGATCAAATGGTGCTTTGGAAGAAAGAACACTAAAGGTTTCAGGAAGTTCCTCCCTTGACAATGTAAGACATGATTTCGCTTTTAATACTTATAATGGCGATACAATTCGCTATTATACACGTAAATACACCAAGATAGATTCCCTTAATGCAACTATTAGTAACTATATGAAATTCCCAAAAATGGGATCAGAAAAGAGAATAGAAATTAAAAAATTTAACAATAGAATAATTGAAAATATTCAGTTTGATCGAATTGATGGTATTTGGATTTTAAAGCGGAAAGATGAAAATACTTTTAATGAATTTAATGATGCTGAATTGACTATTAAAACAAGCTATGAAAATGGTGAAGCAGCAAACATCCAATTCCTATTTTACGAATATGAATATTATTGAAAGGTATTGAGTCAGAATCATTTATTCATTTCAGCCTCTAGCTTCAAAGCAAGGTTTATCTTTTTTTATTCTAAAGCCTATGAGCCTAAGATTTTAACCTATCTAGACCAATCAATATGGCAAGCCTATTCCTTGGAATTTTTATACTTCCCTTAACTGCTATTTTATTGCTATCATGGTTTATAAGTAAAAACGATCTATTCCTAAAATTATTAAAACTAGTTTGGGGCGGCTTAATTGCTTTGATAATTTTAGCATCGATATTAGTTCCATTTCATAGGAAGAAAAAAGTTAAAAAGTCCGACATCTATGGTCAGTACATTATCGACCGTACTAAATTCCCTGGGAAGCAAGCCGATTGGCAATATGAACATTTTAGGTTTGAAATAACAAAGAGAAATAAGTTAATATTTCATCATACAGATGGAAAGGAAATACTTAAAACGGATACGGCTCATGTGAAGTTCCTAGAGTATCACGCAAACAATAGAATAAGAATAATTAAGTACGCCCCCATGCACCACATTGTCGATTCGGAACCAACACTTTATAGAAATATTTGGTCGTTTTATTATGTCTTTGAATCTCCAGAATTTGGAAATGTATTTTTTACAAAAGGAAAATGGAAGGCTTTGAAATGATTAAATATTTAAGTTCTTTCCCAAGTCAAACAAAAATCAAAATTCAAAAAATGACACTCTACGATACAAGTTTTAAAATGCTAGGACAATCTAAAAATAAATCTAGTTTGGAGTTGACAAGACACTTAAATCCTGGTTTGTACTTTTTAGAAATAGCAATAAATGATAAACTATTTTTCAGGAAACTGATACGATAATAGAAATTCTATTTCCTAATGGGAGACAAAATTTTAGGCCCCAATAATAATTAATCAAGAA
Organism: uncultured Saprospiraceae bacterium; assembly: GCA_937959275.1. Taxonomy (GTDB): domain Bacteria; phylum Bacteroidota; class Bacteroidia; order Chitinophagales; family Saprospiraceae; genus CALFUK01. The sequence goes on along the minus strand of CALGLU010000022.1, from coordinate 272,396 downwards.
GAAGCAAAATGAGAGAATATTCCTTCTGATACTACTTTGCGTCAAAGCAAAAGGGTATAACTTCTTTGGGAAAACATGGACAGATGTGATGATGGCGATCAGTCTTTTTCGAACAAATCTTGCGCCAGCAACCACTCCACTTCCATATACAACTGAGAAAAATCCTTAGCACTCACATTCACCAATCTAAAAGAAGGTTCTCCTTTCATTAGCTTCCAGCGCCAGTCCGTGTTTCCAATCGTTTTATACTTTCCATTGTCATACCACCAAGCAGTATAATAGCTGTCATTCTCAGAAATTAACTCCGCAGTAAAAACCAGATGTTGATTGACTTCTAAAACTCTTTCGTTCTTTATTTCATGACCACTACCCTGCCAGCAAATCAGAGGACTATGATTGCTGATGCGATATGGATATTGAGACTTGATGTAAATTAAATGCTGTTCTGATTTCAATGCGACTACCTCCAAGTCATTCGGAAATTGCAGAATTTCTTTTTCATATCCTGCTAGATTCACACTTCGGGTCTGCTCGTCTAGTACTTCTTTTTGAATATTGGGGTGGACTTGATTGGCAATGAACAAGCCAACTAATAAAACAAAAATACTACTATTTCGAAGCTGCGAATTAATAGGTCTTATCACATTTTCATCAGAATCAGGTTTAGAAAAATAGCGCAAAATTATAGGGAGCAAAAAGTACAATGGCACAAACACAAAGGCCACCATCGAACACAAACCAATCATTTCATGCAGGGTGGTTCCCGGCATTGCCTTCCACAAAACAATCAGCACGATTCGAAATAGATTGGCAAGAATGACAAAGGCCAGAGATGCGATCAGGTTCAACAGCAATCCTATATTCGTAAAGTATTGCAAGCATTTCTTTTCTAAAAAACTAATTAAAATTAAGCTACCCAGTAAAGAAGTCATCACCATGTTTAAGCCCATACAAACTGGATCAACCGAAAAGATAGCTCCATTTACTTCTAAAAGATTGCCGGTGCTTTGGCAATCAAACCCGCTAAAGTTCAAAATACTTGCTGCCCATTTCGTCAAGGTCAATCGGATTGGGAAACCAAAAACTTCGAACAGACTGTAGGCTATCGGAGAGGCCAAGATCATTAGTATGAATGCCAGTTTATTTAGTTTGCCTAAAAAGCTTTCCATAACCAAGAAGCAAAAACAATAAAAACCAAATAGTAAAATAAGGTGTGATGGAATTAAAATAAATATCCCCAGACATGCCAATGTTGATAGCGCAAATCGCATAGATAAGTACGCTGGTTTTTTGATGTAGAAGGCCAATGGAAGAAACAACATTCCAGCATAAGCGAGCACCATTCCATTGACCTGTGCATAAAACTGCAAAGTGGGTAAAGAGCAGAGCAAGCCTACTAATACAAGAATTATAGTAATGAGGAATGTTTTGTTTTTTTCAAAAATCACTATCGACTTTTATAAAAGAATAAACACATGGTGAATAAAGAAAGTAAAATAATCATTGCCCATTCACCCGGCTCTGGTACAGCGCCAGTGTTACTAGTCCCACCGAATGCTGCCAACTGACCGCCAAGTGAGGTATTGGAAGCATAAAGATTAGTACTGTCCCCTTGCATCGTTCCTGCACGTTTAGGATCAGGCATTTTTCTCACTAAATGATCAACAGCAATAAAGGATGTATAATCCGTCATTAAGTTATATTTCAAGCCAAGCTCAGTGATTTCTTGAATAATCGCTTTGTCAGATTTTCGTTTTATATTATTGTAGTCTGAGAGAATGGTGATACGTTGACGAGCCCATAAATATCGCAAAGCTTCGTTGTCCTCCGAGGCTTGATAATCGCCAAGGTTTAGTTCCATTTTGTAAAGCGCCTTACCAGAAATTCCTTTAACCATAATTTTACCAGAGGGACTACCTTTGTACTTTCCAAAAAGAACAACCGGACGCTCTGCAAAAATATCAGGTGTACTTCTCGGCTCCACATCGTAAATTTCCATACCATCAAAACGGGTTTCAATATTTGTCAATACAGGCGATTCGATATACTTCTTAAACCAGATCGCTGCTTCATCTGCTTCCTTCTCGTTGGTCGCCAAGAGCGCTTCTCCTTGTCCTGCATGCGCCAATCCATCTATGATAAACCGATTGTGCGATTTGCCAATTCCAAATGGAAAAAAATTGGCTTCCCCCAAATTATTACGAATTAATTCAAAAGCTTCTTTCTCAAGTTGTACCAATCCATCTGTTGCAATGATGATCGTTCGAGAAAAACCATCTGACTTTGGTAAGTCCATCGCTCGCTTTAATGCAGGCAACATTTCGGTACCACCGGAACCGCCTTTATTCTCAATCGTTTGAATCGCTTTGTTAAAATTTGCTTCTGTAGCTGGTAGTGATTCTTCCGACATCAAGGAATTAGATCCAGCAAAAAGCAATACATTAAATTTGTCTGTCGGACGCAAACCCAAAATCAAATTTTTCATTAATTTTTTTGAGATATTGATTGGAAAGCCGTTCATCGAACCAGAAATATCTACAATAAAGATGTATTCTCTCGGTGGTATCTGATCAGGTGTAACTCGTTTTGGTGGTTGCAACATCATCAGAAAGAAATTCTCTTCCTCTCCTTCATAAAGCAGCATACCCGAACTAATTTGTTCGCCGGCTAGTTGGTATTTTAAAATATAATCCCGATTACCTTCGTAACCTTTTCCACCTACCAGACCGATTTCGGCGCTAGAAGGATTGTCTTGTATAACATCCACCTCATGTGAAGCAGAACTAATTTTCGCAATCTCGAGCCCTGCTTCCAGGTGTACATTTATATCAAAGGTATGGGTCTTTGCCGCGTCCTCAAAGCTCTTCTCATTCGTGTACATGTTGTACATCCAGTCGTTTTTAGACATGGTTTCCTTATTTGCATATCGAGGTGCCACAATGGTAGGATATACGTATTGGTAAATCCCATTTTCAGGACTAAGTAATTCCGTATAGTTCAACTCAACCTCAATGGTGTCACCAGGCATTATGTTCGCAACATTCATTTGGAAAATATTGGGTCGGTGTTGTTGCAGAAGCGATGCACTTTTACCTGCAGCTTTGGCTTTTTCATAGTTTGCTTTGGCCTGCTCCTTTTCCTGTATTTCCGCTATGCTTATCCGATTACCTATTCGCATTTGCATGCCATAAACCGCAGATTTGCTGGTCCCTGGAAAAACATAAATTGCCTCTACAGGCACTGTCCCTGTATTGACATAAACCTGCTTAACCCTTACGTCTGCAATGACTCCAGCAATAGAAACGTCCGCTTCTGTGTGAATTAAGGGCAGTTTAGGAGTCTGTTGTTCATCCGTTGATTTTACAATAAAAAATGGTGATTTGACGGAATTGACTGCAAAGGTACAGTTCAAAAAAAAGAGCAAAAATATTCCGATCGAGATAGGCTTTCTTAAAGAGTTGATTTGTAACATGAGTATTGCATTTAGTCTAGTAAACTTAGTACTTTGATGTAAATTACGAATTATTTTCAGTTTAAGAGCTAGGATGCCTACTTTTAACGAAAGACCGGAATTTCAATTAACAGAATGTTATCCACATGAATCACGCAGCAGCTACAAGCTCCATTATCTCAAATAACTTTCTTGTAGAATTAGTAAAGGAAAAATTTAAGCTCGGACCCGAAACAACTTGCGAAATAATCCGAATAGGTGTCAATCACACTTATTTGATACAGACACGAACGGACAAGTATGTCTTGAGACTTTATACCTTCAATTGGAGAACTAAGCTTGAAATTTTAGAAGAAATCAAGTTATTGCTTTTGTTAAATGAAAATAACATTGGAATTTCCTACCCTATCCAAGATCAATCCGGAGCTTATATTCAAAAAATTAATGCGATTGAAGGAGAACGTTTTGCAGTCTTATTCTCTTACGCAAAAGGAGAAGTTGTCAAGAATTTATCAAAAAATATTTGCTATAATCTGGGTATACAAATTGCCAAGTTACATCAAGTAACGATCAATAAGTCACTCCAAAGAAAAAGCTATAATCCCGACACACTCGTCCACTGGGCTTACTTGTTGGCCAAAGATTTCTTTTCAGAATCCTTGGAAGAAGTGCAGTATTTGAAAAAAGCATATGAAGAAATGTCAGCTCAATTCGAAGCAATAGATACAAGTAAATTGAGACAAGGAATTGTGCACCTGGATCTCTGGTCTGACAATATGAAGATTGACAGTGATTCAAAAATTACGATGTTTGATTTTGACAATTGTGGTAACGGACATTTGTTTTTAGACATAGGTTACACGCTTATGCTGTTGTTCAAAGAAGAAGCAGATAAAGATATTTATGCTAAAAAAGCAAAGATGTTTTGCGAGGCATATGAATCGATAAGTCCTCTTTCTGAAGAAGAAAAAAAGCTAATCCCTTATGGTGGCTTAGCTATTTGGCTACATTACACGGGAGTGCATGTGCAGCGATTTAATGACTTTTCTAGTTTGTTTTTTAGCAAAGCATTTTTAACGCATTGGATTGGTTTTGCAAAAAGTTGGATGGCGTATAATAATGTAAAAATATAAGTTGAATGATTTATCAAGGTTTATTTTTTCTGAAGAGTTGGAGCTTGTGCGCCACAACAGTCATCATCCAAATTATCGATTAATCCATCTCCATCATTGTCTATAAGATCCCCACATATCTCCGACAAACAAACTCCAATTTCTGGATTTTGCCAAAAATTATTGACTGGTGTAGTATACGTGATTGAAGTAACTAAACCATTGGCATCGACTATTGGTACTCCTGTGCCTGCTATGCCATCATCCTCAGAATCTGATACACTCTCTTCCTGTGCATCAAAGCAACCATCGCCATCTGAGTCTAATTCATAAGCATCATAAATTCCATCTGATGATGTTTCACTATCGGCAATCGTATAATTTATTACATCGCTATCAGCAGCCGTTTCGATGCCATCGAATAATCCGTTGGTTCCAAAAGCAACTGCTGTACCATCAATAATACCATCATTATTTGCATCTACTGCACTATGTCCCGCTTCATCAAGATCGAAGATCCCGTCATTGTCGGAGTCGAGATCAAGACTATTAGGAATTCCATCAGAATCAGTATCTAAGCAAATCAGGTTATTTAGTAAATCCACGTTCAAGAACTTTGCTCCATCGTTTCCACTTGAACTCGGGCCATTAGAAGTTACTACGGCAGACAATCCTACCTCCAAATCAATAAGATATATCTCACCAGTAGTATTATTACTGAAAAACATTCGACCATCTATTAGTGAATATCCAGCGCCATAACTTCCTGCTGGCAAGCCAGAAACTACTCCAGCTAGGGATGATGTTTGGCCGACAATATCAAACCGAATAAGATTATTCGTTAAATTCTCTATACCATACATAAATCCATCGTCTCCATTATATAAGATGTCAGGCGTAAAATCAGAAGTAGCAAAATCATATAATTGACTGCCATATGTTACAGAATTAGGATTGGCATCTATAGCATAAACGATTCCAAAGTGATGAAGCACATATACTTTTCTTATAGGATCATATGCACCTGAAACATAATTGCCATAATTATCAAATGTATTGACAATTGAAAAGGTTACTGGGTCCAAAGTCACTAAATTTCCTGTAGTCGAATTAATCCCCCAAAACAATCCATCTTCTTCATTTATAGCTACAGCATTAAAAGAGAATGTTAGTCCCGTAAGAAAACTGCTGACTCCTGTTGCTATGTCAACAGTGTATACTTGAGTTGGGTTTTGTTGAAACAAATACGCTTTGTCCGCATCAGGAAACTGAATGATATTTTCGTTACACCCCTCGTCTAAATCTGGTATTCCATCATTATCATCATCTAAATCACAATAATCTCCTATGCCATCATTGTCGTTATCCCCACAATCCGTAGAATCAAAACAATCTGCACAATCAAAACAATCAACTAATCCATCTCCATCATTATCAATCCCATCATTACAGATTTCAACAAATAAGACACTAGTCCATCCACTAAATTCTGAAGTATTGTTGTTGGTATCAGTTGCCGTAGAGGTGATGTTTATTCCATTGAACAAAGCAAAGCTTGTAGCATCTACCGTCACTTCAAATTGATTTTGAGTTTTTGAGAAACTAGGTCCTGTTCCATCATCGGTATAAGTGTCAGTTGTCGCGTCTGTATCTGCTCCACTTCCTTCCATCAAGGTGAATAGATAGGTGGCTCCTTCTCCAAAGCTTGTAGCATATGGTAAAGGGTTAGGGTTAGGTCCTGAATCAGCGATAAAGAATTCAATTTCTGATCCTGCAGGAGCAAAGCCTTTAATGACTAAGTTAGTCCCTATAACCTCTGCTGATTCAAAAACAGGAAAGTTCATCATATTATTTGGCCCAGTATCTCCATCTCCATTATCATTGGCTGATACCAGATCGTAGTCTAAGTCAATGCCAAGAGCAGCATTGTTCACCCATTGATTTCGACTAAATCTGTTTTGGGTTCCAGTGTCAGAAATAGCAATTCCAGAGTCCCCATTATTCATTATTTTATTTCCTACCACTAATTCATCTGAGTTCGCCATTGTTGGGCTGTAGCCAATTACATTATTTGACGAGTTTAAAGCCAATAGGATACCTCTACTTCCATTGCCCATCACAGTTATTCCATCATATCCTATACCAATATTATTTCCAGCAATTAGCACCTCACTCATACTAAGACGAATACCATCATCACCATTTCCAGAAATGATGTTTCCTTCTACCGAGTCGTTGACATTGTCCCCGTTTGTCCCGATAATCGTCCCCGTATTATCTCCCTCTAAGCTAATACCATGATTTTGATTAGGCAATGGATTATTACCGGTAACGTCTGTTCCCACAAAATTTCCTGCAACAATATTCCCTGTCCCAGTGCTAGAACTTAAGAATCGTAAACCTGTTCCGTTTCCTGAAATAATGTTTCTTTCTTTTAGATCATCATCTCCATTCGAATTGGTACCTATGAGGTTATTATTAGTATTTCCTTGGATTTGGACACCATAATTTGTGTTACCAATACCGATCGTTCCTGTTACATCCGTTCCTAAATAATTTCCTGCTACCACCTGGGCATTAGAAGCAGAAATTCGTACAGCATCATTTCCATTTCCTGCGATCACATTTCTTAAATGATTTGCATTGGTATTAGCTAAGTCATCTTTAAATCCAATATAATTCGGATTGCTGGCATCTCCGATATAAATACCAACATATTGATTTCCAAAATCAAGCGTTCCTGTTTTATCAAGTCCAATATAATTTCCAGCAATTAATAAGTTATTTCCGTTTCTTGTATCAATACCATGATAACTATTTGAAATGAGGTTTCCTTCATTAGCATCATTGATATTATCTCCATTCGTTCCAATATAAGAATCATTCAAATTGCTTAAGTAGACACCAGTTCCACTATAAGTTCCTATTGTAGTAGTAAGACCATCTGCTTCTGTTCCTATATAGTTACCCCAAAAGAAGTTATTGGTAGAGTTAGCTTCGTAACTACGAATACTTGCGTTCAAGGAATGAATAGCTAATCCAGAAATATGTATATCACTAGAATAAATGTTAATTCCATTATAGGTGTTAAAGTTACCGTCTATTTCGACATTGATGGTACGACTTTCAATTGGCCCTTGAGCAGATCCTTCTTGTGTGTAAGCACTGATATGGGTTTTAGGATCTCGGATAAGACCTAAGAGCGATAGCGGTTCAATCGTATGCACTCCAGTACCTGGGATCATAAAAATAGAAGTTTCCCATTCTGGTTCTTTAGGAAAAGATACACCATTAGTTGGATTGTCTTCTTGATCTAAATTCGTATTATCTAGTTCATCACTATTCAATATAAATTGACGAAGAGATCCTTGGCCCGCATCATTGGTATTGACAACTAGGTCAAAATTAAATCCAAAGTCAACACCTGATTGATCCAAGCCTGCAAGGGTAATCGTAGTTACCGTTTGTGCGGCTAATGAAGCAGTGCTTAATGTTGAAATATTGGCATTTGTAGTATTACTGTTGGCGTCAACCAAGGCTGGTGAAGCTCCTCCCACTTCATCTGCAAATTCTGCGATTCCATCTGTTCTGAAAGTTTGCACAGGTATAATCGTTGCTCCAGTACTATTGCTCATTCGATTTGAAGCCACTGTATTGTTAACTACTCTTACTGAATAACTCTCACTTGTTAAGTCAGTGAAAGAATATGCACCATTTACATCCGTGTTTGTACTCGCTACAAAGTTTCCAGAGTTATCATACAATTCCACTCTTGCATTTTCAACATGAATGTCATTAGCTGTCCAGCCAGAGGATACAGCAGAAAGATCTGCTAGAGCGAATGACCTTCCATCTCCTCCTCCAAAATTGATATCTTCAAAAACCAAACCGTTGATACTTAAGCAATAGCTCTGTGCAGGATTTTGCCAAATATCATTGACTGGAGCAGTATATACAATAGAAGTTACCAGTCCATTAATGTCCACAGGTGGTACACCACTACCTACAATTCCATCATTATCTAAATCAACGATACTTTCTTCTTTTGTGTCAAAACATCCGTCGCCATCTGAGTCTAATTCACAAATATCAAATGTACCGTCAGCGCTTGTTTCACTATCTGCTATAGTATAATTCAGCACGCCATTATCTTCAGAAGTTTCTAATATATCGAATAACCCATTTGCTCCAAAGTCAGCTGCAATTCCATCTATAACCCCATCATTATTGGAATCTACTGCGGTATGACCAGCTTCATGAACATCATAAATGCCATCGTTGTCAGAGTCTAAATCAAAATTATTTGATACCCCATCATTATCACAATCAGCACAAATTTGCCTATTGTAAAGATCGATGCTTAATATTTTGGCTCCATCATTTGCTGAAGCGGCTGGCCCACTCGAAAATATGGATGCCGATAATCCAACAGACAGATCGATTAAGTATAAATCTCCGGTGTCATTATTGCCGAAAAACATACGACCATCTAAGATTGAATAGCCGGCACCGTAAGAGCTAGCAGGTAAACCAGCAACTAATCCAACCAGTGACATTGTTTGACCAACAATATCTATTCGATAAAGGTTATTACCATTATTTTGAATACCATATAAAAAACCATCGTCGTTATTAAAGACAATATCTGGTAAGAAATTGCCGGTGGAAAAGTTATATAATTCAGTTCCATAAGTTGGAGAAAGTGGATCTGCATCTATGACAAAAGTAGTTGGATTATTAGTAATTACATATACTTTCTGAATTGGATCATAAGCCGCAGAAGCTTGACTGCCAAAATTCCCAAATGTATTAACAATGTTGAAAGTAACGGGATCTAATGCTATGAGATCTCCAGTTGTGAAATCTATTCCCCAGAACAATCCATCCAATTCATTTATAGCAACTGCATTGAATGTAAAGCCTAAGGTTCGTAAATAAGTAGTCACACCTGTTGTAATGTCAACTAAAGAAATTTCCGTCGGCTGTTGTTGAAATAAATAACCCTTGTCTGCAGAAGGGAAATATATTGGATTTTCTTCACAACCTTCATCCGTATCCGGTACGCCATCATTGTCATCATCCAAATCACAAAAGTCGCTGACTCCGTCTTGATCATTGTCACTACAAAGTGCTGAACTTGCACAATCTTCACAATCGAAACAATCAATTAAGCCATCGCCATCGTTATCAATTCCATCATCACATATTTCAGGAAAGAATATAGAACCTCTACAAGAAGCACCGTCATTAAAAATTACGGATGGCGCAGTGGTTATTACAGTCATATCTCCTGTTCCTGTCCCATTTAAGCCAAAATCTACCCGATACAATGTACCGTTATTATTTCTGTACACATATACATTTCCTAAATTATCCGTATAGGCCGCACCATAACCAGCTGCTGGTCCATTTGTACCAATAGTGGTAACCGTCCAACTAATTGGGTCTATCATAAATTTTTCTCCATTTTCTCCCACAGAATAAACTTTATCATCTGCAGAGCTGTATGCAAAATCGTAAATGCTAATTGGCTGATCGAGTATATGTGTAGCGACAACACTCGGTGGCGTAGAAGTTACGTCTATCTGGAATACCTCATCTTGAGTTCCTGTTAATTGGACATATAAATAGCCATCTGGAAAAACATCTCCAGCATCATAATCCATTGCAGCAGCTGGAAAATCTACTATTTCTCCTAAACTATAAGCTACTCCATCGTTACCTACTCTAATTAATTCATGGGTACTAAATTGGATACCATAAATAAAATTATCTTGATTTCTATAGCCCAAGGCATTTATCAGGGAGCCAGCACTTCCAACTACGTCAAATGTAAAGGGAAATGTATTTGTATTAAATGTAGAAAAGGTGGAAGGAATACTTGAAGAAGAAGAATAAGCCATAAATATATCAGAATCACAAGTAAAAGGATTGTAGCAAGGACAATCTGAATCGATGCAATCAACTAAATTATCGCCATCATCATCAATTCCATTATCACATACTTCTACTCCTGACAAAATCAAACCTGCATCCCACATGTTGTCGTAATTTCCAGCACTTACTGCAAATACTTCTGTACGATTAGTACCTGAATTAAAATCTGAATCTGAAGGATCGCTTGAGCCATTAGGTCCTTGCGCAGCATAAGTTACACCTGAAGGTAAGTTCAATTCTAAAAAATAATTACCCGGAATAATATCTGAGAATAGATAATAGCCTGGATTTCCGTTAGGGTCATTAGAGGAAATAACAGAATCAATAGGGTTTGCAGAACTTGCATTATCATATAAGTATAGTTGCACTCCATTGATTCCTTCTGAGCTAGATTCATCTTGAATTCCATTTCCATTAGCATCATTCCAGACGTAATCACCAACAGATCCATTGGATGAAGGATATAATCCTAAATCCCAACTATAATCGAATGTAAAATCCAGTAAATTAACAATTGGAGATATTGCGACATCAAAGCCATAATAGCTTGCCGCTATTCCATCAGAATCAGTATTGTCATCTCCACCTGCATCATTTATTGATATATCCATGGATGGCGGTTTATAAAAAACAGCATAAAAATTTCCTTCACCTAAGCTTGGGAAAAGATAGAAACCTCCATTTGCAGTTACTGTAAAATTGATAAACGTATCAACAGCCATGTTAGTAATGCCATCTCCGTTATCTTTATATAATTCTACTCGAACTCCATTTATTCCAGGTTCTCCTACGTTTTGAATTCCATTTTGATTGCTATCTTCCCATACAAAATCACCATAGCCATTGGGCAATACTTCATTAATGTCAACCCCTACTTTTACTGGTTCTGAAGCTAAGGTGTAATCTCCATTGTCGGTTCGTCTACCAATATAACCAAATGAATTCCAAGCAATAGAATCAGGTTGTGAACCTATAGTTGAAAAGACATTTACAGGTACTCTCATAGACCATGCTAGTTGGATTGTATCCATTGGTTGTAGGATGGTACTTCCAAAATCGAACTTTAGGGAACGAACGCTTGTTAAGTCCGTTGGAATTGAGGTTGACCAATTTGGAACATCACATCCTACGGGCCCAGTAGCTACAAAGCCCTCATCTGATCGACACGGATTCGCTGCAGTACTATAAAAAACAGTTACTCCTGCAGGAGCATTTACTGAACTCACCAAGTTTGGTTGCCAACGAGAATCTCTATCGACTACATTAATCACACCTTGGTCTCCTATTGAAGGTAAAATATCAATTACGATAACACTGTCCATTGGAATATTTCCTAGGTTTCGAACTTCTAAAATGTAATCTGCAATTCCACCAGGTACAGAATTACCAACATCTGGAAACTTAGTGTAGGCTATATCCGATTGTCCTTTTACTAGTTTTTCACTTTCTAAGGCTAGTAATTCATTGATATCGACCGCTCTACTACCGCCACATAACAATTCACTTGTATTTTCGTCATTGTCAAAATCATAGATATCTGCAGTTTGAATTCCACTTACACAGTTGGTTGGATCTGGAGTTTGAATATACGCATAATTATAAAATGCGGGTACTCCTCCTAATGCTTCGTCTCCAATTATGGAATTGAATTCAATTACTATTCTTTCTCCAGGTGGTATCTCAATTCCGGCAGGCCATTCCCATTTTAGGAAATCTCTACCTGTTCCTTTATAATCTGAAATAAATTCAAAAGTGGGATTAGGGAAACCATAAGTATTCCCCCATCCAGGTACTCCCCAAGAGCCAGGAACATATTCCATTCCTTCCGGCAATAAATCATATGCAATAGGATCTATTATAGAATCACTTCCTCCTAATTCATTTCTTATCGCTATTTGAAAAACGATATTATCACCTCGATTATGTACAACGGCTCCTGGCCATACATCTTTAACAGGGTTTAGTTGTGCTAAACTTGCTGATGCAGCAACCGTTAAATCCGCACAGTCATCTGTCAAATTAAAACCTGAAGTAGTACTGCTTAATTCTGAGCAATTAGTTACGGTTCCAGGACTAGCCGTCGGCTTTACGGTAAAGCCTAGGATGATATTTGAATAATTATCAAAGCCTGCGGGAACATCTCCAAAACAATAATTCAGAGAAGTAATATATTCTCCACCTCCAATCGTTAATCCTAAATCTGTTACAACATCTATGACATCATCGGTCCAGATCGACCTTGGTGAACCACTTATAAGCGTTGGTCCATTTAGATTTGTTGTATAAGAAACATTAAGAATGTCCTCTAGTCCTGTAAGTCCTCCATAATACCATCCACCTAAACTAAAGCTAGTAATTTCAATATCGCTTGGAATTGTATCATTGATACAAAATTGATTCGCAGCTTCTGTTCCCGTGATACCAGCCCTCAGCGTATATGTGCTACTCTGGCCTGGAAATAAAGTAGGGTTTCCTATAGTCTTAACCGTTTGGCCTATATAGGAAGCTGCTATAATTGTGATGCTTTCAATATCAGAAAGCGTTTGGGTACTTTCTCCCACAGGAGTAAAGCGCCAAAAAGCTTCATTTGAAACGGTGTTCCCTAGACTAAAAGGAGGATCTGGATATTGTACAGTAACTTTTGGAAAAATACATTCTCCTGGTCCAAGACTAGGGTGATTTATGGTGACTGAATGAGAAGCTGCATCATAGCTTGATGTAGAACCAGAATTTAAACTAGTCTCAATAAAAATTGAACCGGGAGGTAAAGTGTCAACTATTGTTACGGTGTTTAGGGTAAGTGTCCCGTTATCTTGTACCTCTGGCGTCCCATTACATATCATCAAGTGATAGGTAGCGTAGCCATTAATAGCACCTCCATTTAATAAATCCTTACTATAGCCAATAGTATTTGAAGCAGAAGCTGTAGCAGATGCGCTTGAGCTAACAGATGCAGCATTGCTTGCACTGATCGTTGCAGTATTATTGGCAACTGTTCCGTTTGGAGTAGTTCCATTTGGAAAACGAACCTCAATTCTAACTTCTCCAGTAGTACCTGAGGCCAATGGATCTATAAATGAGAATGTAACGGTATGTGTACCAGAATTGTAAGATTCTGAAGTAGTATGAATAGAGCCAATTACGCTTACAAATTCTAAACCTGCAGGTAATGGATCCGTAATAACTGTTCCAAGGCAATCCTCTGTCAAACCAGCACAGCTATATTGAAGGGTGTAGTAAAAAGTCTCACCTGTCAAGGGAGTTCCATTCGAAACGGACTTAGTTAATTCTAAGTCACTTGCAATATTTGTTTTTGGAAAAATAGAATTTCGATAATCAGCCTCACTGTTATCAAAATTTCTTACGATCTCGACAGAGGCTGTTCTAGATGAATTTAAATCATCCGACTGCCATTTATCGTATGAATCAGTGGCCACATAGTTTAAGAAAATATAAATTAGGCTTAAGCTAACGATGGGAATTTTAGAGTAAAACTGCGTTTTTACCATATTGCGGTCGAAGAGACCAAGCCTATATTTCGCAACTATTCTATTATACATCTCTGAACACCCACTCTTTTTGATCATGTTACACCTCTTAATTTATGTCTTAATAAGCCCAGTATTATACTGTAATACTCCTTTTATAAATCAATTCTTGATAAAAGGAAAAAAGGTGGCTTGAAACGTTAACATACTAATGCAATTATTATACCGACTAAAATCATTCCCCAACAAGCGGATAGTCACTAAATATAAGTTTTGTCATTCAGGATTGCTATTCCAAGACTTACAGCTGCATTTAATCTCATCTTCTTTTAATAAGTAGAGAGTCTCTTTGAACTGAGTTTTGAAGAATCAGATTGAATTAATGTCTTCTTGTTCGTACTTTGGTACGCAAACATTTTTAAAAGGTTTGAAATAATTAGCTACTAAGTTGAACATTATTTTAGTTAAAAAAATAAAAACAATGAGCCCAAATGCAACATTGTTGCATTTACATTTTATATTTGCGCATAAATTAACCTTAAATAAAAATATAATGAACAAAAATCTTGTAGCTCTCTCCTTGATCTTATTGACTAGCCTGCTATTCACCAATTGCGAAAAGGATGATCCAGAAATACCTAACGAAGAAGAACTTATTACAAGTCTCAGTTACCAACTCAGCCCTATTGGAGGAGGTGACATAATCACACTTAGCTTCCAAGATTTAGATGGAGATGGTGGTGATAGCCCTTTGATAACTGGAGGGACACTTAGTGCCAATCAGAGTTACGTTGGTAGTCTTGACCTAATGAATGAAGCTGGAGAAACTCCAATAAATATTTTGCTAGAGGTAGTTGAAGAAGCTGAAGAACATCAAGTCTTTTTTGAATCGAATTTGTCAACTGTGAATATTACTTATGGTGATGAAGATGCGAATAATTTTCCTTTAGGAGTTATGACCACTTTGACGACAGGAGCTCCAGACTCAGGTACGCTCACAATCATACTACGTCATGAGCCTAACAAGTCAGCTGCTGGAGTTTCAGAGGGTGATATCACTAATGCTGGAGGTGAGACAGATATTCAAGTTACATTTCCAATAGATGTTCAATAATAAATTCATTTTTTGCTTAACATTTTTCCTTGCAGTTTTTAATGGCGCTGCGCAGGACTGTAAGCTTAATATTAGCGGTCAGGTCATTGACGAAGGAACTGGTTTACCCCTATCCTACGTGAATGTCCTGATTCGCGAAATATCTAATGGGACCAATACAGATGATACCGGAAATTTCTCCTTTAATAACATTTGCGAAGGAGAGTATCACTTAATATTTTCGCATATCGGTTGCGATTCTAAGGAGTTTCATTTTGATCTTTTGGAAGATACATTTTTGAATGTCATCTTGACACATACGAGCACCTCGCTAGAAGGAGTTGTAATTCAAGGCAAAAAGGATAATCAAAACAATCAACCAAATTCCTCTGTCAACCGTCAGGCAATCGAAGATAATACCAATCAAAATTTAGCAGGTTTATTGGAAAATCAGGAAGGTGTTCACTTGATTAAGAATGGAAGTGGCATTTCAAAACCGGTTGTTCATGGCCTCTATGGAAATCGCTTGACAATTCTCAATAACGGTATCGCACAAAGTGGCCAACAATGGGGCAATGACCACAGCCCTGAAATAGATCCATTTTCTGCCGATAAAATCATTGTTCTAAAAGGAGCAAATGCCATTGAATTTGGAAGTGGGAATTTAGGCGCTGTTGTTTTGGTTGAACCAAAAAAAATAGGTCGTGAACCACATCTTCATGGTCAGATAAACTACGCTTATGAAACCAACGGAAGAGGCAATAGTTTAAATGCTCGACTAGAGCGATACACAAGTCTTTTTGCATGGAGAGTAAATGGTACTTTGAAGAAATATGGCGACCGGAAAACAGCAAGTTATTTTCTAAATAATACAGGACTTGAAGAAGCAAATCTATCTTTTCAATTGGAAAAGTCATGGGATGAAAAAGTGTTTTTTGATTTTTATGCTAGTACATTCAATACCCGTCTTGGGGTTTTGAGAGGTTCTCATATTGGTAATCTGACGGATCTGGATCAAGCTCTGAACCGAGAGATTCCATTTTTTACTGAGCCAACTTTCAGTTATAAAATAGAAGCTCCCAAGCAACATGTATCACATCATCTCGTCAAGTTTAAAACGAAGTACTACTACGATGAAAGCCAAACATTTGACTTTGTGGTGGCTGGACAGTTAAATAATCGAAAAGAATTTGATGTCAGACGTAGTGGACGAACGGATATTCCCGCTTTACATATTGCTCAAACGACTTCTAATATAGAATTAAAATACACACAACAACTAAAGAGTGAATGGAAGCTTAAAGTTGGGAATCAACAAATCATTACTGACAATACAAATAATCCAGAAACAGGAATCCTTCCTTTAATACCTGACTACTTCTCCTATAAAGCTGGCCAGTTTGCCACAGTCTCCAAGCGCTTAAAGAACATTGATTTTAATTTCGGCATTCGATACGATTATGAACTGCAAAATGTGGTGACCATTAGCAGAGGTATTGAAAGTGAAATTATTAGATATAAAAACCAATTTCATAATATTAATGGTCTTGTCTCTACAAAGTTTGACATTTCAAAAGCACAATCTATCAGCTGGAATATTGGTTATGCCACACGGAATCCTGGAATAAATGAATTATACAGCAATGGCCTACATCAAGGCGTTAGCGGTATTGAAGAAGGAGATATAAATCTCAATACCGAAACAGCTCTTAAAAACACCTTAGAATATAAATGGACACCTAATGCCAATTTTTCATTTAATACCTTACTGTATCATCAGCTCTTCAACGATTATATATTTTTAAATCCTCAGGATGAAATCCGACAAACCATTCGTGGCTTTTTTCCTGTATTTACATACGAACAAAGCAATGCTACAATCTATGGCCTTGACATATCAGCCCAGTTCACAATTCGTCGTTCACTATTTGGTCTGTTGAAATACAGCTATTTAAAAGGTACAAATACCGAAGAAGATTTACCCCTTGTTTTTATGCCTCCAAATAACGTTTATGGAAGCATTGTCTATCGTGCCGAAAAGCTCATTACCTTAAATTCAATACAGCTTGAGGATACTGAAATAGAACTCAACAATAAATATGTATTTAGCCAAAATAATCTTTTAGCTAGCCAAGATTTTGTTCTACCACCTTCAGCTTATAATCTTTTAGGGTTGAAACTCTCTACTAATCTAATTTCTTCTCATTATAAAATTAGATGCTTCGTCGAAGCGAATAATCTTTTTAATGTTGCTTACCGCGATTATTTAAATAGACAAAGATACTTTGCAGATGATATTGGTTTGAGTCTTACATTTGGGATAAATTATAAATTTTAGAGGCTGGCTTACGAGGGTTTGTTAAATCGAGACTGAACCACATAGACACATAGGGCACATAGTTAATTGAACCAGATAGGAGGATAGGGCACATAGTTATTGCTTCATAAAAGTGATGTAGATCCTTAAAAAGAAGAATCATTAAGACAACAAGGAACACGAATGAAGATTCGTATTGTATCATATCGTTGAGCTAACTCATCGCAAATCCAACTTTAAATTCAAAAATCAACTTAAGGCATGTTGTTTGATTATAGATAAGGTATGAATCTGTATATTCTACAGCTTAGCTATTTTTGATTTACATTTTGATTTGCATTTTGATTTATAATTTATGAAAATTTTAATTATTGGTGGTGGGAATATGGGCTTGACCTTTGCGAAAAGCTTTATCAATTCGAAAATAGTCGACAATAGCAATATGCTAATTCTTGAGAAATCAATGAAGAAAGCAGATGAGCTAAAGAAGCTCGAAATCGGAACAGTCTTCGGAGAACCTGATGACTATGTTGAAGATGCTGATTTGATCATCTTGGCTGTTAAGCCACAGGATATCAATTCATTGTTTAGCACCATTAAGCCATTTATCAGTCAGCAGCAAGTCGTGCTGTCTATTATGGCAGGTGTGAAAATAGAGACGATTCAGAAAGGCCTAGGATTGAAGAAGGTCGTGCGGGTGATGCCGAATTTGCCAGCGCAGATTGGAACAGGTATGTCTGTGTTTAGTTCGTCGGCTGAAGTGACTCGAATTGAACTGGTGATGGTGCAGAATCTGTTGAGTGCGTCAGGCAAAACCGTCTATACTGATGATGAAGTGATGATCGATGCAGCAACTGCCATTTCAGGTTCAGGTCCTGCGTATGTCTTTTATTTTATGCAAGGAATGATTGAGTCGGCTAAAGCCTTAGGTTTTTCACAATCTGAATCAGAGTTATTAACCTATCAAACATTTAGAGGAGCGATCGACTTATTTAATAAGCACGATTTCACTTGCGAGGAATGGATTGAAAAAGTAACTTCCAAGGGTGGTACGACTGCCGCTGCTTTTAACGCGTTTGAGAAACAACGTGTAAAAGAAGGTTATCAGGAAGGTATTGAATCTGCATTTCACAGAGCTCAAGAGCTTAGTGAATTAGAATGAGGATATAGTAATAAAAGTCATGTGATTATAAACAATCAATTACGATACAAACGGTCAGGAAGGTTCAGGACGAAGGTGCATAAAATTACTCCATAAATTCCTTTAGTCGTGTACGAATCAAATAGTTCCATCCATTGACACAGCTTTCTCTAGAAAATGCTGGAATGTGGTCTGGGAAGCTGTCCAATCCTGTGTTTGTCAATGTCAGCCGTACAGTGTCGCCCATCTCTTCCAAATCAAAACTGACATGTCCTTCGCCGTCGTATTCTTTGTAAGACCAAGAATAAGCAATCTTCTTATTGGGAATTGCTTCTGTCACTTTCCAGATATGTGTAAATGTCAATCCTTCATGTTCGATCACAAATTGTGTTAGACCGCCAACCTCGGGAACGAATTGATCAATCATATCAAAATACCATTCTTTCATTTGCTCTTGATCTGTGATGGCTGACCATAGATCTGTGACGGGCACATGAAACGTTTCGATGCAAATAACTGGTTCTGATCTTGGAATCATGGAGGATGATATATGAGGTTAATAATATTGGTAGAAAGATAATCAATACTCCTGAATGTTGGTTCTTGTGTGCGTAAAACATATTTCATCTTCATAATTAATCGTAGAGATTTAAAACCGAGTATTCACTATCTTTCAAACATGGATCACACGAAATTATCTCGACGGCAAGCATTATCTGGTATTGGCCTTATCACAAGTGCTTCCCTTTTGCCATCCTGCGGCACGAATCAAGCCATATCATCAGCTAAATCCCTCAATCAACCCTTTTCGTATTGTTTGAATACAAGCACTATAATGGGACAAAAAGTTGGCTTGGAAAAAGAGATCGAGATTGCAGCAGAGGCAGGCTATAATGGGATCGAAATCTGGATTCCAACACTCCATAATTTTATAGATGAAGGTGGCAAGCTGTCTGAGCTAAAGAAAAAAATTGATGCCTTAGGTATTCGTGTGGAAAATGCGATTGGCTTTGCGCAGTGGATTATAGACGATGATGCCGCGCGGACGAAAGCCTTAGAGCAAGCAAAAGCAGAAATGGAATTATTAGCGCAGCTAGGCTGTCGACGCATAGCCGCTCCTCCTGCCGGCGCTACAGATGTGGAAGCATTGAATCTGGATGCTGTGGCTGAGCGTTTCTATGATTTAGTTGAGTTAGGTTCTTCGATTGGCGTGATTCCCCAATTAGAGGTATGGGGTTTTTCCAAACATCTACATAAGTTAAGTCAAGTACTTTACGTCGCTGCTCAATGTGGCCATAGCAACACGAGAATATTGCCTGATGTGTATCATTTATATAAGGGTGGATCTCCATTCGAAGGATTAGATCTCATTGCCCCTGATGCTATTGAGATTTTTCATATGAATGATTATCCCGCGCAGCCAGATCGACATACGATTGGTGATAAAGATCGTGTTTATCCAGGCTTAGGCGTAGCACCATTAAAAAAGATTCTGTCGGACCTAGCTGATCCAGCACATCCAAAAGTCTTGTCTCTCGAATTATTTAACCGAGAATATTGGAAGCAAGATGCCTTAGTTGTTGCGAAGGAAGGGCTGCAGTCTATGAAAAAAGCGGTTGGACTGTTACCTTAAAAAGACACAATAAACTTTTATATAGTGAGCGTATTTTTAAGCCACTACAGTATTTTGGAATCAGTCCTGCATTAAATTAATTCATTGCCGAATTTTCATTACGTTCGCTGAAATACTCTCACATAATCGATATCCATCGTCTGCGGAAATACTGTTGTGGCATCTGGACTACCTGGCCAATTACCACCAACAGCAACATTGAAAATCAAATAAAATTGTTGATTAAATCGCCACTGTTCATTTCCAATAGTAGCTAGATTCGCTGTGAAAAATTTTGTTTCATCAACATACCATACCAACTCATTCATTTCCCAGACTAGAGAAAAAACATGAAATTTGTCACTAAATTTTTCATCGAGACTAAAGCTAGCTCCTTTAAAAGTACTCGGCCCGCCTGCTGCGCCCCAATGGGCTGTGCCATGGGTAACCTTTGGCGTGTGGCCTACCATTTCCATAATGTCAATCTCTCCACACGCAGGCCAACCAACTTCATCAATGTTTTGGCCTAACATCCACAGCGCTGGCCAAATGCCCTGACCTTCCGGCAGCTTAGCTCGAATATCAATCCTTCCAAACACAAAACTTTGCTTATCTTTTGTATGGATTTTAGCAGACTCGTAACTAGTCCCCGACTTAGTTGCTGTAATACTTAACTTACCATCAGCCACTTTGATGTTTTCTGGCTTATCAGTATAAACCTCTAATTCATTATTTCCCCATCCACATATATTAGGACAGCCGTCACCAAGATCAAAATTATAGTCTTCAAGATTTAGGCTAGTGCCATCAAACTCATCTCCCCACGTCAAACTATATCCATAATGTGTTTCGGAAGTCATGTATCCATCTTCAACTGTATTAGCGGTCTCATCATCATCATCAAGTATGATACCAATGGCCTTATCTTTTGTGACCGTGGCATTCTTTACGTTCGACAAGACAACTTCAAATTCCTCTTCAACTTCACGAATGTCATCTGGTAAGATTGGAACAGCTAATTCAAATTTAGTGTCTCCTGCAGCAATCGTAAACGATCCACCTTGATCCCCAAAATCCACGCCGGGCTCCGCCGTCAATCCCTGAAGTGCATAGTCTACTGTAATTGCCTCCGTTGTAGCTTCAGACAGTTTGACTTCAAAAATCATATCAAATTGATCATCCTTTTCCAATAGAGATCGATCTAAGATTGATAGTGTCGGGATGACAAGCATTGGATCAGGCTCGTTCATCTCCATTCCTGGCTCTGAATCACTACATGATATGAACGTAACATGTATGGCCAAAAAGATGAAAAAGAGACTTCGCATTGATTAAATGTATTGGTTAATTATGTTTTCAAACAATTCTTGCTTGCCACTTGTTTGCTCAGGCTCCCCATTTTTTGCCGCAATCTTTGCTAAATCTGCTAATTTTAACTTCCCTTCCTCAAATGCTTTGCCATTACCTCTCTCAAACGAACGATATCTATTCCGTCTTAGTTTTTTGTAATCAGATTCTTTTAAGATGTCATTGGCTATTAATAACGCTCTGGCAAAATTATCCATGCCACCAATATGAGCAAAAAACAAATCGTCATTGTCAGTAGAATTCCGTCGCGTTTTAGCATCAAAATTAACACCGCCGCCTTGGATACCTCCTGATTCTAAAATCACTAACATCGCCTCTGTTAACTCATACAGATCAACAGGAAACTGATCCGTGTCCCATCCATTTTGGTAGTCACCACGATTGGCATCAATTGATCCTAGTGCATTAGCATTCGCCGCGACTTGTAGTTCATGCTGAAATGTGTGTAAGGCGAGTGTAGCATGATTCACTTCAATATTAATTTTGAAATCATCCATCAAATCGTATTCACGCAAAAAGTTGAGCACTGTCGCTGTATCAAAATCGTATTGGTGCTTAGACGGTTCCATAGGTTTTGGCTCAATAAAGAACGTCCCTTTAAACCCTTTCTTACGCGCATAATCTCTTGCCATACTGAGAAACCTGCCCATATGATCAAGTTCCTTTTTCATATTGGTATTCAACAAAGACATGTAACCTTCTCGCCCACCCCAAAACACATAATTCTCTCCACCTAGCTTTATCGTTGTATCGATAGCATTCTTAAGTTGACCACCTGCATAGGCCACAACATTAAAATCAGGATTAGTGGCTGCACCATTCATGTAGCGCGGGTTGCTAAAGAGGTTAGCCGTACCCCACAGCACTTTAATCCCAGATGCTTTCATTTTTGGAAGTGCATAATCAGACACCGCATCTAATCGTTTTCTAAAGTCTTTTAAATTATCTCCTTCATCCACAAGATCGACATCATGAAAGCAATAGTATTCGAGCCCCATCTTCGTCATAAATTCAAACGCTGCATCCATTTTATCTTTGGCTCTTTGCACAGGATCTGCTGCCTGATCCCACTGAAACCGTTTCGTTTCTGGACCAAAAGGATCGCCACCACCATTACAGAATGAATGCCAATACGCACAGGCAAATTTGAAGTGATTCTTCATGGATTTACCACCTACTTTTTGATCGGCTTTGTAAAATTTAAATGCCAATGGATTTTTGGATTTACGACCCTCGAATTTAATTTTCTTTATGTCAGGGAAGTATTCTGTATTCCCAATTAGTACTTTACTCATATAAATTATTTGCTAATAAACTTTTGTAATTGATTAAACCATGTTTCATAGGCGCCTTGATATGCGCTGGTTTCTGCTGTATCTGGTTCGATTGTTTTTATAACGACTTGATTATTGAAAGCGTCTTTGAGCGATGCATATTGTCCGATGCCTACGCCTGCTCCCAAAGCAGCACCGACAGCACCTGTGGTTTCGACAAGGTTAATGCTTGCGCCTGACAAACTCGACAAGGTTTTTGAAAAAATAGAGGACTGAAATAAATTATCATTGCCAACCCTCATCTCAGACACTTGGACTCCCATTTGCTGCATGCTTTGTATGCCATAATAAAAGGCAAAGGCGATGCCCTCCAGCGCAGCTCGGTACATATGTGCCTGATCATGCACATTAAAATTCAAATTTAAGACTTGCCCTCCTGGCGCTTCATTTTTCAACATTCGTTCTGCACCATTACCAAAAGAAACGATTGATAAACCCTCACTCCCGATATCAATACCTGCGGCTTTTTGCTCTAAATCAAAATAGCTTACATTTTCTTCACCCATTAATTTACGTAGCCATCCATATTGAATACCACATCCATTAATGCACAGCAAGACACCAACTCTTGGATCATGTGTTTGATAATTAACATGAGCAAAACTATTGACTCTCATATCTGGATCATGGACTAATTGATCTGAAACAGCATAGACGACTCCAGACGTGCCTCCAGTCCCAGCGATTTGTCCTGGCTCAAAGACACCTAGTGACATCGCATTATTAGGTTGATCGCCAGCTCTATACGAAACAGGAATGCCTACAGGTAGACTTAAAAACTCCGCCGCCTGCGCATGTAATGAGCCTTGGACGGAAAACGTAGGTTGAATATCCGCTAGTAGAGACTCATCAATACCATAATGGTTCAAGAGGTCAGACGCTGGACTGTGATTTTTAAAATCCCACAAGATGCCTTCGGACAGGCCTGATATGGTCGTACACATCTCTCCTGTCATCTTATAAGCAATGTAATCGCCGGGCAAGAACACCTTATGTATCCGACTGTACACCTCTGGTTCATTCTCTTTGACCCATTTAAGCTTGGACGCAGTAAAGTTACCAGGTGTATTGAGGTAGTGTTGACTGCAGAAGTCTGCACCTAATTCTTGAGCCGCAGCGTCACCAATCTCAACGGCTCGACTGTCGCACCAGATGATAGATGGCCTAACGGGGACGCCTTGTTGATCAACTGCTACCAAGCCATGCATTTGGTAGGAAATACCAATTGCTTGAATATCAGTGACTTTTACTTGGGACATCTCAAGACAAGCCTGAATTGCCTTTGCGGCGTATGCCCACCACATATCCGGATCTTGTTCAGCCCAAGCAGCTTGCGGAGCTTGTATGGCCATTTCCGTTGGTGGGTATGAAGCTGTAGCTACAGGACTCCTGCTGTCAATTGCAACGACAGCAGCTTTAATCGAGGAACTACCAATATCTAGACCTAATAAGTACATTTAAGTAATTATAACAAAAGTGAAGCCACTAAAGCGACTAATGGTGGTTAGGTCTAAATTATTTGATACTCTTAAAGAGAGTGTCTTAACGACTATGGTTTCTTATCTTTAAATAATCGGTACAATTTGCCAACATTTGGTACAATGACAAACTCAGTCCTTCTATTTGCTTCATGAGCTTCTTTAGAATCTCCAGCAACTTCAGGCAAGAATTCTGCTCGACCTGCAGCCGCTAATTGTTTTGGATTGACACCCATTTCAATTAATTTTCTAACAACAGAAATACCTCTTGCAGCACTTAAGTCCCAGTTATCATCAAACTTATCAGTCACAACGCCTCGATTGTCAGCATGTCCCTCAACGAATAAGGTTAATTGTGGGTTTTCGATAAGCATATTTGCTATTTCCTGAATCGCACCAATATCCCCTGCAGCAAGTTTATCAGATGCTGATTTGAAATTGATGTTATCATTAAGATCAAGGTATAACTGACCTTCAATATCTTTTAATCGTTGATTGCTATTCATAACTGCGGCGTCGACATTACTAACAGC
The DNA here is from genome assembly GCA_937959275.1 of uncultured Saprospiraceae bacterium. Lineage (GTDB taxonomy): Bacteria > Bacteroidota > Bacteroidia > Chitinophagales > Saprospiraceae > CALFUK01. The sequence continues at coordinate 247,532 of CALGLU010000022.1, read as the reverse complement.
AGCTTCAACATTGGCAAACGCAGCATTGATTTCTCCTCTGAGGTTATCAATTTGTTTTTGCTTTTGGTCAACTTTGTATTCAACATCAGTCAAATCTTTTTGTGCCGATGACAACTCATCCTTAACGGACTTGAGGTTCATGTTAATATTATCTTTTTCTTTAGATAAGGCACTATTTTTTTGATTCAGCTCATCTACGCTAGCTTGCATACTCGATTCAAGCTTTTGCATGCTTTCCTTCATTTCGGTGATTTCCTGGTCTTTATTCATGACCATTTCCTCAAATTTTTTCTTTCCAACACATGAAGTCATTAGCGCAAAGACTGCGAGCATAAGGAAGATTCTAGGTGATATCATTTTAATTCTCATTTTGAATGTGTGTTTGGTAAATTTTCTAGTGAGGCTAAAATAGAGACTTCTACAGATTTTATGGTCGAATTTTGTAATAAAATTGATTTTTAAACTGAAAAGTTCTCTGTAAATCACTGATTTCGTATTCCAGTAGGCAGACCATCGATGCTTTTTACATTTTTAGCTTTCCAATATTGACTTATTCCATTTTCACCTTTTTGTGCACTCCATTCCTCAAGACGGCTACGTTGGTTAAGAAAATCGTACTCTGGGACGGCATATCCGCAAGACGTTTGAACAGTATCAATCTGCATCGTGAAGATGTTTCGTGCCCCTAGTGGGTTTGAAAACTCAGCTAAGAATTCTTGCCATTCTGTATCATACTCATGTACCACCTCAGCTGTGCCATACAATCTAAGGATAAGAGGCTTGGGTCCAAACGAGCAAAACATGACCGTCATTCGGTTTAAAGCTAATAGATGAGCGGCAGTTTCATTTCCACTACCTGTATAGTTTAGCCACCTTATGCTATGCTTGTCAAGCACACGTAACGAATCTAGGCCTTTAGGTGATAGATTGATCCTCCCTTCTGCTGCGGCCGTTGCTACAAAATAGAGCTGCTGTTCATTGATGAATTCGATCAATGACTTGTTCAAAGAGTTTAAAATTGTTGCCATCTTATAATATTAGGAATCTCTCAGGTAGGAATCAAGGCTTAACAATGCAAATCCTTGATCTAATTTGCGGAAGACTATACAGTTAACTCAGATCAAACAAAGAATGCTATGGCTACTGTTTAATGTATAAGTAAAGACACCCATCAACACACAGAGGAGACAAAAACATTTCTGTATTCGTCAATCTAGTTATTCTTAACGTCCGATTAAAGAATGTGCAATTAGGATCATCTGAGCTTAACATGACTTCCTCTATGCCATCAAAGCTAAACGTACCTGAACAAATAGAGCCCGCTCTATTATTTGTAAATGTTCCGTCTGATAGAAAGCTATATGCATCATCATAAGTAGCTTCTTCCAGCTTGTCTTCTGAGCAAGATGAATTTCCAATACTCGTACATAGCATAGTAAGCTTCCATTCTCCAATAATAGTGGGTTCAAGATCGGCGCAACAATCTTTGTCAGAACAAGCGCCTTGAAAAATCAATAGAACGATTAAACATAAGTATCTCATATTTACAAAGACGATGATTCTGTAACAATCGTTGGAGAAAAGCAGAGTTAATTTTCAAGTTGCAGATAGAAAGCTCAGTTCCCACAACCTGTTAAGATTACTTCATTTGTATCAAAAACAAATCACTGCTCATTGAGAATAATTTCATTTATCAATTCTCCATTTTTATATACCTCTTGCTTGACTTCTAGTCCAGATTCATTGAAAAAAGTTTGCACACCTTCTTTTTCTCCCTTTTTAAATTCGACTTGTGATTCGACAGCACCAGTCAGAAAATACCATTTCCATAGACCATGTCTCCGGTCATCTTTACATTCTCCTTCTAACAACAAGACCTTATCAATGTTATAAAAATTTACACGACCATTAAGCTTTCCATTTTCGTAATTCATACTAACTGATAGAGCTGATGGTGAGTCATAGTATTCTTTCCACGCACCAACTCTTTTACCATTTTTGACTTCACCTTCTTCTTGTAAGTTTCCCGATTCGTATGTCAATTTCAAGATGCCATTTCCATCTTTGACTTGTCGTTCTCCATTTCGATCATAAATATTTACAATCTTATGATCATCAGTGCTGTATTCTATTTCATCGTATAAGGCACCAGAAGTATAAAATGATTTCCATATGCCGATTTGATTCCCCTGTTCGACTTTTCCAAGAGACATAATTCTGCCCTCTTCATCTTTATAACTATAGTCTCCATTTCCATTGACAACAATATCTTTGCCTTCTTCATTTACATATATGATTTTATCTAATTCTCCGTCTTTGTATTCTATTTCTTCGGTTAGTTGGCCCAGCTCATTCCATGTTTTCCATAAGCCTTCGTTAAGGTCATTTTTTGTGAGTCCAGCTGAACTAGGTGCACCATTTTCATGATAATAAACCACCTTGCCGTTTGTTTTTCCTTTCACCATTGTTCCTTCAAACATCAATTGTCCATTAGGGTATCTTGATATCCATTTTCCTTCTTCACGATTATTAACATATCTGCCACTATCCTGCATTGCCCCATCTACATAGGTCATAAAGATTCCATGTGACATTCCAGAAGCATATTCTTGAGTCTTATTCAATTGTCCAGTCGAGTCAAAATATTCCCAAGTGCCTTCTTCTAATCCATGCTTAAAAACCCCTGAAGCTTGTTTTTCTCCATTGTTATGAAAGTAATCCCAAAGACCGTCTTGGTTGCCATCAACATAATTACCTTTGGCTGAGATTTCACCATCCTCAAATCTGAATTCTTTTTCACCTGAAAATTCTGAGGTCATAAAAAACCAAATCATTGACAGCAACAAAAAACTGCCAATCGCTAGTGGTCCGCGAAGAAAATCGAAATCAGGCTTCCCATCAAAGCGATTTTTATAGTAATCTTCAAGATCATTATCAGTAGGTAGTCTTGTCGAAAACTTAAATCCTTCATACGCAGCAATCGCATAAAACAACAAGTCCATCGGTGAAAAAGATTCAACCATGATCTCTTTGAATAACCCTAGATCAAAAAATTGGAAGGTTTCAACATAACCTATCATTTGCTCATTCGCTAGAAATCCAACGATGGCAAAAAGATTACCTAAAAGACAACTCAGCAATGCTAATCCTCCACCAAGAATATTGTATTTGAGATCTAGTCCAGCACCAAAATAACGAACAGAGAATCCTACTAATAGACCTACTGCAATTGCAATTAATCCAATTTGATATTCAGTAATCACTGTGAAGGCTGCCCATATTAATGCACATAGAAGACAGACACCTAAACCACCCAAAAGGGCATAATTAAAATTTTGATGTGGAATAAAAGATGCTTGTATCTCTTTAAGAATTTGTTGGTTGTTTCTAATTGGTTCTTGATCGTTCATTACCGTAAAGTTTTGTACTTGAATGTTTGTCCATTGAAAAGATAAGAATTTTACTTGACAGTTTTAAGTTCGATGGGTTAAGAATAATTATAATAGTGATTCAGATTATTGACCGCTGGGAGGTCGCGAGCATGCCTGAGGGTTTCCGATCATTTGAGCTGTTTCTTTTTGTCTGAACAGGATTTTTAGGATATCAGGATGGACACGATCGATTGAGTCAAGATTAAATGGTATCCAAGATCTATAGCAATAGCAACTCGAAATCGTGTTATTCATACAGTAAGTTTCGGAGCAGAGGTCGCGAGCATGACTGAGTGTTTCCGATCATTTGAGCTGTTTCTTTTTGTCTGAACAGGATTTTTTGGATATCAGGATGGACAGGATCGATTTAATCAAGATTAAAAGGTATCCAAGACTTAGAGTGCGATAAAGTAAGTTTCGAAGCAGGGGTCGCGAGCATGACTGAGTGTTTTCGACCATCGGAGCTGTCTCCTTTTGTCTGCACAGGATTTTTAAGATGACGGGATGGACACGATCGATTGAGTCGAAGTTAAAAGGCATCCAAGACCTATAGTGCGATGAGCAACGCGAAATCATGTTATACATAAAGTAAGTTTCGGAGCAGAAGTCGCGAGCATGACTGAGTGTTTTCGACCATCGGAGCTGTCTCCTTTTGTCTGAACAGGATTTTTAAGATAACAGGATGGACAGGATGGATTGAGTCAAGATTTAAAGACATCCATGATCTATAGTGCGATGAGCAACGCGAAATCAGCTTATACATAAAGTAAGTTTCGGAGCAGAGGTCGCGAGCATGACTGAGTGTTTCCGACCATCGGGAGGAATGGAAGGTCCTAAACGGACCTTTCAAGCGAAGAAACCGGCAGTCCCCAGACTGACGGGTGTGCTGCCCAAATCCGCTCACGCAACGAAAAAAGGCCTCCCAAAGGGAGACCTTTTAGAGGTCGCGAGCGGATTTGAACCGCTGTAGATGGTTTTGCAGACCACTGCCTAACCGCTCGGCCACGCGACCATTTTTTTGTAACGGATTGCAAATATAATGCAAATTTTTATCTCGCGTACATCTTGTGCAGACATACTCAAAGATTGAATATGTATGTGTCTAATTCTGAATGCCCTGTTGGCTCATATTATGGTAGCGTTCATTGGCATAAATAAGCTTTTTCTTGAAGTCATCCAAGGTGTTTTGCATCGCTGCTTCTTGAGCTTGAAGTCCTTGTTTTTCGACCTTTGCTTGCTGAATAGTGCCTTTTAGCTCCTCTATACTGTCTAATGAACTGGCAAGTTTGTGATGAACATCATAGTGTTGCTTTTCCCAATACGCACAATCTTTGGTTAAGCGCTTAATTTCTTTTGCATTGGCTTTCAGATCAGCCTTCTGTTGTATGAGTTGTTCGTTAACATCGCCTATTTCAGTTAATTTTGCTTTGAGTTGAGCATTTGAGCTATTGCTAGATTTTAACTTGAGCTGGTAGTCTTTCAAACTTCTATTCAATCCTTCTATCTCATTACGCCAGGCTTTGGAATCTTTTTGATTGTCTCGGAATTTGTCATTTGCAGCATTTAGGCGATTGTGCAAATCTTCAATGGTTTGATCAGATTTGTCGGCATTCGCTCGAAGAGTCAACACTTCGCTTTGGAGTTGTGAAAAGCGAGACTTGCTATCTCTATCGTTCGCTTTGTAGGTTTCAAACTCGGTTGAAAGAGCTTGCAATTTTTCTTTCGCTTGATCTCGGTCCTGATCAGCCTGGGAGACGCCTTTTTGGATGGACTTATATTGCTTTTGTAAATTTTGGTGTTCTCCCTGCATCTGATTGTGCTTAGTCTGGAGATCAGAAAAGGAACGGCCGCCAAAATATTTACCTAAAAAGAAAAAAGCAATGACGCCTATGATAAAAATAATGAGGCTTTCTAGGGTCGTGAGAGCAAGTAATAGCATAATCTGATTCATTGTTTGACTCTTTTTAGACTTATTTGGTAGTTTGATGTCACACCAAATTAGATAAGGTCGTTTAAATCCGAATAATACGCAAAAAGTCGCTTTCCTGTATCGATGATATTAAACTGTTGGGTAATATGTTCAATAGCCTGCTGAGACATGGTGGTATATTGATCAGCAGACATCTCTGCAAACTCAAGAATCGCATCAGTTAGAGCTTCGACGTTTCCTTCGTCTGTTAGAATTCCTGTTCGGCTATGAATGACTTGCTCTGGTATGTCACAATGAGTTGTTGAAATGATGGGTAAGCCATTGGCTTGCGCGTGCAAGAGGATAACAGGAGCGCCGCCTTCACAATCTCCATCAGCTGCATATTGGCTTGGATGTATGAATACATCAAATCCTTTTAAAATGGAATCTAGTTTTTCAAAATCAATCCAGTCAAGGATAGAAATGGAGTCAGATAAGTTTTGGTCAATGACGCATTGCTTCACTTCTTGTGCATAATAAATATCCCGGTTATCGCCTACTAAAGTAAGCTGTATTGAAGAAGGAGTAGAATGTTTTTCTCTTGCTTTTTGAAATGCTTGAATCGTCAGTAGTTGGCCTTTCTTTTCTGAAAAAGAGGCGACCTGAACAAGACGTAGTGTACTATCACTTTTAAAGGTCTTAGTAGAAATCTCTTTTGAACTGGAAACACCTAGAGCTAATGATTTTATTTTGCTATCCTCAGCACCAAGATCAATCAATCTCTCACGGCCAGCGCTACCTTCCGTGATTAACAAATGGGCCTTTTCAAAGATGTCTCTATATGTTTTTTTGTAAGAAGGGTTATAATAAATCGCTTTTGCATAATCCCAACCGTAAAAAGAAATGACAATCTTGACTTGAAGCGTTTTTAGCTCATCCCATCGCTCTATAGCAGTTGTCCCAAAATGAATGTGTACAATATCAATCTTGTGTTTTCCTATCAGTTTACCAATAGAATCACTAGAAGACATCGTATCACTTAAAACAAATAGCGGTTGAAATAAATTTCTTGGAAAATCGTATTGACTGGCTTGTGCTCGTTTTTTTCTGAGCAATCCTTTTTTGCGATTTAATAAATGAACACCCTGTTCAAAGTCTTCTACATTGGCATAGTAATCGGCGATGACATAATGATTCACTTCTGGACAATGCCGTATTAATTCATAGGCCCAGACTTCAGTTTTAGGTAAATACTCATTGAAGATGTGTAGGATATTCATATTAGCGGGTAATGACATCAAGAATCTAATCAGATAAAAGATTCTCTAACATCTAGTCTTAGTTACTGTTTCATTCTAAACTCACATTATATCTATTCCCCTTATTATCTGACCAAATTCCATGACTTTTAATCCAACCATTTTCGCATTCAAATCGAAACATTCCATTCTCTTCCTTTAAAATTAAATCCCCTATATCATCTATTTGTCCCCTCAATTCAATTTCTTTTCCATGCTTTGTATACCAATATGAACCATAATAATTATTCAAGTCAGTACTCTTATTAACGGTCATTACAAAACTATACTTTGAATCTATTAATCCAGTAAGAATAAGTCTACTACTGTTAATCGCATGCCGCCAATTTTTATGGTCTAGATTCTCGCTCAGTATGTATTGTCCTTGCTCAGTAAAAATAGAATTTGATGTTTTATCTAAATCTAATTTGTAAGAAAAGTTTGGTTCAAAAGCTCTACCTCCCCTATTAAAACAATTATCCCTGTCAAAAACAACGTAATTATCTTTTATATAGAAGTTATAGAATTCTGTTTTGTAGATACAATCAAAGATAGCTGCATAACTTGAAAACACTTCATCTTGAAGCAATTTGCCAATTTCTATTGAATAGAGATAATCAGATTTAATTATTTCAATTGCAGATTGGTTAAATTGGTGTTTTGCTTTAGTATAAATCCAATTCATTTGATCTCTATTGAAGACAGAATTAAAATCTAAAAACTTTCCCGTTTTTGAAATAAAATTATACGCATATTTGTGTGTGTCCTCATAAGCTGCATATGTTACTATTTCAAATACTATGGAGAAAATTAGATCTGTATTTGATGTTATTTCGTAGTTTATTTTAGTGACTCCATGCGATCCATCTTCGCTTAAATTATTAAACAAGCTATCCCTATCAGTTTTATAGTTACAGTTAAGTAAATCAAGCTGTATAATATTGTTTATTCTATCGGCTGCAATAGAATTCATTTCAAGTGAAACTACTGGAAAAACAAACTCTCTATTAAATTGATCTTTCCCTTTATACTCAGATATAGCAAAATATTGAGCGTTACAGTGTAAGCTTATAAAAGCCAAAATTAGAAATACATAATACTTTTTCATTTTATTACTCAATTGTGATTAACGATTAAATACCAAGGCTTTTACTTCCGAAAGTAAGGATGAATTAAAAACGCTATTAAGCAGCATATATAAAACTCCACCAATAAGCACATATGCAGATAATTGGACCATCACATGAGGACTCCAAAGAGGATCAATTAACGTTTTGATAAAAATAAGTCCTCCTGCCATCAGTAATCCAAATAGTAAATGTTTGATGATAACTCCCAAATGATCGTTTACGCTCATTCCAGATAATTGCTTTCTCACAATATATTCTGCGGGAACTGTTAAAAGTATCGCACCAGCTGTATATAAAATCAAGGTTTGTAAATAAGTAAAATTCATAACTCCAATCGTTAATAAGCTGATATGCACAAGGATTTGATAGAGATTTAAATACAAACTCATATCTGGTCTACCTAAGGCCAAGGTATAGGTTCCCAAGGGATTACTCACACTTTTAAAGTAACCTAGAATGAATATAATTGATAGGCTTGTAGCTGTCAACTCCCAATTCTTTCCATAAAGAAATAAAACTAATTCTTCTTTTATAGCGAACATACCACAGTATATAGCTGCAGAAATTAAACTGATTATGGCTATTTTTTTAATATACCATTGATTGAGTCTAGGAAGATCATGTTGCATTTTTGAAAAAAGAGGAAATGAAACATTATTAAAAATAGGGTTTACAATAGTAATCGGCCGATTGATTAAAATAGTAGCCAATTCATAAAACCCTAAAACATCATTTCCAAAAAAACGACTTATAAATAGCTTATCTAAGTTAGAAGACAAATAACTAATTGATCCACTTCCCATTTGAAGCAAGCCAAAACGAATACACTCAGTAATCCGATTAACTTGAATGTTTGATATTGAAGGAAACGGAAATCTGCGCGTCCCAATTATGAATGATGAAAGGCCATAAGTGAAGGCACCGATAATTGTCCCATATAAAATTGACCATACACCATACTTAAAATAGACAAGTAAAATAATAGTGGAAATAAATATGACAACTCTTTGCAATAGATCAATTAATGAAATACTGGCAAATGCTAATTCCCTTTTTAAAAGGATATAATATTGTTGCCCTATAGACCCAATAAAAATTGAGACACTCATGATTTTTATAAATCCTGCTAATTCTGGCGTTTTAAATAAATAGGCAAGTGGTGTAGAAAGTAAAAAGAGAACCAGGCTTACAAATACTGCAAGAAAAAGGTTTATCCAATATAATGTATTGATTTGATCTTTATCTAAATCTTGAAAGTGGATGAGTGCATTAGACATACCCCCGTCACTGAAAAGTCGTCCAATACCAACGATGACCATCACTAATGAAATCATACCTACTTCTTCAGCACTGAGATAACGTGTGACTAAAGCAATTTGGATGAAGCCTAGACAAAAGATAATGAGATTTGTGGTGCTAGTCCAACGAATGCCTTCTATTGCCTTGCGTTTAAGATCCATTTACTTATGGTCTACCATTTTCTTTAATAATCCTCGCAGGGCTACCCCCAGCAAAACTATTCGAAGGAATATCCTTTGTCACGACCGAATTAGCAGCAACCACAACATGATCGCCAATTGTCACACCCGGGCTAATAACAACATTTGCAAACAAGGTAACACCATCACCAATTGTCACTTTAGCAAAATCTCGGACATCAAAATTAGATACGCTTGTTTTACTAGCAAAAATTTTGACGCCTGGGCCACAATCAAAATTATGACCAATATGGACTCCAAAAGGCCCTGCTGCATAGATGACGACATGAGGACCCAATACAGCCTTCTCGCCTATGCTCAGACTACCCTTAAAATCACTCCATGCGAGACCTCCCAAATGCAGATAAACATTATGAGCAAATCGAATATTTGACCCAATGGTCAAATGAGTTAAGGGACCAATAACTGTTATATCTTTTTCGATCTGGACATCAGCAGCCTTCTTTCGTAAGGCTGCTTTCAATTGTCGTTGTTTCCACCAGCTTATTATCATGAATCTACAAGATATTGCATAATTGTTACATCCTGCCACTGGCCATCAACAAAGCCGATTCGATTCTGAACACCTACGGTTGTGTAGCCCAGTGATTCATGAAAGGCGATGCTGCTTTGATTACTCGTCCAGATCTTAGCGACGATATGCTTGATGCCAAGCGTTTTGCATACCTCAAGCATATGACTCTTAATAAGTCTACCAAAACCTCTTCTTACATAATTTGAATTCAGATAGGTAGATGTTTCAGCTGTTAAGCGGTAGCCCTCACGATCAGAATACTGCTTAATGATACTATAGCCAATTATGTTTCCCTCAAGTTCAGCTACATAACAAGCTTCTCGTACAGACTTTGATTCTAAAAACGTATTGAAGTACTCTGCTGATTTAGGGTCAAGGTCCATAGTTCCGTTGCCTACATATTCATTGTAAATCGATGCAATAGCTGAAGTATCATGACCCTGAGCCTCTCGTATATGTAAGGATGCACTCATTTTCTCCATTTGATATACTGTAAATATAAGCTTTGCGTGAAATCATAGGATTTGTAAACAGGCGTACTTCGTTTTACAGCACCGAATTTCGCTTTAAATTCCTCAACGCCTTTCAATCCTGCACTGGGATTGAAATCATAGACTTGAATGCCATTGGCTTGGGCATCCTTTAGAATCTCATAAATGATTTGATGATTTGCCCCTAAAGCCTCTGCCTCCGCTCTACTTGCTGCATGCCACTCTACTGCATAATCGTGCGTATAAAAAACGAGTCGCCCTGCAATCACTTGATCATCTTTTTTTGCCAACCATAGTTTCATTTGAGATGTACTCAAATATCGTATGTAAACGAATAATTTATTTGAATATCTATTCGTTTGTGCTCCTGCTCTTTTTAAGAACGATTGTTTATAAATTGAGTAATAATCGATCCAGTCTTTATCACTTTCTGCTAAGGAAATCGTGATGTCTGATTGTTGCGCTGTTTTCAATAATCGTTTGTGATTGCGAGACCAAGATCGAGTGATCTCATCATCGTCCATCTGAATTAAATGCGTTACTTCTTCACTAACAGCATTGCTGGTTTTTATCGTTACGTTTGTAAACGGGTTTAATCTAAAAAAGTTAATTGATGTCAAATCCCGAATTGTTTTGAGCCCTTTATTATCCAACACTGTATGTACTTTAACTGATCTTAAGTTAGAGTATGTGCCTGCGGGGGAAGAGTTATAAAATCGAATTTTACCTTTTGCTCCAGGTAATTCTATAACAGAAATCAGCAGGTGGTCATCAATCAAATATGCATAAGATCTTGTATTAAAGTACTGTTCCCAAATTGAATACCATTCTGGATATTCGAAAAAACTTGCTAATTCTACCTCTCTTATCGCCGCACTCCATTGGTCTCGTGTAATTTCTCGAATCTTCATTAGGGATAAAAATTCGATACATGTTGGATGACATAATCAACTTCTTGCTTAGTCATCCCAAAATATAAAGGCAAGCGAAGTACCATTTCACTGGCTTTTTTCGAGTGATTTCCCAAAGTGATATACTTAAACGAAGTCCCGATAGCCGTCTGATGCAATGGTTGATAATGAAACCGAGCATCAACGCCTACAGCCTTTAAGTGTGAAATCAATTGGTTTCTCTCTAGTAGATTCTTGCACTTGATATAAAAGATATGACCATTATGACCGATCGTATGTTGAGTGCAATTAATTTTATGTTCTTGGCAAGCTTGATAATAATGATTCCATAATTGTATTCTCTCATTGGTTACTTGCTCAACATGTTCTAATTGAGCATGTAGACATGCAGCTACCAATTCACTCATCCCAAAATTTCCTCCTACATCTACCCAGGTATATTTATCTACAATACCGTTTGTAAACGCATTTTTATTGGTTCCATTGTCTCTGAGTACAAGTGCTCGATCGTAGAGCTCAGGATTGTTAATTAATAAGCAACCTCCATGAAAAGAATGAATGTTTTTTGTGTAATGAAAACTAATAGTCCCCATATCTCCAAAGGTACCTAAGTGCTCCATTCCATTATAGGCAAGCATACAATGGGCTGCATCTTCGACAATTGTAATTTGATGAGATCGAGCAAACGATTGTATGGCCGCCATGTCACAACTCACACCCGCATAGTGCATAATGATCATCGCCTTTGTAGAAGAACTTACCGCCCTTTTAAGCAGTGTCTCATCAATATTCATCGTGTCATCACGACAATCAACAAAAACCGGAATAGCACCCATCTTCAATATCGCATTAACAACTGAAACATAGGTGAATGATGGACAAATGACCTCATCTCCCGGCTTTAACCTAAGTAATAAAAGTGCCATTTCTAAAGCTTGTGTACAGGAGCCAGTCAACAATACCTGATGACTTTTTGTCAAGGCTTTTAGCTTTTGCTCACATTGTGCTACAAAGCTAATGTCCTTCCCAGTCTTTAATTGAGCAATTGTCTTAGCAATATTGATGTCCTCAAGGCCTGAAACATATGGTATGTGAAATGGAATATTCAAAATCAATCCTATAGTGAAAGATAGAACATTGACTGGAAACTATCTATACAATTAACGAATGATGACGAATTGGCCTGCTGCAGCTTGACCGGTCGCTGTCAAAAAGTCGAGATAGCTAGGATCATTTTCATCATACATAATCCTGTATGTATAAACACCTGAAGGCATCAGATTACCAGCATCATCAGTGCCGTTCCACTCAGCAGATTCTCGCATCCCACCACCTCCACTGCCTAACTCCTCGTCTCGGAATTGCTTGACTAATTTACCCGCTGCATTGTACACATGAATCTCAAAATCTAGCTCACCCGTGACAAAATATTCAAACCTCATAGCCTCTTTCATCGGGTTAGGATAAAAGGTTAACTCGGATATCGTCTTACGTGTAATGACCTTGAATATGACTTGATATTCTGAGGATTCGTTTGCCGCTGCATCAAACACCGTTGCTGTCAATTGGTAATCGCCTTCTTCAAACTCTGGGGTATACACCAACTGTGAACTCAGATTATCTTCACCTGATTTTAAACTCAACTCATCGCCAATTTCAATCACATTGATTAGACGACCATCTGGCTTTCTGATTGTAATTCCGAATTGATTGACACTGCTTACTGGATTTGTTCGGTCTTCATCTCGAACTTCAAACACAATGATCGGGTTAGGTGAGACAATTTCGCCGTTTTGAATATGAGCACCGTCAAAAGTAACATCTAAAACTGGCGCAACGATATCTGCAATTGCATCAATCTCACTAACGGCAACATTATTAAAATGATACAATTCTGCCGGGCTTTGAGAAGGATTTAATTCTAATTTCAAAATAGTATTTGGCTGTACTAGCTCTGCATCAAAGCTTATGGTCTCTTCATAAACACCGTCTATATCTAGAGCTGGAATATCTTGTGTTCTTTCCAAATAAATACCATTCGTATTCGATAAACTATAGCTCACTTCCGTGCTTGGCATAGGAGCCATAGAAGTATTTGTTATGCCCATTCCTATGCTGATTTCACCATCATTCCCATTAGAAAATTCACTATATCGAATTGGATCTAATGCTAAATCTGGCAGCCCTTCATAGAATATGCGCAAGTGATTGAGCTGAGATGCAGTCCGATCAATACCGTCTTCCAGTTTAATGATCACTTTAATATATGGATACAGCAATGCGTCTATATCTGTCAAATTAAATTGTGCATTGCTCGTGGTTAATAGAACTGTTTCTTCCCCATTATCTTCTATGCCTACAATAACGAATTGTAGAGTGTCTGACTCCTCTTTAAAAAGCTCTAGACTTGCAGAAATCCATTGCTTTGCTGGGCCGATGGTATTGGTTTGCATATCTCCACGAATAGTCAATCTAGGAATAAAAACGTCAGTGCGAATGCTTTGATTAAGATTTTTGGCAATTGCCTCGCCAAGAGGCCCGACATCCTTTTGATAGATAAAATTATAGGGCAATGTTCCGCTCTCTGTCAGCCCATTAATGTGTGTCGCGCCCTCTGATTCTAAATAGGAGATGATATTGTCTCCAATCGCTTGCTGATCTGCCAACCAATTTTCACCGTATAGCTTAGAATTTTCGTCTTGAATCACCGTAAATAAAAAGACATATTGTCCAGTGGGAATTTGTTTTAAAAAATCCAAAAGAATTGATCTTTGTTCTGTTGTCTCTGTTTTAAATCCAAAAACGCGTCTTGATGATTCACTTGTATCAAACACACTTCCAAAACCTCCTCCTTCGTTAAGCAATGCAGATCCATCGAGCTGATCACCAACCACCACAGCTATCCCTGCATCCAAAAACAACCAAGGATTAACGGATGCTGCAAAGTTTTCAAAATTAAACTGATAACCTGGTGGCACTGCTGGATTGTATATTCGATTATGAATGCTAATATAGAATCCTGAGGTGTCAAACTGCAATTGCCTGTTTTCTCCTAAAACCAAACCACTATATTCATCTTCAGTATATTGATAAAAATGACTTTGATTCCAGCCTTTCTCGCTAGTCGACGAATACAAAAATGACTGGACCTGTTCAGCTGATTTGTTTTGCACGTTTTGGTCTCCGTTGGAAACCTTCCAATAGTAAACTGTCTCATCTAAAGGAAGGTCAACGTCCCACTCGATAAGTCCAGATACGTTTGTAATCGTTTCACTTTCCAAGATTGGGCTATTGAATAGAATCGTAGTATCAATTTCTAAAAGATAATCACCTTTCGCCGTCAAGGCATTGCTGGTCGATGCTTTAATGTGTACTGTATTTGTGTTGACTATACTCATATGTTCAGGATACACAGCTCTTATGACCTGATCTAACACTTCGAATCGATAATCAGGAATTCCAGCAGTATTCACAAACTGATTATTCTCTTCTGCAAACATTGAGCCTTCATCAATCTTATTCTCAGGGTCAATGGTGACAACAATTCGATTGTCGCCAATTGAAGTTAAGCCCGGTGCTGGAAAGCTTACTTTCAATTGATTTGAGAAGGCAGGGATTGGCATTTTTTCTGTTAGCTGATACAGAATAGAATCTGAATCATTAAGGTAAGTCAATACAATAGACACACTGTCCTTAAGTGATTTACCTGCATTGATAATATCAACCGCAAATTGAAAAGAGTCAATTGTACTTGTTATAATTGCTGGCTCAGTAAACGCGCTCGATTCATCTACTTGCAAGTCCGGAAAGGCAGCAAAACTTATTTGAACTAGAGGATCACCATGCAAAGTGAACTGCTCGTTGAGGGCAAGTGACGAGGCATCTAATTGATCAGTCAGTATCAGTATTTCTTGCAGCGCTCGTCCGACAGGTTGATTATGAAAATTATCACCTAATAGTAAATACAAAATTCGGCCTGTTAAATATTGAACATCTAAATAATTACTTGAAGAAGAAGCTAAAAAAGCGATTGCTCCTTTTTCTGGTTCGAGAACAAACTGCTCACTTAATCCAAATCCTTCTGAATGAATATTACCAGAATGACAGCCCAAGGAAATAATAAAAGGTAGCTGTCCAATATTATCATACGCTGAAGGCTCTTCTAGACTAAAATCAAATGTCCCTGGAGAAGAATGCCCTAAAAAAGTAATCAAAGAGACTCCATCATTTATACGCTTTAGTAAGTCTTTAGTTTGCGCAGGCTGAATGGGTGCAGCTGAGGTTTTGCGAAACGTCTCAACGCTCGCACCTATTGCACTTTGCTCAATCAGCTCTTCAAGATCTTGCAGAAGAAAAGCAACTGCATCTACAATATCAGAGCTGCCTCCACTTAAATGCAACACTCGCTTTCTCCACACAGGATCTATTTCGGATGGTGCTTGCTGCTCGTGCATCTTAATCTTATCAAGATACAGTTTAACATCTTGCGGGTTTTGTGCAGCCAGCCTACCGATTGGAAACAAAGGAGCGATAGAGGCATTATCTGAAATTAGTAAGTTATCAGATCCTGGCGAGCCGTAAGTGGGAACAAATTCTACAATGTCTTGTTTTTGTCGCTCTGAGCGAATCGTGTAATAGTCTCTACCTTTCCCAACAATAAAAAATCCCTCGACTGATGTCCAGTTAGAAGAAATTGATTGTACAAATTGCTTAATCGCCAATGGATGCGATCGTTGACCAAAGGCAAACTGTCTATACAAATCTAGAACGTCGACTATTAAAACTGTATGACCACCACCGACTTCTGATGACCGATATGATGCATAAGCCTCTATCTCATCCTCTCCTGTCATTGTCGTTTCTCGAAGGTCATCATTCGTTAGAATAACGTAACTAGGATCCTCAGTTTGATAATCGGTAAACTGAACTGGGGTCAATTGATCGGAAGAGATGCCGATTGGCTGAGATGCACTGAAAAGATGAATGGGTTGCACCGAAGACTGTATCTCAAGTAGCTTATGCTGAAATGATTGATAAATAATCTGATTTTCCCGATCGATGATCACAGCAATCCTAGACGTATCAATTGGAAGCGAGCGAATTGATTCACTTGGATCTAACTCGATTGATATTTCTGGTAATACAACAGTGGCTTCTCGTGGATACCTCAGTGAATAGGAGGCGATTGTTAACTTGTCGAGGTCTCCATTGTTCGCTTGAATAGTTAATTCATTCGTTTGCAAAAGCTGCTCTACCGGAATAGAATACTCTCGTTCTTCGACTCCATATCCTGACACTTCAATCTGATCTATAACGACATCATTCCAAATAACCTCTATATCATGTTCAACTACATTCCCTGCGAATCGAATGTTTAATACTGCGTTAGGAGCGTTTGTGGACACATCTACAGTCCGTATTAAAAATCTATGATCATTGGATAAAGCACTTCCAAAGCCTTCGCCAACATCAAACTCAGAAGATTGTAAATCTAAGTTCACACCAACCTTTGGCTTAAAATAATACTCATTAAAGATTTGCTGTTCAGTATACCAAAAATGCTCATAAGTGATAGCATCAGTCTCCTCTGGTTGATCACTTAGGCTAAGTCGATTACAATCGGAATCAGTATTGCTTACTAAATAGTAAGCTGCTTTATCAGAAAATAAGCTATAGTCAGGATTCAATTGATTGCCTTCCTCATACAGTGCCTGATCGAGCTGACCTCTATTTTTCTCTCCATAAAATAGGATATGAGAATTGCCATTATCATCAATCCGAGTAAACGTCGCGACTTCAGATCCTAAGCGATAGATTTTATAATTACATGGATTGTCTGCCTCAAAAAAGTTAGCCTCCAGAACTAAATCGTAGATACCGTCTTCTTCAATAAAAAACTCATAATGAGTTAGATTTGATTGAATCCATTCGTTACCATATTCGAATGTGGCATACGGATTCTGGGCACGAATCGAGCATAGCTCAAACATGACAAGGATAACAATACTAATGACTTGAATAGATCTCGTCGTCATAGGCTTAAAGATACAGCACAGATGTGGTGCTTAGGTGTATCATGCAAGACAATTAACAAATATGGGGAAAAGGAATATTTAAGGAGTTAGATTCAATAATGTAATCGGCACTGCAAAACGATCAGTGTATTTGCTTCAAATTTATAAACCAATCGATGTTCAAGGTTAATTCTTCTGGACCACCATCCTGATAGGTTTCCCTTTAATGCTTCTGGTTTACCAAGGCCAGATCTTGGATTTCTATATGAATCCTTTATCAATTCGTTTAGCTTACGCAACAATTTTTTATCATGAGTTTGCCAGTATAAATAATCTTCCCAGCCTTGTGATATGAAAACGATTTTCATTCTTCTAGTAGAGTCCTTTCTTCACCTCCACCTTTCTCATACTCCTTTATTCCATCTAATAAACGAGTTGCATTCTTGGGATGCTTTAATAAGTGTATTGTTTCTTGCATTCCATCAAAATCAGCTTTTGAAACCAAAACAACATCATCTCCTTTTGATCTTTTAATATAGAGTGGGATATGATCAGAGATAACCATATCTATAAATTCTTTTAGATTATTGCGAAATGTGGAATAGTTGGTAATTTCCATAGATTCAAATATCGTGTAAATTTTTATTAAGTACAACTTGTTGTACAACAAAAGAAGTGCCTATTTTACGGTTATACTTACTCCTTACTAAAGACATCCAAGCCACACTCCAAATAATCCGTATACTGCTGAATGCCTTCCCGATACCCTCGAGGGCTTGCCATTACCTGCTCATCTGGTGTCATCAAAACATATAGAGGCTGAGAATTTTGTTCAAAATTGACAATTTGGAAGTCAGACCATTTATTACCAACATTTCGGATTCGGACTTGCCGAGACTTAGACACTAATTCTTCATCCAGTTTTGCTCTGTCATCGACATAAAGTGAGATTAGGACAAACTCATCATTTAACAGATTACGTACGCCTTCATCAACCCAAATATGCTCTTCCGTCTTACGGCAATTCACACAACCATAGCCAGTATAATCTAATAAAACTGGCCGATTGGTTTCCTTAGCAAAAGCGAGTCCTTCAAAATAATCCTTGAAGCAAGTGATGTTATTAGCACACTTAGATATGGAAGGATATTTTGCTTTTAGCTCTGGACTTATCTCAGGTGTATCTAAAAAGAAGTTATAGGTCGCTGGTGGTGCTATGCCCGATGTTA
Organism: uncultured Saprospiraceae bacterium; assembly: GCA_937959275.1. Classification (GTDB taxonomy): domain Bacteria; phylum Bacteroidota; class Bacteroidia; order Chitinophagales; family Saprospiraceae; genus CALFUK01. The sequence goes on along the minus strand of CALGLU010000022.1, from coordinate 229,106 downwards.
GACCTGGAGTATCGTAAGTGTTTGTAATCGGATCAACTCTAAACCCCAACATCAAGTAAACTGCAGTCAATGTTGCCAAGGCTGCAAAGCCAAGTCTAGGCAAACTTCGTTTTTTCAATTTACTATCATGAGGAAATCGAATCCATCCCATTAAGTAGGCTGCCATAGCTAGGAATATCACAATCCATAAAAACAAAAACAATTCATATTTTAAGAATCCCCAGTGCTCTGTCATATCCGCAACAGATAAAAATTTGAGCGCAAGAGCTAGTTCTAAAAACCCCAAAATGACCTTCAATGATGTCATCCAAGATCCGGAGCGAGGTAAAGTATTCAACCATGTCGGAAATGCTGCAAAAAATCCAAATGGTAAAGCCAAGGCCGTTGAAAAACCGAGCATCACACTTGCTGGGCCCCAATAACTGCCGCTTGAGGCGACTTGTACTAAAGCTGAACCAATAATCGGTCCCGTACAAGAAAAGGAAACAATTGCAAGAGTCGCTGCCATAAAAAATGTGCCTATCAGTCCTCCTTTATCGGCAACAGAATCACTTTTCGTAGACCACGAACTCGGTAGGGTCATTTCATAATAGCCAAAGAAGGAAAACGCAAAAGCGACAAACACTAAAAAGAAAAATGTATTGGCTATCCAATTCGTCGACAAGCGATTCAGCGCTTCAGGGCCTAATAATGCCGTAATCAATAAGCCAATACCAACAAAAATAACAATGATCGACAAGCCATAGATCAGGCCATTCACCCAACCTTTTCTCTTGGTATCTTTCATGAAATAACTCACAGTAATCGGAATCATTGGAAAAATACATGGCAATAATATCGCAAATAATCCTCCAATAAAACCAATCAGAAATACTGATAATAAGCTATCGCTTTCTTCATTATCTCCCTGCCCACAATCACCAATTGGCTCTTTATATGTCTCTATAATCGTTGGTCGGATCTGATCGATTTCATTACCATTAATCGCTGTTAGATTAGCATTGGCAACATTTGCGGAAGCTTTATACGCACCTAAATTCTCCGTGTCAAGTACAATCTCCTCATCAAACGGAATACACTTCTCATCATCACAACTCATATAGGTTAAATAAACGCTTCCTTTAGTTGCGCCACCAGTTGTCTTAAATGTTTGCTTGTGAGTATAGGGCTTGCCAGATAAAAACTTGATCACATTCATGTCAAATATTTTATCCAAACCTTCTTTCTTATAACCATTTTCTATAGGGTCACCTACCTGCTCAAAACCCTCAGTTGTTTCAAAATCTACATAGGTTGGTAATGGCCCTCCATCTTCAACAAAGTAGGAGTAGATCAGCCAATCGTCTGCAATATCAGCAGTTAGCTGTACTTCAAAATGATTTGCTTGACTTGCCTTTTCTAACTTGTAGGTCCATTTAACTGGCTCATCAATATCTTTTGATTGTCCTTTATTCTTTTCTACCGCGGGAGGAGCACTTGTCGCTACAGCTGGAGTGCCTGTCGTTTTTTGAGTTGACACAGCCGCCCCTGCTGAACCATTAAAATTAAAATCAACTGGTGTTGGAGGCAAGCACTTTGTATCATCACAGGTCATAAACTCAAGAAACCCTGTTGCTGTCCAATCTCCTGCAACCTTTATCCTTTGTGTAATCACATAGGGCTTCCCCGCTAAAAACTTAATGACGTTTTCCTGAAAGATTGGATCCATGCCTTCCTTTCGTTTACCAGACTCGACTGATTTTCCTACGAGCTCAACACCTGTTTGGGTCTCATAGATGAGTGTCGTTGGCCAGGGTGTAGCATCTTCACCAAGAAATTGAGAATAGACGGTCCAGCCCTCTTCTATGTCTGCACTAAAAACCAGATCGACTTCTGTATCAGAAATCTGCTCTTGTGAAAAACTCCAGCTAACTGGGTTTTCTATTTGGGCTGTCAAGGTGTTGGCACAATACAAAAATAGTATTGCTAAAATAGAAGGGGTCAGTCTTTTCAGCATAACGTGGTTTATTTCAAATCAAAAGAAAAGTCAATATCTCTTGGTGGCAAACATCTCTCACCATCACAAGTCATGAATGTCACCCATCCGCTAACTGTAGTTGGTCCTGAGACTTTAACAGCTTGAGTAAATAAAGCCTCAGTCTTAAACTTTTCCAGTTTTATCATAAATAATGGATCATCAGTGATTGAAGATTCCGAATCTGTGGCTATGTCCCCAACGAGCTCAAAAGAGCCCTCTTCAAAATTGATCGAAGTTGGAATTGGACCATCATCTAATTCTTTCATCCCATAGATAACCCAGTTTTTATCTATATCAGCACTAAAAGTCAAGGTGTGTGTCCCGTCGGCTGCTTTTTCAGCATCAAAACTCCATTTGACAGGTTCCATTTGCTGAGCCGCAAGACCTACTTGAAACGCAAAAGCCAAACTCAGTAACAATATCAATTTATTCATCATAATTAGATTAACTCAACTAAAGGGCCAAAGTTCTATAAGTAAACGCATTTAGTCCATTTGGGCCTATTCATTAATAAAACATTAACTAGTACTTATACTCATTATCATTTCATCTCTTGGTTAGCTGAATTTTAAAACCCCATGATCACTACCTTTTCATGAGTATTTCTGCCATTCAGCTCATGACAATTAAAAAGCGCTAAATCTGTGGTTTGTATCATAATTTCGTATTTCCAAAAAGAACAGATTTACAAAAACAAGCCAAAATGAAATGAAATCACTCCGACTAGAATGGCCAAATGGAGCATTTCGGATAACAACTGATTTTTAATTCTATAAATCAAGATGCCTGTGAGAATAGAAAGGGGAATCGCTAAAACTAATAGACTATACACATCTAATCGATTCCAAAACACGATCATTAAAGGACTAATAATCAACAACCAATAGAGGATATCAATTTTTTTCTGAGATTGGATACTCTTTTTCTTTCTTAATGGGTAATAGTTGAATATTACACTTACAATAGCAATTGCAAATAAAGTAAGAGGGAGATAGATCTGTAAACCGCTAGATGTGATTTGCGGCAAGCTAAGATTAGACTTCATATAGTCTACGTAATAATCTGGTGTCAAACCAAAATAAAAGAAGAGGGCAAACAACAAATACGAGAAGGTAAATGCACCAATAATATACTGAAATCGCTCTTTTAATCTAAATGATCTTAGCATCATCAAGCCAATAAAACAAGGTATCAAGTAGGCTATATAGGGAAAGTAAAATGAACTAGCCATAGCAATAAAAAATCCGATATTAAAAATGGCTCCACTGCACTGTGCAATTCTATACGTTTTGTATAAGTTGACTAACATAATTATGATGAAGACATTCCCCAGTAAAATGGGGTTCAGCGCTAAATACTCTCGAGCAATACTTACAAATAGAATATAAAAAACACCGGGAAATAGATTAGGCCGCAAGGCCAATCGATGTCTATTCAGAATATAGTTAAGACTAACCGCTTGAATAAAAATGATGAGAATAGCTAATACGGCTTGAGTCCTCGGCATATCTGCCATCCATGAAAACGCACTGCAATTAAACCATCCATCGAGCTCTGAACTCACATAGACTTTGGGATAAATTAAAGAGTGTATCCTGACGATGATCGTATAGGGCAGTAATAAAACTGAATTGATGAATAAATTTTGACGAAATAGAGCTAGCACGCTATTGTTTTATTGATGGAGTATATCTCCAAAATTAGCTTTGTACCTAATATCGGGACATAAACACCGATGGAATCATACATTTTCTAATCACTTTATGTAAAGTTACATTACAAGAGATGAAATCGAAATTTATATCAAATTCTTTATCACATTTGTCAGTCTGCTGTCTAGCGATGTGTACTAATCCCGAAACTATTAATCTAGGGTAATGTTTATTAGTACATTTACTTTATAAATCGCAGATCTTGTCAATAAAGGCTATTAAGGAACCTATCAAATCTGAATTACAAGATTTCGAAATCTTGTTTAAAGAGTCGATGTCTTCTCCGGTTCCGTTACTTGATAAGATCATGTATTACATCGTCCAGCGCAAAGGCAAACAAATCAGACCCCTATTTGTCTACTTATCAGCCAAATTATATCAGCCCGTCAATGAGGCAACTCATATCGCCGCATCGCTTATAGAGCTGTTACACACAGCCTCGCTTGTCCATGACGATGTTGTTGATGATTCTCACCAGCGCCGCGGCTTCTTCTCGATCAATGCACTTTGGAAAAATAAAATCGCTGTGTTAGTGGGTGACTATTTATTTTCAAAAGGGATGCTGCTAGCTCTTGATAAAGAAGAATATAAAATCCTACAAATCTTTTCTCGGGCTGTCAAGAAAATAAGTGAAGGCGAATTACTGCAGATTGAAAAAGCACGAAAGCTGAACATCAATGAAGAGGTATACTACGAAATCATCAAAGGTAAGACTGCCTCCCTCATTGCGGCAGCTTGTAGTACAGGTGCCTATTCTACAACTCGTGATGAAGATGTATTGAAGACCATGTGGGATTTTGGAGAGAAGGTTGGGGTGGCCTATCAAATAAAGGATGACATTTTCGACTACGGGAGCGCTGATGTGGGTAAGCCTAAGGGCATTGATATCAGAGACAAAAAAATGACGCTGCCTTTAATTCATGTCTTGGCTAAAGCGAGTCATGCTGATCGACGCTGGATTCTCAAAGTGGTTAAAAAACACAATAATGACCCTAAAAAGGTCGCTGAATTGATCAAGTATGTCCACGAGCATGGTGGCATTGAGTATGCGAGTCAGATCATGCAGCAATATAAACAAGAGGCTATTGGCTTGTTAGACAAGGTTGCCGATTCTGATGTGAAAACAGCATTAATTGAACTGGTGGACTTTGTTGTAGAAAGAAAATCCTAAAACGCCTTTAGACTTCGATTCGCTCAATATCAGCACCTATTGCGTTTAGTCGTGTATCAATACTTTGGTAGCCACGATCTATTTGTTGGATATTTAAGATCGTGCTTGTTCCTTTGGCGGATAAGGCTGCAATCAATAAGGCGACTCCTGCACGAATATCCGGTGATGTCATCGTGATACCGCGCAATTGAGATTCACGATTCATGCCGATAACAGTCGCTCTATGAGGGTCACACAAGATTATCTTAGCTCCCATCTCGATCACTTTATCCACAAAAAACAAACGACTTTCAAACATTTTTTGATGAATTAAAACACTGCCATTTGCCTGTGTTGCCATGACCAATAAGATACTCATCAAGTCAGGTGTAAAGCCTGGCCATGGCGCATCATAAATGGTTAAAATAGAACCATCAATAAAGGAGCTAATATCGTAATTCTCCTGGGCAGGGATAATCAAATCATCACCATCACGCTCCAGTTTAATCCCAATCTTCTCAAATGTTCTTGGAATGACACCGAGGTCTGCTTCATAGGCTCCTTTGATATTGATTCTAGATTGTGTCATGGCTGCAAGCCCGATAAAACTTCCAATCTCGATCATATCTGGAGCAACACGATGAGTGGTGCCACCCAACTGAGTCACACCTTGTATCATTAATCGATTAGATCCAATGCCCGTAATTTGTGCGCCCATCGAATTCAACATCTTACACAATTGCTGAAGATAAGGCTCACAGGCAGCATTATAAATTTCAGTTTCTCCTTCGGCAAGGACTGCAGCCATCACCAGATTCGCCGTGCCGGTTACAGAAATTTCATCCATCAGGATGTATTGCCCTTTTAATTTGGACCCCTCAAGCAAATATTTATCCTCAGCTTCATCATAGATAAATTCTGCTCCAAGTTGGGTGAAGCCATGAAAGTGTGTGTCTAAGTTTCGTCGGCCGATCTTGTCTCCTCCTGGTTTTGGTAAAAATGCTTTTTTATACCTCGCCAATAATGGACCCATCAACATCACCGAACCTCTAATTTTTTTTGCATTCGATTGATACTCATCAGAGGCAAAATAGTCCAAATCAACGTCTGCTGCCTTAAAGATGTACTTATGCCGATCAACTTCGGTCACCTCTACTCCAAGGCCTTTAACAAGCATAATGAGCCGCTGAACGTCCAAAATATCAGGCAAATTACTAATGGTAACTTCTTCAGATGTTAACAAGACTGCACATAAAACCTGCAAGGCTTCATTTTTTGCCCCTTGTGGGATGATATCTCCGTTTAACTGATTCCCTCCGACTACTTTGAATGCGTTTGACATTGACTCCGTTTTATTATGGTGATGCAAGGTAAAATGATCAGATAACATATTACAATTTTTGGTTATATAATTGTATGTGTATTTCTGAATACGATTCAAAAGTAGGTCAGCTATTCCGCAGAATAGCCAATCAATGATTAAACGGAGTGGGTGAGCTAGTATTCGTATGGGACGTAGAAGCTACGTCCTTACTTGGGGGTTTGGACGAGCGATGCATCGTCTGTACTGTTGGGACAAAGTATGCATTGTTACGTACTATTATTATTGGAATGAGCAATCCTTAATAAGAATCATATTGATACAACTGAAAGTCCTCAATTTTCTTAATGAGGATGTCAGCATATTTAGGGTTGGTAGCATAACCCGATTTTTTAAGTCCTTTGGCCCAATTGACATAATCCATTTTAGAATAGCTGAATAAGTCCTGGTACCAAGGTGTAATCAACAAGAAGTTAGAGTGATCAATATATGAGTCGAGTGCAGAATCATAGGCTCTAAAACAAGATTTCATCAGTTTGCCATTCTTATCATAATCATCATCCTTGTGGTAATAAGTAAATCCTGTCCAATACGATTTACATTTAATGCCAAAATGGTTGTTGGCTTCGACAGCCAAACCGCTGGTACCATATCGAGATTCGACTAGCGCCTGAGCTAAGGTGATGCTAGCCGGAATACCACTGCGGTGCATCTCAATAATCGCTAAATCTTTATATTGGGCTATATATGCCTCTGATAAAGAGGTCGGATTGTCAGTAGAAAAAGAAGAAAAAAGACCCAGAAGGGAGAGGATAAAAAAAGTTCTGTATACTCGCATCATAAATTAATCTCGCTATTACTAATTAGGCACAAATTATGCCATTCGCCAAATGCTACCAAATCAAATTGCTACAAAACATTTAAAAAAAGATAAAGTCTTACGGCCTGTCATTCGCAAGACCACACTTAATCAGTATGCTAGGAGCAAGTCCTGTTTTAACGCTCTTGTCAAATCAATTGTTTCGCAACAGCTTTCTGTCAAAGCAGCCGCTAGTATTTATGGGAGATTGGAGGCTTTGCTCAAGCATCGCATCACTAAGAAATCTCTTCTTGCAACTGAACATGATGTACTACGTAGCGTTGGTTTATCCAACTCTAAAGCACAGTATGTTAAAAATGTCGCCTTATTCTTCAATGAACATAAGCTGACAGATAAGAAGATCATAGCCTTGACTGATGAGGAGATCATTCAAAAACTTACCCAAATCAAAGGTGTAGGTATTTGGACAGTTCAAATGATGATGATGTTTCATCTAGATCGACCTGATGTCTTTCCTATAGGTGATCTGGAAGTGCGCAAGCAAATGATAAAATTATATGCTGTCAAGACTGAAGGGAAAGTTATGCTCCATGACTTAGAGGTTATCGCTGATCGCTGGAAACCACATCGCTCTCTGGCTTGTATCTATCTCTGGTCTCATGAAAGTTAAGAATACTTGCCGTTGTCTAAATCGCAGAGACCATAGGTTTAATCGGTTCTAAGTGTAAATTTTACATTTACTCTCTTCTTTTTGCTATTTCGTGATAAGGTTTTAATAAATTAACATAGCCAAATGGATGATGCCAGCATGTTATTGTCCACTTGGCATTGTAAAACCAATCAAAACAAAATTGAAAAATCAGTATCTACAAACGCTGAGAAACCTTTAAAACTAATAATTATGGAAAACAATTCTTCAGCCGTAAACGCAAATCGACTCTTTTTGGGTAGCTGTTTTGCATTGATTACGACAGCATTATCATTCAGTTTAAGAGCAGGTATATTACCAGAAGTACAAGCAGAAATTGGCTTGTCTGGAGAGCAACTTGGTTTTATCAACTCCATGTGGTTTTTAGGTTTTCCAATATCCATGATTATTGGTGGCTTAATATACCATACTGTAGGAGGAGGGAAAATTATGGCCTTTGCTTTTATAGCACATGCTGTAGGTATCGTAGGAACGATATATGCGGGTAGTTACGGTGGACTAATGGCAGCATCACTCTTAATTGGACTGGGTAACGGTTGTACTGAGGCTGCTTGTAATCCCATGATTGCAGATGCCTACGAGGGTAATATGATGAGCAGAATGATGAATCGGTTTCATATGTGGTTTCCAGGTGGAATCGTTTTAGGTAGTTTATTGTCAGTAGCGATGGGTAGCTTAGGATGGTCATGGCAAACGCAAATTTGGATTATAATGATCCCTACACTTATCTACGCCTATCTATTTTTTGGTCAAACTTGGCCTAAGGCGAAGGCAAGTGAAGCGACATCTATTGCAGGTAGTATTAAAGGCATGATGAATCCCTTATTCATCTTTATGTTTTTAGTCATGGCTATCACGGCTTCTACAGAATTTGGTACTACGCAATGGGTAGAATTAGTACTAGCAGAGAGTGGCGCGAAGCCGATGCTTATCCTTGCTCTAGTTGCGGGATTGATGGCTGTCGCAAGATTTTTCGGTGGAGAAATGGTTGCTAAGTTTAGTACAACAGGTGTTTTACTTGGATCAGCCATTCTCGCAACTATAGGCATCTATTTATTTAGTACACAGACAGGACCAATGGCCTATGTCGCCGCCATATTTTTTGGACTTGGCGTTGCATACTTTTGGCCTAATATGATTGGTTTTATCGCAGATTATATTCCACAAAGTGGAGCATTAGGTCTATCCTTGGTTGGTGCGATGGGTATGTTTGCCAATGTCTTCATGCAGCCATTTTTTGGGTCAACCATTGATTCCAATAGAGCTAAATTTGAATCAGAAGGGCTTACAGATGCAGCACTCGAATTAGCAGCTGGTCAGGCCACGCTTTCTACTATGCTATTGTTTCCGATAGCATTGATCGTACTGTTTACAATATTATTCTTCTGGATGAAAGGGCGAAAACCTGGCGTCGCGAGCACTGCTCATTAAATTAAAATTACGAACGCAACGATAGACTGAATAGAGGGTTTGGGAAGTTTTTTCCAAGCCCTTTTTATTTTCAATGGCTTTGAGCTAACTACAAATTCTATTCATTTAACTATGTAATCGTATTGTTTGCTTTTTAAATTAATCCGTGTATACTTGCGATACAACACTTTAAAATCAGATTACAATGATGAAAACTTTACACATTCAACTATTGCTTGTATGCTTTGTAATAGGGTTTTTGCAAAACTCGATTAGTCAAAATACAATCACATTAGACACAATTGTAAGCAACAATCAGCTGGAACCTGCACTTCTTACCAAAGTAGGTGACAGATTAGCATGGGCTGATAATGAAAAAATAAATTTGTATCAAGATGGCAATATTGATTCACTTATTACGCCAGGAGATTTTTACTCTTCGAGTTTTAAATTGACTGAAACTACTGTGTCTTGGGCTGCAAATTCAATTGATTTTATGTCTGGGTTTTGTGGAAATAATGTACCCTATGGATATTATTATCTAGATGGGAATATTATTTTAGATAATCTTCAATGTGTTAATTATCTGATATCCAATGGTATTAATACGATTAGAACCTACTGGAATAATGGAACCCAAATGGATATTTTAGGTCCCGATCATATTCCATTTTTCAGCTTAACAAGTCCATACCAAGGATTTAGTTTTAGTATCCCAAGTGGTGGATCATTCTCTTATTGGGGCGATGATTTATTCTTTAAATCTTTTATTGATGATGCAAATGGAAATTTGATAAGTGCTCTTTTTCATTACGATGTTAAAAATGATGTCTTGCTTAAAATTTTTGACACTGCTAATTACATCTATATGCCATCATATAAAAATGATCATAGCTATGTTTTTAGTGTAAGCCCTTTCAATAACTTTCAAACAGATCTATACTATTATGATGGGCAAGCGACAACTCTGATTGCTACCGATGCTAATTTATGGAATGGCCTGGCTTTAACATTTCAAGATCGAATAGTATGGCCTACCTTAGAAGGTCAATTAATTCAATATCAAAATGGTGTATTTGACACATTGGTTGACGATAATATATCATTTGCCTCTGTAAATGCTTCTGATTGTTATCTTGGTTGGGCAACAACTGATTTTATTAATAATACTTCAACATATAATTTATATGATGGTGCTACTATTCAAACATTACATTTTAATGGTTTTCAAAATAGTCATTGGAATTCACCATTAGATAATGACGGATTTGCATTAGTCTTGAACGATTTGAATACGGATTTATTTAGCATCATCAGGGGCAGCTTCCGTGATAAGTGTTGTACTGCTGAGGATATTGTGACTGCTAAAAATGCTGATGAATTTTCACATACTTTTATTGAGTCTACTGCTGTATTTACATGTAATACGAGTCCAACTTATCAGGCTCTCGATTATATAGAATTAAATCCAGGCTTCTGTATCCCAGGCAATTATACATTTGATGCTATCATAGAAGGTAATTGTATTCTATACAATGATTAGCTGAATCTGATTCTTCCCTCAGATAAGATTGTGTTTCATCTTCATTCTAATAAATATTGTGTACATTTTCACCAATGACAAACCGAATTATAGGTACGTATGAAGGTGACACACATGGCCCTTTATTTATTGTATTCGGAGGGATGCACGGGAATGAACCTGCAGGCGTAAAGGCATTGGATATCGCCTTTAAAATGCTTGAAGTTGAGCCAATTACAAACCCCGATTTTGAATTCAGAGGAAGACTCGTCGGGATCATTGGCAACTTAAAAGCGTACAAAGAAAACAAGCGCTATATCGACAAAGACCTGAATCGTTGTTGGAAACATTCAATCATTTCACAACCCGCAAATGACCTAGCAGAGCATGAAGAACTAGTAGCCATTCTGAAGATCATACACCAACATATTGATGAATACCAACCCACAGAATTGGTCGTACTTGACCTGCACACCACATCTTCTTTTGGAGGCATTTTTTCAATTGTCAGCAATGATCCGAAAAGCACAACATACGCAAAGGCCTTACATGCACCTGTTATACGAGGATTTATAGATCGACTAGCAGGGACAACCTTACACTATTTCAATTCTGATCAAATGGGTATCCCAACAACAGCACTTACCTTTGAATCCGGCCAACATCTAGAGGCTCTTTCTGTCAATCGCGCTATTGCCGCCATTGTGAATTGTCTGAAAATAATCGGCATGGTGGATGAAGAGCACATTGAAAATCAACACGATACTATTTTAATCAGCTATGCCAAAGACTTGCCAACAGTTGTTGATCTGGTGTCTAGCTATTCTATTGATGAGGATGAGAAATTTGTGATGGACCCAGGATTTAAAAATTTTCAGCCGATCAAGAAAGGTGACGTTTTGGCAAGTAATCAACATGGTCCAATCGTAGCAGAAAAAGATGCTATGATCTTAATGCCCTTGTATCAAAAGAAAGGAGATGATGGATATTTCTTAGTGCAGTGAGCCCTCTCTAGATGGAATGATTTGTGTTGACTTAATGCTCTGTGTCAATTCATCAAGAATCTTGTATCCCTTAGCTAATAAAAAGTTAGAAGCAGTGCCAAAACTTTTCATGCCGACTACAAAATAGGGAATATCTGTCACCAAGGTATCACTGAATGTATAAGAAACAGTATCGCAACTATGTAAGTGCGGATCAATAATATTTGCAAGCCTAGGAGCAGTCATAAATCTGCCATCTAAATTTAAGGTAATGTCTTGCAAGAACGAGTAATCTGGATAAGCACCAATATTCGTAATAACATACTGGATATTCTCCAATATCTTTCTGTCTTCGGATATTAACTTGATCACATTGTCTGTTCTTTGCGAACTATTTATGGTGAAGGCCGGTATCAATTTGACCTGTTCATTCTCGACTAATGATTGGACGAGATTCTCTAATTCATGGCTCTTGCCACCAACCTTACTCTTACCGAATTTAGGACTATCTCCCCTTATCACCCACTTTATATCCTTAACTCCATACTTCGATAATTCCAAAATCGAATTCATAGCAGAGTGTCCATTGCCTATGACTGCTATGTTCATACCTTGCATGTCTCTAATAATCATTTCTTTATTAGGAATACCAGAATAAAAGTTTTCTCTGGTAGAGTCTGCAGATGGCAGCAATAAATTAAAATTACCCCAAGTCCCTGAGGCATCTATGACAATCTTGCTCTCAATGGTTTGAATTTGTCCTCCTTTGGAGATTTCAATAGTAAAAGACTGGGTAGTGCGGTTAAAATTAAACTTCGTTACTTCAGTGTTTTTTTGAATAGTATTTATGGGCAAATGGTCGCATAATTTATTTAAATATTCTTCAACTAATTCCTGAGACCTTGGACATCCAGATAAATGCGAAAGATCTACTCCTTTTGAAGCTAAAAAGCATACTGATTCATTGTCCATACTTTCCTCCCATGAAGTGAATAATGAGATATGACCCCATTCCAAAAGATTAGAACCTACACAGTCTCCTTTTTCGAATACTGTAAACGGAATTTTTTCCTGATATAAACGCGTGGCCATTGCCATACCAATCGGTCCGGCTCCTATAATGACCACATCGTTAATGTTTTGTAATCGCATGCGATTTATTTTTTTGTTTCAATAAATGATCTGAATGTAGACAGACAGCTATTGTACATCCAATGATCAAGGGATATGCGTGGAGGAGGAATCCATACATTATATAAATTGCATTTGCTAATGCAGAAAACAGGCGTAATCGAATCACCTCAGATCGCGTCATCGAATATAGATTTATTATTAATGCAGAATATCCAACTGTATCAATGAAGCTCATATAATAATCTTTGATCTTCTCTCCACCAAAACTGTATCCTGCCACGCTCCATCCAACTTGGCTATTTTTTCTCGATAGCCGACCTTTCTAAAGCCTAACTTATTATGAAGCGATAGGCTCGCTTCGTTTCCTATAAAAATACTTGCTTGCAGTGTCCAAATATTGTTGTCCTCTGCATAATCAATTAGAGCTTGCAAGAGCTTTTTACCATAACCCATTCCTTTGTGCATTGGGCTGACATATACACTGACTTCGGCAACACCAGCGTATACGCGTCGAGAACTGACCTGACTCAATGCTGACCATCCACAAATAATCTTCTTTTGCTCTAAGACCATACAAGAGGTCGCAATCTTAGATTGATACCAATGGTCGAAACTGGTCAGATTTTCCTCCTGTTCGAATGTAGCTTTCTTGGTCCTTATTCCTTCAACATAAATTCGCCGAACATCTTCCCAATCTTTTTTTAAAAGCTTACGTATCATATATTAGTTGTTTACGATTAAATTGATTAAAAAATCAAAAAGCCGACAACGCATTTCTAAATTCCTTCAAGGTCTTTTTATTCACACTATAAAAAGAAAACTTGTCTACATACTCGACTTGAAAAATATTAGCTTCGCGAAGTTTTTTAACATGCTGAGACAAACTCGATTGACTATAGGGAAAATGCTCAACCAAATCCTTATTACACACATCATTACGCACGCGGTTCTTTTTGCTTACATAATGCACAAGTGCGACTCGTAAAGGATGAGAGAGAGCATCTGCCACTTCTGCGACCATCATAGCCTCTTCTGAACCCTCGATGTTAAATGCTTTCTTCACTTTCATTGGTTCAAATATATATTTTAATCCGTATATTAGCAATGTACGATATGAAAAATTAAAAAGGTTAAGTTAACTTCTCCAAAAAGGTAATTTTTACGTCAACAGATCCTCATTAATTTATTTATATGATCTGAATATAGTTTTCATTGACATCATCAAAGAAAGCTTCACAGAATACCATATGTCAATGTGCCTACGTGTTCAAAACAAAGACATGAATCCCCAATGTTGTAAAAAAGACTGAAGTACAAATCAACTGATTTCATGATTCTATAAATCAAGAAGTGAATTTACTCTCTATGTATCCTATGTGCCTAGGCGGTAAACAGTCAGCAAACCCTTATTCCATTTTAAATTAATATTATTCCTTCTCTTTATTTGTTTAATTTAGATTACTTAATCATAAATCTACATGGCAAATTTCAATATCGACGCGGATAAACAAGTGACATACGACGCGATTGTCATCGGTTCAGGAATCAGCGGAGGCTGGGCAGCAAAGGAGCTCTGCGAGAAAGGCTTAAAGACCTTGGTCTTAGAGCGAGGCAGAATGGTAGAACACATCAAGGACTATCCCACGATGAATGATGATCCGTGGGATACGGAGTTGCGCGGCTCTTTAACACCAGAGCAACATAAGAAACATTATAAAGCTGGCCGATCCGGATTCATTGGTAGTGATACAGAACACTTCTGGGCCAATGATGAAGAGAACCCCTACACTGAAGTCAAACCATTCCTATGGATACGAGCACACCAAATGGGTGGAAGATCCTTGCTCTGGGGTAAGCAGACCTATCGCTGGAGCGAGATTGATTTTGAAGCAAATGCAAAAGACGGCTATGGTGTGGATTGGCCGATTCGCTATAGAGACCTCGCACCATGGTATACCCATGTTGAAAAATTTGCCGGCATCAGCGGCGAAGCACTTGGCTTACCACAGTTACCCGACAGCCACTTCCTGCCACCCATGGAATTAAACTGTGTAGAAAAGCACGTCAAAAGCAGAATAGAAAATCAATTTCCTGGACGACACATGATTATCGGTCGCGTGGCTCACCTGACAGAACCGCTCAATGGTAGAGGTAAGTGTCAATACAGAAATAGATGCAGCAGAGGTTGCCCATATGGCGCCTATTTTAGTAGCAATGCCGTGACGCTGCCAGCTGCAAGCGCCACTGGCAATTTGACCATACGGCCCTACTCCATCGCACAGTCCATTATCTATGATGATGTCAAAGGCAAGGCCACGGGAGTGAGAATTATAGACGCAGAAACAAATGAGACAATTGAATACAAAGCCAAGATTATATTTTGCAACGCCTCAACCTTAAGCACAACTCAGATTCTATTAAACTCTAAATCTAAGCGCTTTGAGAATGGTTTCGGGAATGACAGTGGAGAGCTTGGCCATAACCTAATGGACCATACCTACAGAATTGGGGCAATGGGAAATGTAGATGGCTTCGACGATCAATACTATAAAGGGAGGAGGCCGAATGGCATTTATATTCCACGTTACGTCAACATTGATAAGCAATCAACATCAGACACGTTTGTTCGCGGCTTTGGTTTCCAAGGAGGCGGTGGCCGAAGTGGCATTCAGGCTGCAGCCAACCAAGAAAGTTTTGGTGGAGCATATAAAGATTCGATTTTAAAACCTGGTCCTTGGGAATTCTTCATTACTGGCTTCGCTGAGTGCCTGCCCTATCATGAAAATAAAGTATCGTTAGATACCAATAGCCTTGATAAATGGGGCCAACCTACACTTGCCATTGACTGCGAGTATAAAGAAAATGAACTCGCCTTAAATAAACAGATACAAATCGATGCCGTCGAGATGTTGGAAAAAGCAGGACTTAAAAACATCGTTGGCTTTGATAACAAACATGAACCAGGCTATGGCATCCACGAGATGGGCACAGCTAGAATGGGACGTGATCCTAAAACATCTGTACTAAATGCCACCAACCAAGTCCATGCTGCTAAAAATGTCTTCGTCACAGACGGAGCGTGTATGACATCTAACTCCTGCGTCAATCCATCTTTAACCTATATGGCCATCACCGCCAGAGCTGCCAACCATGCGGTAGCGGAATTAAACAAACAAAATATCTAGACCTATGGACAGAAGAAAACTCTTAAAACGTACAGGACTGGCTGCAGGAGCAACCATTATGGCTCCAACACTTCTCTCATTATTGCAATCATGTCAATCAGAAGATAGATTGGGCTGGAAGCCTCTGTTCTTAGATCAAGATGAAGCTCAGACGATCTCTGCACTTGTAGACACGATCCTACCGACTACTGAAACCCCTGGCGCACTAGATGTCAACGTTGATGTATTTTTAGATAAGCTTTTTGCCAAGACCTATGATAAAAAATCCCAAGATAAATTAAGAGCTGATCTTCAAACTTTTAATCAGGAATGTATCGATCAGTATGGGGATACATTCAGCAGTTTGACAGCGGCAGACAAACAATCCTTTCTTCAATCCGCAGAGACAAAAGGTGGAAAATTCAACATGGGTGTATGGGGCACGGCAGTTGGTGAACCACAGACAATTAGCTTTTACCGCTCTTTAAAATCGATGGCCATCTGGGCCTATTTTTCATCTGAAGAGATTGGAAAACATGTCCTTAATTATGATCCAATTCCACAAGAATATGATGGATGTAAACCAGTGTCTGAGGTTGGTAATCGGTGGACTTTCTAAATTCTACTATTTTAAAATTCAATGTGCGGACGAAGCACGCTTCGTCCCAACGAATCTATCCTTTACCCATTAACCACTATCAACTTCCCACTTCACAATACTCCTTCACTAACTTAATTGAGACCCACAGCTCTCTCGCACGATCAGCTTCGACTCAAATGTTTTTTGAAACACTTTGGACTTGTCAGAAAGTGATTGCAAAAAAAACGAGAATGCTAACTTCCCAATATCCTGTCCCTTCTGCTCAACAGTTGTTAGACCGGGAGACAATAAGGCCGAAATTTCCGCATTGCTAAAGCCCACAACACCGACTTGCTCAGGAATAAAAAGATTGAATTGGTTACAATATTCAATCACACCTGCTGCGACATTATCAGTCACTGTAAATACAGCATCGGGGGGATTGGGCAAATTAAATAATGTCGTTGCTGCTTGAAACCCTTCCTCCTTATTTGCCAAGGTGCAGCTCACAACATATTCTTTTAGGATCTCACGTCCATTTTGAGTTAAGGCATCTGCATAGCCACGATAACGCTCACTACCAATCGACCAATGATCAGATCCTCGAATATGTGCAATACGCTTATATCCGTTTTTTATCAACAAATTAACCGCCTCCAATGCTCCATTGTAATCATCACTTTGTACAAAATGACTTGAATAATCAGCATAGGTTCGATCCATTAAGACAATAGGAATTCGTTGTTTTACTAAAGGTAGTAGATTCTCTTCGTAGTTGCTTTCTCGTGATGGTGCTAACAACACTCCATTGACCCCATAACTAACGAATTCTTCCAGAATCTCCCTCTCTTTCGTCGCGTCCTGAGAAGATTCTGCGACAAGGACTAGATAGTTGTTTTGATGCGCTTCACTCATAATCCCCTGCAATAAGGTTGAAAAGAAGTAATGGTCTACATTAGGCAGTACAACACCGATTAGCTTCAATGTTCTTTTTTTACGTAGGGAGATAGCTAGGGTATTGGGTTGATAGTTCAGTTCTTTTGCCAGATCAAGGACGGCTTGTTTAGTTTGCTTGCTGATATCCAACTTATTATTCAAAGCTCTGGATACCGTTGTCACTGATATGTTAAGCGCCCGTGCGATATCGATTAGCCTTGCTTTTTGGTCCATTTTGCCACTTTATGTCTGCTAAGTTACCAAGATCGTTAAAAATCGAAGTTTTCGTAATCGTTAACGGAGCTGATTTACTAATTTAAAGATTATGAAAGCTCTATACTGTTATAAATCTTCACTATAATTGCTTAGCATTTAGATATTAAATGGTTAATTACTAACAAAAACTATCTCACATGAAAAAAATAACAACCTATCTAGGTTTGTGTTTTCTATTTATGCTGTTGTGTTCTGTCGGGCTGCAAGCTCAAAGAACCATATCAGGAGTTATCACTGATGGCAGTTCAAATGAACCCTTAATTGGGGCAAGCGTTCTCGTTGATGGTACAACGACTGGAACCATTACTGATCTTGACGGAAACTTCTCCTTAGAAGTGCCTGATGGTGCCTCTGCCCTAGAAATATCCTATGCTGGATATTCCAACCAAATTGTACCTCTTGGTAACAGCAATGTTCTAAACATCAACATGAGTGCTGGTGAGCTTTTAGATGAAATTGTCGTTACCGGATACGGTACTCAAAAAACAAGAGAAGTTACCAGTTCTATCGCATCTGTTAAGGCAGAAGATTTCAATCAAGGTAATGTCAATAGTCCGACACAATTACTACAAGGTAAAGTCGGTGGACTTGTGATTGCTCGACCTGGATCTAATCCAAATGGCGATTTCGATATTCGTCTTAGAGGATTATCTTCAGTTGGAGCTAGTTCTTCTCCATTGATCGTGATTGATGGAGTTCTAGGAGGAGATTTGAATAGTATTGAGCCTCAAGATATCGCATCTATTGATGTCTTAAAAGATGCCTCAGCAGCAGCAATATATGGTACTCGAGGTGCCGCTGGTGTGATTTTGATCACAACTAAGAAGGGAGAGGCAGGTACATCGCAAGTCACCTACAATGGTCAAGTATCTTTTGAAACTAAGGATAGAGTTGTTGATGTGTTAGGACCAGATGCTTATCGTGCTTTTGGTGGCGGAACGGATAGAGGTGCAAGTACTGCATGGTTTGATGAAATTACTCAAACAGGAACCTCACATATCCACAATGTATCATTGAGTGGTGGTACAAAACAGACGTCTTATAGAATATCAGGTAACTATAGAGATGTAAAAGGTATAGCAAGAGAGACTGGATTTGATCGATTAAACTTCAGAGCTAACCTTACTCAAAAGGCAATGGATGATAAATTATCCGTTACAGCTACCCTTACATCAAGTACTGAAAACAGTCAATTAGGTCATGAAGAAGCATTTAGATATGCGACCATTCATAATCCTACATCTCCAATAACGCTAAATGAGTCAGATCCAGCTTTTAACAGATGGGACGGTTATCAGCAAGAAGTGTTGTTTGATTATTATAATCCAGTGGCCATTATCGAGCAGAATCCTCACAATGGGACAGATAAAGCATTAACAGGTAACATAAGAGCTGATTATTCAGTCACTGATGCTTTGAAAGTTGGTGTTTTCTATTCTCGACAAAGAGGAAATGAAACTGAAGAATGGTACTATGATAAAAATAGCTTTTGGGTAGGTGAAAATAGAAACGGGCTTGCAAGAACAAGAACAGACGAGCGTGAGGATCAATTATTCAGACTAGAAGCTAACTATGCTGCTGATATTTCAGCAGGTACTGAGTTAAAACTTTTGGCGGGATATGAGTATCAAGATTTTGAATTTAGCGGCTCAGGGATTGAAGCTGGTGATTTCTTAACAGATGCTTTTACATTCAATAATTTGGGAGCTGCTGGTGATTTTGCAAACGGATTAGCAAATGTTTATTCTTACAAAAACACGAACAAACTTATATCGTTTTTTGGTAGAGCTAACTTGAATATAGATAATACATACTTTGTAACAGCTAGTTTAAGAAGAGATGGATCTTCGCGTTTTGGTGTGGATAATCAGTGGGGACTTTTTCCAGCCGTTAGTGCCGGTGTAGATCTTGTAAAAGCTGCAGGTATATCTGGTTTTGATCAGTTGAAATTTAGAGCAAGTTATGGTCAAACAGGTGCAAACGTAGATGAGAGTCTATTATCACTACAGAGATTTGGACCTAGTGGAAACTTCTTTTTCAATGGAAGTTTTGTTCCTAGTTTTGGACCTTCATCTAATCCAAATCCAAATTTGAAATGGGAAAGAAAAACGGAATACAATGTCGGTGTTGATTTCTCAGTCATGGACTACAAGTTGACTGGATCTGTAGAATACTACAATGCAACAACAGATGACGGATTGTTTACATTTAACGTACCTGTCCCTCCAAATTTGTTTGGATCTACCAAATTGAATATTGGTCAAGTTTCTAACTCAGGGATAGAAGTTGCCTTAAATTATAATGTTGATTTAGGTGGCGGAAAAAACTGGAACATTGGCTTTTCAGGAAGTCGATGGTTTACACCACAACTAAATTCGTTGACCAATGCTGATGGCACAGGTCTTAACGATGGATTTATAGATGGTGCAAATCTAGGGTCACCTGGACAAAACGGTACACCTTTAGTAAGACTACAAGAGGGTGCTGATCTAGGTCAATTATGGGGTCTTGTAGTAGATGAAACGAATCCTGTTAATGGTGATGGCTCATGGAACTTTGTCGATGTTGACCAAGATGGTGTACAAGATGACATCAGTGATCGAGCAGTTATCGGGAATGGATGGCCAAAATTTAATTTTGGTTTAAACAACTCTCTTTCGTTTGGAGCAATCGATGTGAACGTATTCTTTAGAGCAGTATTAGGTCATGATTTAATCAATACCTTCCGAGCGTTCTACGAAGCACCTCCAGCAATCTCTGCATATAATATTTTAGCTAGCTCTGAGGATATCCGTTCTCTGACAGATCAGCCACAATTTTCAAGTTATCATGTAGAAAATGCATCTTTCGTTAAACTAGATAACGCAACAATTGGTTACAGTATAGATCCAGACAAATTAGGAGCTGGATTTAGTAAAGTAAGATTATATGTTACGGGTCAAAACTTATTCACTATTACAGGTTATTCAGGAGTTTCTCCTGAACCGAGACTACAAGATGGTGATAGCGAGTTTGGGAAATTAGCTCCAGGTATCGACAGAAGAAATACATATTTTTCTGCAAGAGGATTTACGTTTGGTGTGAATCTTGGATTTTAATTAATTTATTTAGAAATAATAATTATGAAGAATTATAAATTTTTATCATTAAAGCTAGTTATGGTGTGTTTTGCCATTATAGCTTTTATGCCTGCATGTACAAATCTCGATGAAGAGGTTTTTAGCCAGGTAACTTCTGATAACTTCTTCCAAACTGAAGAAGAATTAATCTCAGCACTTGGTGCTGCCTATACAGCCATGTATGGATATGCAAATGGTGGATATGGATCTACTCAAGAAGTATCCTCGGATGAATTAACTGTACCAACAAGAGGTCCAGACTGGGGTGACGGTGGTCACTGGGTGAGGTTGCACCAACAAAATTGGACTGCAGAAGATCCTGAGCCAAATGGTTCGTACTCATTTTTATTTGGAGGTGTTGCATCTTGTAATCGTTTAATCTTTCAATTTGAAGAATTAGGCAATCCTTTGACAGATCCATTCATTGGAGAATTAAAGGCTTTGAGAGCTGTCTACTATATGTGGTTATTGGATCAGTTTGGTAATGTCCCTATCGTGACATCATTTGCTGATGCTGACCCTAATCCTGCTACAAATTCAAGAGCAGAAGTATACGCTTTTGTAGAAAGTGAATTAACAGAAAACCTGTCGAAGGTGTCAACTAGTGTTGATGGGACGACTTATGGTCGTGTTAACCAGATGGTTGTTCAAATGGCTTTGGCAAAACTCTATTTAAATGCTGAGGTCTATAGTGGTACTCCACAATGGTCTAAAGCATTAACAGCTTGTGATGCGATCATCAACTCGGGTAACTATTCAATGGAAGCAGATTATTTCGCAAATTTCAATATTGAAAATTCTGGTTCTTCTGAGTTTATATTCGCTATCCCTTACGATGCTGTATTTGCTGGCGGACATAACATGGTCATGAGAACCTTAAGTTATATCAATCAACAGACATATAGCTTGGCTGCTCAACCTTGGAACGGCTGGTGTACAATGGAGGATTTCTACAACTCATATGAAGATGGAGATCTTAGAAAAGGGACACCAAATACAGAAGCAGGTCCATCAACACAACGAAGTAATTTCTTAATTGGCCCACAATGGGATA
Source organism: uncultured Saprospiraceae bacterium (assembly GCA_937959275.1). Taxonomy (GTDB): domain Bacteria; phylum Bacteroidota; class Bacteroidia; order Chitinophagales; family Saprospiraceae; genus CALFUK01. Next base: position 207,199 of record CALGLU010000022.1, on the reverse strand, counting down.
TTTCTGGTAAAGTCAGGTTGACTGATTCAGGGACATTAGCCTCAGGAGTAGATCCAGATGGCGAACCATTTACAATTCGAGCTGAAATCAATGAATTATTTCCTAATGCTTGGAGAGAATCAGGTGCCAGAGTTTCAAAATTTGAGTTTGAAATTGGTGGTCAGCCAAATATGAATAATGATTTTCCAGTATTCAGATATACCGACGTTCTTTTAATGAAAGCAGAAGCTCTCTGGAGAATGGATAATGGCAGTGCAGAAGCTTTAGCTTTAGTTAACATGGTTAGAGATAGAGCTGAAGTTGCTCCGTTCACAGAATTAAATGCTGACAACTTATTAGCTGAAAGAGGACGTGAATTATTCGTGGAAAACCACAGAAGAACGGATTTAATTCGTTTTGGAAAATACACTGAAGCTTGGTGGGAAAAGCCTGCTACAGAAAAGTGTAAAGAATTGTTACCAATTCCTAAATCACAAATTGACGCAAACCCTAACTTGGTACAGAATCCTTGTTATTAATCGTCGCTTAGCGATTTAAAAATAAATGACCCGTGCTAGCAATAGCACGGGTTTTTTTTGTCAACAGCTCAATTTAAATCATGAAGTGATTTTAAGAATATATTGTTAAATCACTTCCATATCTTCATCGCTAGTAAATCTTAGTCATGAGATCCACTTATACTATTCTTTTGTTCACCGCTTTATGCGTTTACGGTTGTAATGAAGATAGTGTAACTCAAGAACAAGCTAACACGCGATTTACTGCCTTATCCTCCCAACAAACAGCGATTACATTTAGCAATGATCTAATCCAGACAGACAGTATCAATATCTATACATTTAGGAATTTTTATAATGGCGCCGGTGTCGGCTTAGGCGATTTTAATCAGGACGGACTACTTGATATCTTTTTTGCCGGTAACCAAGTCGACAACGAGCTATACTTAAACCTAGGTGAATTTCAGTTTTTAAATGCAACTAACTCTGCAGGTGTGGCCTCTCAAAATGTCTGGACCACAGGTGTCAGTATCGTTGATATTAATGGTGATGGTTGGCTGGATATTTACGTGTGCAAGTCAGGTGATAACAAAGGGGAAAACAGACATAATGAGCTCTTTATCAACAATGGCATTTCTGATAACTCCGGCGAGATAAAACTGATCACGTTTACAGAACAATCAAAAGAATATGGGCTCGATGATTTGGGCTTATCTACACATGCTGCCTTTTTTGATTTTGACAAAGACGGCGATCTAGATTGCTACCTTTTGAATAATTCGTACAGGACTGTTGGCGGCTATGACTTAAAACCAGGTCAGCGCAATGAAAGAGATGCAGAGGGTGGCAACAAACTCTATCGGAATGAAAGCATGCAAGGTGACAATAGGTTTACTGACGTTAGTGAAACAGCTGGCATTTATGGTAGCGCGATAGGTTTTGGTCTCGGTGTTACGATTGCAGATTTGAATGGAGATCATTGGCCTGATATTTATGTTAGCAATGATTTTTTTGAAAAAGACTATATGTACATCAATCAACGAGATGGCACTTTTTCTGAAGAGATCGAAGAGCGAACGAGGGAAATCAGTATGGGCTCCATGGGCGCGGATATAGCAGACTTGACGAATGATGGGCAGCCAGAAATCTTTGTCACAGAAATGTTACCACGAGAGCCAAAGCGGTATAAAACTAAAGTTCAATTTGAAGACTGGAATAAATACACGAGGAATATAGAGAATGGATACTTTAGACAATTTGGACGAAACTCATTACAGTTAAATGTGGGCGCTGGACAGTTTTCCGAAATTTCTAGATTTGCAGGTGTGGATGCGACAGATTGGAGTTGGGGGGCACTCGTGGCAGATTATGACAGTGATGGCTTTCAGGATATATTTGTTGCCAACGGGATCTATTTGGACTTACTAGATCAAGACTACATCAACTTTTTCTCCAATGCAGCTAAAGTCAGAGAGATTATTAATGATCCACAAAAAGGCATGCTGGGTCTTATAGAAGAAATTCCATCAGAACCGATTTCAAATTATGTTTTCACTCACCAGGGAGAATTACAATTTGAGGAGAAAGGTCGAGATTGGGGCTTGGGCCAAAAAGGATTTAGCAATGGTGCAGCATATGGTGACATGGATAATGATGGGGATCTCGATTTAATCATCAATAATATTAATGAGGCTCCCTTTGTCCTGCGAAATAATTCCACTGGTCTACATTACTTAAATATTTCACTGACAGGTTCTGAATTAAATAGCCATGCTGTAGGAGCAAAAATTCACGCTTATGCTGATGGCAATCATTTTTACCGCGAGGTCTATCCTCAGAGGGGATTTATGTCATCCGTTGATACTAAGGTTCATATTGGCTTAGGACAACATTCCGTCATTGACTCTATTGTTGTAGTCTGGCCATCACTGACGGATCTGCAAACAAAAATATATGATCTAGATGTTGATCAATTAATACAACTCAAGCAAACAGATGCCTTATCATCCAATACGACATCTCCAAACAAAGACCAATTAATGAGTCAGCAAGCATTGCTCCAGAAAGCCACGATGCCACCTTTTAAACACGTAGAAAGTGAGTTTTCTGATTTTGATAGAGAATCCTTACTACCATCAATGCATAGTGCAGAAGGACCTGCTTCTTGTTCTGGAGATATAAATAATGATGGCTTAACAGATTTTTATATAGGTGGCGCAAGTGGTAAATCTGGAAAATTATTTATACAAAAAATGAATGGTTCATTTTATGATATCATCATCAGTGAAGATGAAAAATATGAGGAAACAGATTGTGTATTTTTTGATGCAACTGGTAATGGTTGGTTGGATATATACATCACAAGTGGATCAAGCGAATTTTCGAATGGTAACTCGGCATTAATAGACAAATTATATTTTAATACTAAGGGAGCTTTTAGTCAATCAGATCAAATCTTACCGTCATTTAAATTTGAAAATAGTTCTTCAGTAGACAACTTTGATTTTGACTTGGATGGTGATGAGGACTTAGTCGTCGGGGTGAACAGTACGCCTTTTCGTTATGGTATTCCGGGCAGTTCTTATATTTTAGAAAACGATGGCAAAGGTGTCTTTCAGAAATTAAGTAAATCGAGGGCAGCAGGGCTTAGCAATATTGGTATGGTAAGTGATGTGGCTACAGGTGATTTTGACAATGATGGAGATAAGGACATTGTATTTATAGGCGAATGGATGGCTCCACAGTATTTTAGAAATGATAAGGGAACGTTTATAAGAGATAAAAATTTGTTTTCACATATGTCTGGCTTATGGACATACATTAGCTCCAATGATATTGATAATGACGGAGACGAAGATTTAATACTTGGCAATTCGGGATTGAATAACCATTTTAAGGCGGACTCGCTTAGTCCTTTACGGATGTATGTGAATGATTTTGATCAAAATGGAAAGATTGAACAAATCTTATGTGTAAAGGAAGGCGGCCAATATATACCCTTACATTTGAGAGTCGACCTCATAAAACAATTGCCAATTCTAGCAAAGATATTCCCAAATTACGCTTCATTTGCAGAAGCTAATATCGAGCAAATTATTCCAGTTGATGTATTGGAAAAAAGTTTGGTATTAGAAATAAAAGAGAGACATTCGGGCGTACTATTGAATAATGGAAGTCTGAGTTTTGAATTCATTAGATTTCCTAAAGAGGCTCAATTTTCTTCAATGTATGCGGGAGTTGTGACAGATCTAAACAAAGATGGTATAAAAGATATTATAATGGGAGGTAATCAGTATAAATCAAAACCTCAATTTGGTATTCAAGCAGCTAGTACTGGAATTTGTTTAATCGGCGATGGGACAGGCAGTTTTACCTTCATAAATCATCAGCAGTCAGGATTATTTGAAGAAGGTGAGATTAGGAGTATTTCTAAAGTAGATAATAAAATTATTTTTGCAAAAAACAATTTGAATGCATCACTCTATGAAATCAATTAACTATTCGGGTATATACGGATGCTTCTACGCAATGCTTTTCATGGCTATGATCACTATGGTACAATGTTCAAGCCCTGTAGAATATGAAGCATTAGTTCAAAAAGAATTAGCCTCAGGAGTCAGAAACGACAGTCTATTTTTGGGTGTCTATTTTGGTATGCCTAGAAAAGCTTTTTATGACCATTGTTGGATGCTGAATAAAAAGAATGTACTCAAAGATGGTATGGGAAATATGACAGCAGCCTATCCGCTAACAGAATTAAAGCATCCCGCTGTGTTTGAATTTTATCCTACTTTTCAGGATGATAAAATTAACACAATGCCAGCCTTTGTACATTATGATGCCTGGGCGCCGTGGAATAAAGAATTATCTGCCGAAAATCTAGTTGAAGACATGAAAGACCTTTTAGAAAAATGGCATGACGTTACCTTTTACCCTATTGTTTCATCATCAGTTTTTAGTATAGCTTATGTCAGTGTAAAAGGAAATCAAAAAATTTTAATAGACTACGCAGCTGAAAATAAGGTTGATGTTATTTATACAGATTTAACGAATGCAAAGGATTTACCTGTAGTGATTAGAAACTAAATGAATACATGATAAAATCGATTCGATCAAGAATTAAATTATTTAGTGTTGTTTTATTCGTAGTTATATTTCATAGCAGCTGTTCAGAAGATCAGCCTGTGGCTACTACACTCTTTTCTGCAATTCCCTCAAATCAAAGTAAGGTTGATTTTATAAACCAATTACACTTTGACCAGAAATTTAATATCTACACCTATCGCAATTTTTATAATGGTGGTGGTGTTGGCGTTGGTGATATTAATAATGATGGTTGGTTGGATATCTACTTTACATCTAATATGGGTGACAACACCTTATATCTAAATAAAGGAGAAAACTCAAAACAGAAAATTGGTTTTGAATTTGAGAATATTACCGAAAGAGCTGGCATAGCTGGCAAGCGAGCATGGTCTACCGGCGTCAGCATGGTTGATGTGAATGGTGATGGCTGGTTAGATATTTATGTCTGTAACTCTGGAGATGTAGAAGGAGACAATAAGCAAAACGAACTTTTTATAAATAATAAGGATAATACCTTTACAGACAAAGCAGAAGACTATGGCTTAGCTGATCAAGGCTATTCTACACATGCCGCCTTTTTTGATTATGACAAAGATGGCGATCTTGATGTGTACTTACTAAATAATTCTTTTCAAGCCATTGGTAGTTTTAATCTAAAGAAGAATGAACGACCAGTCAGAAATGTTGAAGGTGGAGATAAATTATTCAAAAATGAAAATGGGACTTTTGTAGATGTCAGTGAGCAAGCCGGGATATATGGAAGTGTCATTGGTTTTGGACTAGGAGTGACAGTCGGAGATATAGATCTAGATGGTTGGCAAGATTTATTTATTTCGAATGACTTCTTTGAACGGGATTATATCTACATGAACAATGGAGATGGGACATTTACAGAAGATTTAGAAAATCAAATTAAATCAATCAGTGGTGCCTCAATGGGTGCAGATATGGCGGATATTAATAATGATGGATACCCAGATATTTTTGTCACAGAAATGCTACCAGAACCACACGATCGTCTTAAAACGAAAACGACTTTTGAGAACTGGGATAAGTACCAGTATAATGTCGGATTGGGGTATTACCACCAATTCACCAGAAACATGTTACAGCTAAATACTGGTAGTAAACAATTTAGTGAGATAGGTCGTATGGCAGGTGTCGAAGCAACAGATTGGAGTTGGGGTGCATTAATTTCTGACTTTGATAATGATGGATTAAAAGATCTATTTATTGCAAATGGAATTTACAAAGATTTGACAGATCAGGATTATATCAATTTCGTATCAACACCAGAAATGGCACAGAAAGTTATCTCTAAAGATGGCGTTGACTTCAAGACACTTACAGAGGTGATTCCTTCTAATAAAGTTTCAAATTATATGTATCGAAATACCGGTAAGCTGCAATTTGAAAATGTCACACAAGACTGGGGTTTATCAGAACCTTCACATTCAAATGGTTCTGTTTACGCAGACTTAGATAATGACGGAGATCTAGATTTAATCATTAATAATGTCAATGCAATTGCTTCTATTTATATAAACAATAATGAAGCGTTTAATGCAGATCGGAATTACCTAAAACTTGAATTCACGGGGAAAGGAGATAATACTCAGGCTATCGGCACTCGCTTGGAGGCCTATTGCGGTGATGATGTGTATTATCATGAGCAAGTCCCTGTCAGAGGGTTTGAATCGTCTGTAGATCCACGACCTAATTTTGGATTGGGCAAGCATTCCATTATAGACAGTTTAAAAATTTATTGGAACGATCAGACTCAATCCATACTTCAAAATGTTGAGGTCAACCAAATCTTAACGCTTGATCAACATAGCCTTGACACCCGAACAAAAATTAAAACAGGCGCATCAGACTTAGATGTGACATTTAAAAATGTAAGCCTTGAATCAGGTATTAATTTTGCACATCAAGAAAATAAATTTGTAGATTTTGATCGAGATCGATTATTATATCACATGCTTTCCGCAGAAGGGCCAGCGCTTTGTGAGGCTGACTTTAATAACGACGGGCAGATTGATTTCTATATTGGAGGGGCGTCGAATCAAATCGGTCAACTCTATTTGGCGACACCCAATGGAAAATTTAAATCCATAAGCAATACTACATTTGCAAAAGATGTATTATCAGAAGATGTTGATTGCACTTGTTTTGATGCTGATGGAGACGGAGACATGGATTTATATGTGGCAAGTGGTGGCAATGAATTTACAGCAACATCATCTGCATTAATCGACCGCTTATATATAAATGACGGGAAAGCTAATTTTTCTAAATCAAACCAGATTCTACCTTCCTTTAAATTTCAAAATTCGTCTACTGTTGAGGCTTCAGATATTGATGGTGATGGCGATCAGGATTTATTTGTGGGCGCACGTGCAAAGCCATTTTATATAGGTGTTCCTGTCGATGGATTTATTCTTATCAATGATGGGAAGGGAACCTTTCAGGATCAAACAAAAATAGTAGCCCCTGAACTCCAAGATTTAGGCATGATTACTGATGCAAGCTGGACAGACATTGATCAAGATGGCGATGATGATTTGTTAATTGTTGGGGAGTGGATGGGAATAGAGCTGTTCGAAAATCAGGACGGAACATTGTCCCGCAAATCTGATGCTTATGGTCTAGAAAAGACAAATGGGTGGTGGAACGCAATTCATGCATCAGACTTAGACAACGATGGAGATATTGACTTCGTCTTAGGTAACCACGGTCTGAATTCACGATTTACAGCTACACAAGAAAAACCTGTAAGGCTGTACTTAAATGACTTTGATCAAAACGGATCTGCTGAATCTATCATTACTTGCTATTTTGGTGATGAGTCATATCCGATGGCATTAAAGCATGATTTAACCATGCAATTACCAGCCTTAAGGAAAAAGTATATCAAGTATGAGAGCTATCAAGATCAAAAAATAGAAGACATGTTTGCTCCAGAGATTTTAGCTAATTCATTTGTGAATGAAGCATATGTCATGGAAACTTCTCTTTTAATCAATAACGGAACAAAAGGTTTTAAACTCAAAGCCCTACCAATCGAAGCGCAATTATCGCCTGTGTACGGGATAGAAACATTTGACTTTAATCAGGATGGGAATATGGATATTTTATTAGGAGGAAACTTCTATTATACTAAACCAGAGGTCGGAAGATATGATGCAAGTTTTGGTGTACTTTTAGAAGGTACTGAGAATGGAGCTTTTGAACATAGTATAAACTCTAACTTAAATTTAGACAATCAAGTTAGAAACATTAGTATTCATTCAATCAATGGTAGCCCGCATCTGTTCGTCGCTAACAACAATGCTCAACTACAGTTGTTTACAATCAATTGATGAGACTACTAAACATCATTATCGTCTGCCTTTTAAGTACTAGCAGTTATGCTCAAGGTTTCGATTGTGATGATTCTTTTTATATCGTTGTGTATACAGAGTCTACTGGAGAATCTGTTTTATATCGTATACAAAAGAGATCCTCAACATTTAGCTATGAAGCCATCCCTTTATCGGAGAAAAGAAGACTAACAGCATTGTCTTATAATATCACAGATCAATTATTATATGCTTTTGATACTGACGCAAGAGAACTCATTAATATTAATAGTACAGGATTAGTCACCTTAGTTTCTGATTCACCTGAGTTTCAAAATGAGTATGAATTTGATTCGGGCGATTTTTCTCCTGATGGGAACAGCTTGTACATGTTCGGCTATAATCCAATGTTTGGAAAAGATACCCAATACTTCAGTATCGACGTTCGGAGTGGCAATGTGCGCGTTGGCTTTCTAGGTGTGACAAGTAATGAACCTGTAAAAATGTCTGATATCGCTACGGACCCAATTCGAAGTACACAATACGGCTATGATAAATTAGAAAATCGATTAACCGAAAATACAGGACCAAGTGTGTCTACATTGCTATACCCGACAACTGGACTCTCCTCGATTGATGCCCTATTTTTTGATAAGGCTGGAGAATTATATGCGTATTCTCCAAGTTCAGGATTATATGAAGTTAATAAACGAACAGGCATATTTACATTTATTGAAAAAGGACCTGAAGGGACAAGTGCGGATGGATGCTCTTGCCCTTATTCAATGGACTTCTATAAAGAAATTGAGCCAAGAGAAATTATTCCATGCGAGCCATTCACCGTTAAATACACGTTTAATAATCGACTTGGACAAGGAGTCATCATCAATTCATTTATCGATAGCTTCCCATCTGGTTTTGAAATCACCAATATTTCTTCTGAGTTAATTGGTTCATTCACAACCAGGGATGAAACAGATAAACACGTTCTCAACCTAGAGCGATTCATCTATACTTTAGGAGAGAATACGATTACTTTGACAGTAAATCCTGCAGAGAACTATTTCGGGACATTCGGAAGTCAAGCAAAACAAACCGATTTTCCAAACGTATACATAGACCAAACCGTTAGTGATGATCCCTTGACAACAGATATCTATGACGCAACAGTTGCCAGTATTATTTCTGAAAATGATATTGATCTTGCTAATCATATCACGTATAGTTGTGATGGAAAAACAGCTACTATTACTGCTCCATTTGAGGCTCAATCTTATCAGTGGAGCACAGGATCGACAGACTCTTTTATTGTTACTACAAAGCCAGACACCTATTCATTAATGGCTATCAATCAATGTCTGTCATTTTTCGATTCTATCACGATTAATACTTTTTTAGACCCCATTGAATTAGATTTAGGAAAAGACGAATTAATCGTTCTTGGAGATTCGATTTTTCTCATGCCAACTCTGAATCGCAGTATGATCGATGATATTCAGTGGTTTAAGGATGGTGTTGAAATTAATTGTACAAATTGTGATTATTATTGGGCAAAACCTGCCAGCACGAGCACATATTCTGTCATTGCAAAAGATGAAACTAATTGTTCTTTCACAGATGACATTTTAATAGAAGTGGATCAACGTAAGGATATATATGTCCCCAATGCTTTTAGTCCAAATGGAGACGGCATCAATGAGACATTGTTTATTTCAACGTCTGTGCCTGGGCAAGTGATTTCATTCGAAGTCTATGACAGATGGGGTAACTTAGTGTTTAATAAAAAAGAGTATTCAATTTCAGATACAGAAAATGCGTGGGATGGCACTCTAAATGGACAGTCATTGGGGATCGCCAATTATATTTGGAGAGCAGAATTACTATTTGTAGATGGTGACAAACAATTATTTTCCGGTCAAGTGATGATCATGTCAACTAAAGCGGATGAATAAATGTATCTACATACTTATTTGTTGGTTTTGTATCATTTCTTGTCAACAGGAAAGTCAAAACAAAAATCATGATGACAGTCTTAATGCTCCCTTCACTTTATTAGAACCATCTGAAACAGGCGTTGAATTTATTAATGCACTGACAGGAACAGACAGCCTGAATATTATTCAATATTTATATTTCTATAATGGAGCTGGAGTTGGTACAGGAGATTTCAATAAAGACGGCTACGCTGATATACTGTTTTCCTCTAACATGGGTTCACCAGAACTGTATTTAAATAATGCCGATGGTTCACTTGGATTTAAGAATGCAACACAAGAGTCAGGTTTAGATTTAATATCTGGATGGGGCACAGGCGTCTCAATTGTTGATATTAATAATGATGGTCTATTAGATGTGTATTTGTGTCAAGTCGGCAATTACAAATCCTTCACTGGTAAGAATAGATTACTCGTTAATCAAGGAATAAATGAGCACGGTATACCTCAATTTGTAGATCAGATAAAAGAGTATGGATTGGACTATACGGGACTGTCTACCCAAGCAGCCTTTTTTGATTATGATGTGGATGGCGACTTAGATATGTATTTATTAAATCATTCTGTACACCGCACATCCAACTATGGCAAAGCATCTTTAAGAAATGAATTTAATGATCAATATGGTGACCGGCTATATGAAAACAGAGATGGCTATTATTATAATGTCACCAAGCAAGCTAAAATCTACGGTAGTCGAATCGGATATGGCTTAGGTATTGCAATCTCAGATATTGACAATAATCATTTTCCAGATATTTATATTTCAAATGACTTCCACGAACAAGACTATCTGTATTTAAATCAAGGTAATGGGACATTTAAGGAGGTCATCAAACAAAGCACAGGACATACAAGTCAATTTTCGATGGGGGTTGATATCAGTGATTTGAATGATGATGGATTGCCAGATATCTTATCATTAGATATGCGACCTGAGGACCCATTCACCAAGTTGACAACAGTCAGTCAGGACCCAAATACCATTTTTAACTTTAAGAAATCCCTAGGCTATCATGACCAATATCCGCATAACCAATTGCAAATGCAGCAAGGCCTAGATGAGTTTGGTATTCCTCATTTTTCTGAAATTGCCTCTTTAGTCAATATGGATGCGACGGACTGGAGTTGGTCTGCACTTATAGAGGACTTTGATAATGATAGTAAGAAAGATATCTTCATTAGTAACGGTATTCTACAGAGACCTAACGATCTAGATTATTTAAACTATATAGCCGATCAACAAATCCAAGATGAAGCCACGGATTTAGAGCTAGCATCAAAAATGCAGTCTGGATTAGTTAATAATTATTTCTTTATGCAAAGAGATAATTTTCAGTTTTCAAAAACCCAAATTGAAAATGATAAGGGAGTCTCCAATGGGGCTAGCTACGCTGACTTTGATTTAGATGGTGATTTAGATCTAGTTACAAATAATATTAATCAGCCTGCATTTATTTATGAGAATACATCAGTTAACCAGTATTTACAAGTTAAATTGGAGGGCTCTCCAAAAAATCGGAATGCAATCGGTGCCAAACTCACTGCGATAACAAACGGCCAACAGCTATATCGAGAAATAAATCCAACAAGAGGTTTTATGTCCTCTGTTGATCCCTTAATCACTATTGGATTAGGAGCAAATTCATCTGTTGATTCTTTGATCATTGAGTGGCCTGATGGACAGCGGCAGTTATTAGAAAACAGTCCAGCCAATCAAACATTGTCTATAAAAAAATCAGATGGTGTTCTAGTTTCCTCACCAAGAAAATACAGTGTCCCTTTACTACATCAAATAAAAGGTTCTACTATTCAATTCCAGCACTCGGAGAATGATGATAATGAGCATTACAAAGAAAATTTTTACTTGCAAACATATGCGCGCGAAGGTCCTTGTCAAGCGATAGGAGACATTAATGGTGATAATAGGCCTGATTTGTTTTTCGGCAATGCAAGTGGTCGTCCCTCATCCTTATTCCTGTCAACTTCTTCACAAACCTATCTCAGCGTTGAATCTCAGGGATGGGCTGCAGATGCTGATTATGAAGATGTCGCAGCTAGCTGTGCAGACATCGATGGGGATGGTGATAGTGATATCATTGTAGGCAGTCATGCTGTGGGTCTAGCCAAAAGCTCTATTCGATATTACATAAATGATGGTACACATTCTTTTGTAAAAAGAACAGAATTTTCACCAATTGATAATCCATCAACAATTCGTGTTGCTGACTTTGATCAAGATGGTGACATAGATTATTTTGTGGGCTCTCGACATCCAAGTCAGTCTCATAGTTTGAAAAGCAATAGCTCAATTTCTGCGATCATGGTGAATGACGGGAAAGGACACTTCAAACCATTTAACGAAGCATTGACGACCCTAGGCAATGTGACAGATGCGGCTTGGGTAGATATTGATTCAGATGGTGATTCAGATCTAGTTATAGCCGCTGAATGGAAGCCAATCACAATTCTTATAAATCAAGAGAATGGATTTTCTAAGCGCGAAATAGACCATTCAGAAGGCTTGTGGAGATCACTGGCAATTGCTGATATGGATGATGATGGGGATCTCGATATTGTTGCTGGAAATGTTGGTACGAATCATTTCATAAAAGCCTCAGAAGCAAAACCGATGTCTTTAAACATGCTTGAGCCAGAGCAAACTGGGACATCAAATTTAATGATTCAATACGACGAACAGCAACATTTAGCTAGCATAGACGAACTCATAAAACAGGTGCCACAATTAAAAAAACAATTGAGTTCTAACGCTCGATTTGCTCGGTGGCTAATATCAGATTCATTTTCTGCCCAAACTCGGCTTGTGGGTCAGGCGACTGAACTTCGCTCTGTAATTTTTAAACATGATGGACAATTTAATTTCACAAAACAAGCCTTACCTATCGAAGCACAATATTCAACAAGCAATGCAATTGTAGTAGCAGATCTAAATGGTGACAACCGAACCGACTTAATTATTGGTGGTAACGAAATGGGATTTACAAGTAGCTTTGGAAATAAGGACGCTTCGTATGGTTTAGTTCTATTACAACAAGCAGACAAGACATATAGAGCACTTAGCAATACTGAAAGTGGACTCTTTATCAATGGAGTTATTCGGAGTATTCAACCAATTGGAAATGGACAATTTATTTTTGGAATCAACAATGAGCAAGCCAAAATTTATTCACTAAATCAACCATCAAAGCAATAAGAATTATGGAAGCGAAACAATACAGAACAAACGGAGCGATTGGTGCCCTTTTAGATGAATATGAACGAGCTATTGAGTCATTAAAAAAGCTCATCCGGCCAATTAGTCCAACAGAATTAACAGACATTGTCGATTATGAAACAACAGATGAAGATTGTCGATCAATAGAGACAATCTTAGTCCATGTTATTAGAGCTGGGCATAATTATAGTATCACTATTAGAAATCACCAAGGTGAAAAATTAGAGCCAGCGACTTCTGCTTCATTTCAAACAACGACAGGATTTTGTGCTGGCTTAGATAAAATGTTTAGGTCTGTAGAATCGCTGTTTCATGACTATCCTGAGATCTCGTTAGAAGAATATAGAGAAGATGAAAAAATGCATGTGAGTTGGGGACAGCGGTACGACGTAGAGCAATTAATGGAACACGCAATTGTGCACATTCTTCGTCATAGACGGCAGATTGAACGGTTTTTATTGAGGCTGAATGCTTAGAAAATATTAGCCAATTAAGTGTATTCTAGCATCGAATTAAAATGATAGTTCCATCTGAATTGCGATTAAGTGCCAAAAACTTTATAGGCTTAGAAGCTGGGTTTACACGGTCATTAGGGACAAGGTTGGAAATTGACACTAAAGGTTGCAACTAGATCATGTCAAATTGGATTTGTTAAAACACTCCATTTTTATTTAATTTTTTTCTATTTTGTAAATAACTTACTTTGCGTTAGAACAAACACGTTTAAGTAGAACAAAAAAAATCTAATTTTTACGTTATGAAAAGAATTCTCTTTACAAGATGCACACAACATATTATTTTTTGTTTTCTATTCATTAGCTTAACTCAAATTTGCAAAGCACAGAAATTGCATGTTGTCAAATTACCCTTTATTCAATCAGATGAACTTTTATTAGATTATCAAATATCAAAAGTCCTAGATAATCGAATAAATAAGGAATACATAGGACAAGTAAATAAAGGCATGATGAATAAAAAACGAGATGCCGTTACAGAAGATTCCTTAGTCAAATCATTGTCTACATTCATAGGTCGTTCCTTTGTTAAATCAAATCCAGAAGACAAATACATCTTATCCGTTAATAAACTCTGGATTAGCGAACAAATAAGAATGACAAAAGAGATCGGCTTCTTAGAATTACAATTTTTTAAAGAGCAAGATAATGTCATGATGGATTATGGAATTTGTTCAAAAGAAGTCGAGAAAGGTGGGATGGATGTCACAAAAGGTCACGGGAAAAGAATTACAAAAGCAATTCAGGAATGTCTAATAGAATTTAACGAAACAAAAGATGACGTTGTTCCTATGGGCCTATCAGCCACCAAAGATCTCAACGTTGAATATTACGACTTTAATGCTAACCATCTAAAGGAGGGCTTTTATGCAAATGAGTCAGATCTATTAAATGGGGTCGCCGTAAGTTATGGTAATATCACAATGAAAGAAAAGGGTAAAAAACATAAATCCTATATTATTAAAAGAGCAAGTACTAAGAAAAAAATAAAAGACTTGTTTTATTCAGATGGTACTGACTTGTATTTAAATGTAGTAGCGTTTCAATATAATGCGCAATCATTTGTGAAGTGTGAAAATCGTGGTAGATTTCTTTTCTTCAGGTCAAAATTCTCTGATCCAAATGCAAGTGCCGCTTTTGGTGCCATAGGCGCCATTGCTTCTAATAAAGAGAGGGCCTATATCCTTGATACAAAAACTGGGACAATTAAACATCTCAAAGATGAATACATGAACCAATTATTGGAACCACATAACGAGCTGATAACTGAATACGTGAAGCTGCCGAAGAAAGTAGATGATAAATTAATTCTCATTAACAAATTAAACGAACTTGAAGAAGATGAATAAGCTTCAGTTCTGCTCAAACTTAGCTTCTTACGAAAGGCATTCCGCGAAGGAGTGACGCTCGTAAATTCGTAGTCCCCTAAAAATATCAACCCGCCAGCCGTTTGATCCTTCTTCACAGAAACGGAATTACGAGGTTTTCTACCTCGCATCAGTATCCAATTTTCATTTTGATTTCTCTTTTATAACTCCCTCACCCAAATATTCCGAAACCGCACTAAATTACCATGGTCTTGTAGCAACAAAGGCATCTTCTCCGGATGTGGAATATAATGCGCCTTCCCAATATATACACATGGCCCTTCAAGCTCAGTATGATTCTGTATTAGCACACCATTGTGAAACGCCGTTAAGCTTGCCGGTTTTGTCACTTCTCCTGCTGCATCAAACCGAGGAGCATTAAAAACAATGTCATAAGATTGCCATTCTCCAGGTGGTCGACTCGAATTGACCAATGGCATATGCTGCTTATATAACGCACCAGCCTGCCCATTCGAATAAGTCGCATTTTCATAAGAATTCAAAACCTGTATCTCATATAATCCCATAAAAAAAATGCCACTATTACTATAGCCCTGATCCTCCTTGCCTGGGTCGACTGGAGCTAACCACTCAACATGCAATTGAATATCTCCAAAATTTTGCTTCGTCTCTAGCGCCCCTGTCCCTGGCTTCACAATCATCGCCCCATCTTTTACGGTCCAATCTGCAGCTGTGTATTTTGGTGCTTTTAATCTAGCGTTCAATATTGACTCAACCTGATCCATACGCGCGCCATAGCCATGCTCGGGGTGTTGCCATGCACTCAAGTCCGAACCATCAAATAACACGACCGCATCTGAAGGCGGTGCTGTAAAATAGCCTGGCGTCACCTTCTCAGGCACCGGCTCCCATTGCTCTGTCAATTTATAAGGCTCTGTCTTACTCAATTCATCCCAATCCAATTGAATCACTTCGATTGGCTGTTCCTCCATGACCTGATCTACGACTTTTTGTGAAGTTGAACAAGAGGCTATAAAGAGGATGCTCGCAGTTAGTAGTAGGTATTGTTTCATTTGTATAGATTTAATCTTCTTATCTCGAATTCTACTCTAAAAGAACTCATGTTGACAATTTTAAAATTCTAATTTACAAAAGTTCAGGCTTATTCCGAGAAACTTAGATGAGGTCATTCGCGAAACCTCGCCAGACATCAATCGCATGACAAAAGAGATAGGCATCAAGTTGATGAGCAAGAGACCTAAGTTAGTCAGGCTTTATGATAAAGTTGCTTTTCCAAAATACACCCTCGTTGGACTCCGTTCCAAGGAGATCTAATAATATCAATGCCGTTGGTTCGGAGACCTACAGCGGCAGCCATAAAGAAGTGAATCGCTTAGGTCTTTATTTGCTTTTTTGCGACGACAAATCATATCTTGCCTTCTCATGAAACAAATCGTGTGGTCTTTCTTACTCATTTGCTGCAGTTTGATTCTCCAAGCCCAAGATTCTAACATTTTGGATTCCCGAGTCAAAGGTGGTTATGAAGATGAAACGATTGAATTTGTACTGAGAGATCTTAATCTGCGTCACCGTCTTGATATAAAATACAATGCAGATCTATTTCCGGACAACCGAGTGACATTTAGCTTCAAGGATGCTAGAATAAGAGATGTCTTGAATGTCATTTTAAAAGATGTCCCCTTTGATTATGTCGTGAATCGGTATGATAAAATTGTAATCGCACCACAAAAGATCGTCACGAATAATCAAGGCGAAAAGAAAACTCAGCTAGCAGATGATAAGCAAACGTCAACTTCAAGTGAGACGATAACCATTGGTGACAAAACGAATCCCTCCAAAAAAGATATTGTCATTAAAGGACGCATCCAAGATAAGATCACCTTCGAAGCGATAGCAGATGCCTTAATCATGAATCAAACCACTGGTGCTTTCACTGTGACGGATAGCTATGGTGACTTTGAATTTACTTTACCTGCAGGCAAGTATAGTATTACTATTTCATCTCTTTCTCATGAGACCATTATTCAACCCATCGATGTGTATTCGTCAGATTATTGGGAGATTATGGCAGACCAAAAAGCTCACTTGATAGAAGAAGTTGTCATCTCTGGAAAAGGCACAGAGCATAATGTAAATGAGACAATTACCGGACTTGAGGTCTTGAATAAAAAGGAAATCAAAAAACTGCCGACATTTATGGGAGAGGCAGATATAGTCAAAAGCTTGTTAAGCTTGTCCGGCGTCAGCACCATTGGGGAAGGCTCTTCTGGCTACAATGTTAGAGGCGGATCGATAGATCAAAACTTGATTCTACAAGACAATGCGCTTGTCTTCAATCCATCTCACGTCCTTGGTTTTTTCTCGTCCTTTAACCCTGACATCATTAAGTTAAGCTCACTCAATAAAGGCCATATTCCTGCCAACTATGGTGGAAGAGTAGCCTCAGTGTTAGATGTGACCTTTAAAGATGCCCGCATGGACCAAGTCAGTGTTTCAGGTTCTTTAGGGTTAATCTCTAGTAAGTTAACTGCAGAAATTCCTCTTGCAAAAGAAAAGACATCGCTCTTGTTAGCCGGAAGAGTATCCTACGCAAAATGGTTAATCAGAGATCTTAGTGACCTTGACATCGCTCAAAGCAAAGCCAAGTTCAACGACATGAATGTTAAGTTAAGCCATAAGTTTAGCGAAAACACAAAACTAAATGCCGCCTACTTTCAGAGCAGTGACCTCTTTCAATTTTCTGATGAATTTGGCTATGCCTGGCAAAATCGAATCGGCAATATTCAATTCAAACATATCCTAAATGATCAACTGTCTATCTCAACAGACCTTGCCTATGGTCGCTTAGATAATGAACAATTCGAACCATCTGGAACACTTGCTTTTTCTCTCACCTCAGGGATACAATATGTGAATGCTAAAGCCCAAGTATTAAATTCTATTGGTCAACATGTCTTAAAGTTTGGTCTAGATGCTATCCGCTACACAACCAAAGATGAAGATCTCATAGCTGTTCCAAATTCAATCATTAAAGAACGATCGGTGCCCAAGGAAAATGGACAAGAGTTTGCCATCTACATCAATGATGAATTTGAAATTGGAAAAAACCTTAGCCTAAATGGGGGTCTTCGCTATAGTCTTTTTCAACAAATCGGCCCTGCTACCATTAATCAATACAGCGAAACTTCAAATCTAGAACTGGAAGATATTATTGGTCAAACCATAATCAGCTCAGGAAAAGTAAATCAATACAGCGGACTCGAACCACGGCTTTCTTTACGATATTCCCTAACTAAACATTCATCAATTAAACTGAGCTATAATGTCCTTAATCAATACATGCACTTAATATCCAATACAGCTACTCCCACTCCGGTTGACATTTGGCAAGTTAGTAATACACATTTAAAACCACTGCACCTGCGTGGAGTGACGGGAGGATTCTTTTTCACCTTGGAGTCAGGTTATGATTTTTCAGCAGAAGGCTATTATAAGACATTAGATAATACATTAGATTACGAAGACTTCGCAGAGTTAATCCTTAACCCTCATTTAGAAACATCAGTTGTCCGAGGAGAAGGGAGAGTGGTAGGAGCAGAAGTTAGTCTTAATAAAACGAAAGGCCCATTTACTGGTCGCATGTCTTACAGTTATTCCAGATCCCAGCACCGCACACCACAAGGGACTGCGCAAATCAACTTTGGTAACTGGTTTCCTTCAAATTTTGATCAACCACACTCAGCCAAAATGTCGCTAGATTGGCAGGCGACGAAGCGTGATCGATTTAGTATGAACTTTGTATACAATAGCGGTCGGCCAATTACGGGTGTCTCTTCCAATTATTTTCTACAAGGCATTGTCGTGACTAACTTTACCAGTCGGAACAATTTTCGCCTACCCGATTATCACAGACTTGACTTGAGTTATACCTTTACAGTGAATCGATTAAAAAGTGCCCGTTGGCAAAGTGACATCAATATTTCAATATACAATGTCTATGGTCGTCGTAATCCGTTCTCGATTTTTTATCAACAAGAATTAGGCTCTCGAACGAATGCGCTGAAATTATCAGTCGTTGGTTCACCAGTCCCTTCGATCAGTTATAATTTTAAATGGTAATGCGAATCTCATTCTACGGCATATTGATTTGTTTGATATTTTCGCAATGTCTTGAACCCTTCGAATTTGATATTAATGAAGAGGATGTTGAAAAGCTATTAGTTGTCGATGGCGTGTTATCTAACTCGAGTGGTCCACATGAAATCATCTTGACTAGAACACAACGTTTTGGACTAAAATTTAACGATCCGGTTACAAACGCTAATATTATACTTAATAACGAATATGAATACATTGAATCATCAAATGGTGTGTATGTTTTGGAGAATGTCCCGATAGAAGTAGGACAAGAATATAGTATAGAGATTACTTTAGCAGATGGAGAAGTTTATAGATCATTGCCCACAAAGATGCCAATACCTGTGAAGGCGGATAGTAATTATGTAAGGTTTGAAGAAGAAATATTTACAACAGCTCAAGGTATAGAGCGATCTTCAAAGGCTATAAATGTGTATGTTGATACGCCCTTACCAATGAATACAAATGGGCAAGAAACATATTTACGGTGGGTCACGGACGGCCTATCCGTTTTCCCAGAAGAATTTTGTGGGCCTCTGCATATGTCTAAAAGTTGTTACGTTTATGATCCGCCAAATGCGCAAAATTTGACATTACAAAGTTCAGAAAACATCTCAGGTAATCGTCTAATCGAACAGAAAGTCTCACAAAAAAGTGATCACATTCCTAATGACTTTAGAGCACTCTATGTGTTTAATACGTATCAATTTTCAATCACAAAAGAAAGTTTTATCTATTGGAGTCGATTGAAGTCATTGGCAAATCAAGCTGGAACAGTTTTCGATTTACCGCCAGCACCCTTGCCAGGCAACATTATAAATATCAACGACGAAGATGAACTAGTGCTGGGCTATTTTGATGTTGCAGCTGTGGATACCGTTCGTGCTCGAGTTATCGCATCTGAATACAGAGCTAATTTTAATGGCATTGTCCCGTGTTCTATTTTCAATCGGCGTAATTGGCCACCGGAGTGTTGTGAATGTCTATTCCTAGAAGGGGCAGGAACTGAGCGTCCTGCTTGGTTGGATTAGTTACCATTTTGATATCACGTTTAAATCACTGTTGAGAAGACTGATCTGAATCGACTTCAGAATACATTGAGGAAGGAGGATAAGGCTTCCCTTTTTAAGGAAGGTTTGGTGGGTTCATTTGAAGACAAACCCCATGCATTGTCCTAAAAACGGGAACTTTTGTTCTCAGTTTAACACCGATAACTTAGACTTTTTATTGATTTTGAAACGACACTTGACTCCTTAAGTACCTTGTAAAAGCTCAACTAGACTTATGTGCCTTACGTGTTTTTCTTTTACATGCACTTAAAACACACTTATTATCGTTTTATCCCATGTGAAAAAAGCAGATTATAAATATACATTGAGGAGATGTTTGGTGCTAATCGTATGTGCCCTCATCTATTCCTGTACAGAGGATAAAATTCCAGTCCCACAATCAGATCTTGATATAAAAATCGACAGAGTTGATCAAGAATTATTTACTTCTACTATTCAGAAAATAAGAGAATCGTATCCAGCCTTTTCAGATATTTATTTTAAAAATATTATCCAACTTCAGAGCGAAGATGGGAGCATAGATGAAACACAATTGGATGTATTCAGAGAAGACGAATTCATCGCTGAGTTAAAGGTAAAAACAGACTCATTATATCCAGACTTAACAAATATTGAAAAAGAATTAGCAGCTAGTATTGATCTATTTCAGCAGGCGACTGGTAAAACAACGATACCAAATTTCTATACTTTTATTGGTGGTTTATCATACCAATGTTTTGTGTTTGATGACAATGGAGTAGATGGGATTGGGATTGGCTTGGATATGTTTTTAGGCGATGCCTTCCCTTATGAACAGCTGTCTCCTCAAAATTCAGCATTCTCTGCATACATCACACGCACATTCAATAAGGATCATCTAACAAAGAAGGTGATGGAGACCATTTTAGATGACCGCATGGGTCGACCTAAAGGAAACCGGCTGCTAGATCATATGATCCATCATGGCAAGAAAGCCTATTTACTCGAACAGTTTATTCCCTTTGCTCATGACAGCATTATCATGGAATACACAGCAGCTCAATTCGACTGGTGTGAGCAAAACCAAGCCCAAATCTGGTCACACCTCCTCAGAGAAAATCTCTTTTACGAGACTAACTTTAAACAAATCAATAAATTAATCAATCCTAGTCCTGACAGCCCTGGTATGCCTAGCGATGCTCCAGGACGAACAGCTAATTTTATCGGGTGGAAAGTTGTGAAAGCCTTTATGGCTAGACATCCAGAAGTGACTGTGAATGAACTTATCGAATGGGAGGATAATCAGGCACTTTTAGATCAGTCTAAGTATAAGCCAAAGTAGTAAGCCTTCTTTTTTGACCTAATTTTACATCAAAACAGCTATAATCCTTGTATTTTTACAAAAATGGAGTGCTAGCACAAGCCGTACAATAATGGTTTAAAAAATTGTACTTTTGATACTAAGAATTGTCAATCGTACACTAATAATTCCTACAGAGCCCATGTCAAATATCTGGTTGACTATTAGTAAATAAGTACATTTCCGTTTTTGTAAATATTATCATTGAGTTCAAAGAAAAAAATAAGTGAATTGGAACTTCAGGTACTAAAATGCCTGCATTATTTTGATTTATTTGATCACCCTTTGAACGTTTCAGAGATTCATCGATTTTTACAATCTAAGGCCGAAGAATCAGAAATTAAAATAGCTCTTCAAAAACTTATCGCTACTAATTCAGCATATTCATTTCAAGATTATTACGGACTCCTGCATCTTGAAAAAAAGGTTCATGATAGAATAAAGTATGAAAAGAATGCATTTGGACATCATGAGACGAGTGTGAAGCATGGTCATATAATATTGAATATTCCATTTGTTTCAGGCGTTTGTATTTCTGGAAGTTTATCCAAAGGAGTTATGAAAGATGATGCAGATATCGACTACTTTATTTTTGCAAAAAGCGGAAAAATTTGGCTAGCAAAGTTCTTTGTTAAAGCATACAAGTTCTTAATTCTAAAAAACCGAAAAGAGCTTTTCTGTACAAACTACTTTATCTCTGATGAGAATTTAACTATTGAAGAGCAAAACCTATATACGGCAACTGAGCTTGCGACACTAATACCAATCAGTAGTAAAAACTTATATGATCAGTTGTTGCTTGCCAATACATGGTACAAGACCTATTTGCCCAATATCAGTATCGACGATACGAATTATATTGAACGACCATTCAATAAAAGTAAAATCAAACGCTGGACTGAACTCATTTTGAATAATCCCTTGGGATCGATTCTCAATTACATAATTAGGTCTGCTTCCGTTTTAAGAAATCACTTAAAGTATAATAACAAAAAAAACAAAGATTTCGAATTAATGTACAGGTCTACATTTGATCAAATCAAAGTGCATGATTCGAATCACCAAAAAAATACACTTAGAAAGTATAATTCCAATATTACTAAAACACCTGCTTAGCTCTTATGCGCATTCTGATTGCAAATACATACTATTATCAATATGATGTTAAACAATGGCAAATAGCTCAACCCTATACACCCTTAGGCACTCTTTATGCGGCATCTGAACTTAGAAAAGCTGGCTTTGAGACAACGGTCTTTGACAACAATTTGGTAAAAAGTCATGAGGAGATCTATGAAGAAATAACTTCACTAAAACCAACTCACCTTATACTATATGATGATGGGTTTAACTACCTGACTAAGATGTGCCTGTCAACCATGCAGCAGGCTACATTTGATATCATTGCTAAAGCAAAAGAACATGGATGCCTTGTCATCTGTAATAGCTCCGACGCGACGGATCACTTTCAACTCTATCATGAAAAAGGAGCAGACTTTATTATTCACGGAGAAGGTGAATTAACGCTAATCGAATTATTGGAAACCATAAAAAAGGATGGCGACCTTAATGCGGTTTTAGGAATTAGTCGCAACGATAAAAATGGTGTATCAAAAAATGCTAATCGTCAAGTAACGAAAAATCTTGATCAGCTATCCTTTCCAAGTAGAGAAGATATAGA
The DNA here is from genome assembly GCA_937959275.1 of uncultured Saprospiraceae bacterium. Taxonomy (GTDB): domain Bacteria; phylum Bacteroidota; class Bacteroidia; order Chitinophagales; family Saprospiraceae; genus CALFUK01. The sequence continues at coordinate 183,976 of CALGLU010000022.1, read as the reverse complement.
TATAGAAGCGTATCGCTCTATTTGGTCTACAAAAGGCCAAGCCCTGCAGCTTAACATTGCAACGACAAGAGGGTGTCCGTATAAATGTAATTGGTGTGCCAAACCGATTTATGGTAACCGATATAATAGCCGATCTCCTGAAGATGTTATTCAAGAAATAGACTATTTGATAAGGACATATGGTGTTGATTACTTTTGGATGTGCGATGATATTTTTGGTCTTAAGCCAGGCTGGGTACAACGGTTTAGAGATTTAAAAAATGAGAAAGGACTAGACTTTAAATATAAAATCCAGTCACGAGCTGACCTGATGCTCAAAGATGACAACTTGGATGCATTAGCCGAAAGTGGCGTAGATACTATTTGGCTAGGTGCAGAGAGTGGTTCTCAAAGAATATTGGATGCCATGGACAAAGGCACAACCGTAGACCAGATTTACACGGCAACTCGTAAACTCAAAGAAAGAAATGTAAACGTCGCGTTCTTCCTCCAATTCGGTTACCTCACTGAAACGTGGGAAGAAGTCCAACAAACCATTAATATGGTGCTGGATCTAATGCCCGACGATATCGGCATATCAGTTTCTTATCCCCTACCAGGGACTTCCTTTTATGAAAAGGTCAAAGCGGACTTAGTGCTCAAATCGAACTGGACAGATTCAGACGATCTTGATATGATGTTTCAAAATACATATCCACCAATATTTTACAAAGTACTACATCGTTATGTCCATAATCGTTATCGAATCAAGAAAGGTTTCATGAGGGCCACCGGAAAATTGAATTCTAAGCAAGACTCTTTTTTGAAAGATATAGCTAGGATGGTTTATCATTTTCCATTAGCACTGCTGAATAAAAGAAAGCTTCAAAGCTATATTTAAGATGAGTGCGGACTTTGACAATGCTGCAGAAGCCTATGATCGAGAGTTTACATATTCGAAAATTGGACAAGTGCAGCGCAAACGAGTATGGGATTATATATTAAAACTTAAAGCCAAACATTCGAATCGCAATGTCTTAGAGCTGAACTGTGGGACTGGTGAAGATGCACAATTTCTTACACGCTTGGGTTATCGTGTCTTAGCTACTGACATTTCAGATGCAATGCTCAATATTGCAAAGGCAAAATCAAAACAAAACAAGCTTGAAGTTACTTTTTCCCAACTTGATTTAAGGCAACCTTCTTTAGATAAAAAGACAAAATTTGACCTTGTCTTTTCAAACTTTGGTGGGCTCAATTGCATCGACTACAATCAATTGGCATTCATTAGTACCTGGCTTAATGAGCATCTGAATGACAAGGCACATATTGTTTTAGTCATCATGCCCACTAAATCGATCATAGATAACTGGTACCGTGTGGTCAACCGGCAAGCGACTATTTCAAAAACTAGAGAAAAAGATAAAGTGTTAGCCGTTAATGTTGACGGGCAAACGATCAAAACTTACTACTTTGGGCCTAATGCTGTAGCGACTGCATTTAAAGGTTTTGATATTGTTAAGATAAAATCAATAGGATATGTACCTTCCTTTTTAAATAATAGTAAATTACTTTTCCCACTTTTGTTGATCGACAAGATTTTGTACCTGTTAAATTATAGGCCTGATAAATCGGATCATTTTCTAATTCATTTGCAAAAAATTAAATGACAGTCATTCTATCCCACGGTTATTATATTTATGAAGATGCTAAAGAGCAGAAGATCATGAAGCCATATCCTCCGCTTGGGATACTGTATATCTCTGCGTGGCTAGAAAAACATGGATTGCAACACGAGGTCTTTGACACCACATTTTCCAAAAAAGAAATATTCAAAGATCACATCAAAAAACAGCAGCCTAGCATATTAGCCTTGTATACTAATTTGATGACGAAGGTAAATATTAATGAAACGATTCAACATACAAAAAAGCATAGTGCGGGCACAAAAATAGTCTTGGGTGGTCCTGATGTGAGACACAATGTTGAAGATTATCTAAATATTGGTGCAGATATTATCGTGATTGGAGAAGGCGAACAAACAATGTTGGAGATCATACAAACTATTCAGCAAGGCAACGATCAGGAATTCGCTCACATCGACGGCTTAGCTTACCGCAGTCAAGGAGAAGTCATACAAACCAAAGAGAGGACCAGAATCAGACCTATTGATGATCTCCCCTTGCCAAACAGGAAAATGATAGATATGCAACCATATCTAGACACTTGGAAGCAAAATCATGGCAAAAGTGCAATGACCATAAGTACACAACGAGGATGTCCCTATACATGTAAATGGTGTAGCACTGCAGTGTATGGCCAAAGTTACCGCAGGCGATCGCCAGCCCTCGTAGCTCAAGAAATGAAGACACTTAAAGACAACTATAATCCAGACACCATTTGGTTTGTAGATGATGTCTTCTCAGTCAGTCATAAATGGCTGGAGGATTTTAAAGACGAGCTCAAAAAACAGGATGCCATTATACCTTTTGAATGTATCACAAGAGCAGATCGAATGACAGAGGAGGTAATCGATTGGCTTGTAGAAGCAGGATGTTTTAGAATATGGATTGGCGCAGAAAGTGGATCTCAACGAGTCATCAATTTAATGGATAGAAGGGTTGATGTTAATTATGTAAGTGACATGATTAAACTAACAAAGAAAAAAGGCATTGAAGCAGGTACGTTTATTATGCTAGGTTATCCAGGTGAAACAGAAGAAGACATTTTTATGACCGTAGACTATTTAAAAGATTGCCAACCAAATCATTTTACAATAACAGTAGCTTATCCCATTAAGGGTACCTCAATGTACCAAGAGATAGAAGCTGATCAAGTATATGATAAAGACTGGGCCACGTCTACAGACCGTGATCGAGATTTTAAACGAACATATTCACGACAGTATTATGACTACGCGTTGAGGTGGGTAGATAATGAAACAAGATGGCATCAATTTCTTGTGGCTAAGAACTATCTAAATGTAACCGCTCTTAAACATGTGTTAAAGGCATTTTATTTTAGAAATAAAATGAGGTATGCTAAGTGAACGCACTAAATATCTAGGCTTTGTGTTAGCTAGTATAATTTTGGTTGCCTTTTATCTTTGGAAGTCATATACGTTTCAAATACATGACTTTGCTAATTATTATTTAGGTGGAAAGGCTATATTAGCAAATAATTTTACACCAGACATTTATGATGCTCTTCATTTTAATCAGCTTTTCGAAGACGTTGGGATTAACAAGCTGTTTGTAAATTTTTATCCTAACACCCCCTTTATTGCAATTGCATATTTACCTCTCAGTTATTTTGATTGGCCAGAAGCTAAATTAATACATAATATAATTGGAGCATCATTATTCCTTTTAGCTCTATGCCGTCTTTTCTCTTACTATAAACTTAACGCTTGGCACTATGCGATAATCATAATTCTAACAGCGGTAGCCATTAAAAACACTCTGCTCTTTGGCCAGACCTATTTTTTTATTTTCTTTCTATTAGCTGAAGGTCTACTATCCTATGAAAAAAATCGTAAACCATTAGCTGCACTTTTATGGTCTGTGGCAATTTTAATTAAAGTTTTTCCAATAATCATATTATTTTGGTTGTTTTTCAAAAAAGACTTTGCTACCATTTGTTACATTTTTGTTACCTGTGGATTACTAATCTTAGCTTCTTCTCTGCTTATTAGTTTTGAAACCTTACACTATTATTTTGCAGATGTTTTTCCCTCATCTAGTGCCGGTCTAATATATGATGGATTTACAGTTCAAGCAAAATCAACTGTTATGCTTTTTAAAAACACATTTGTGAAAGACGACCTGCTAAATCCTAGTCCTTTCATTAGCAGTACTTTCTTGTATACATTAAGCTTCGTTTTATATAAGTCTTTGATCTTTGCACTAGCTGCTTCTGCAACACGGCTTAATAAAACATACATTCTATATTCATTTTCCCTTTGGATTATTGCTGGCTTATTAATTGCTCCGACTAGCAGTAGTTATTCTAAACTTATACTTATCATTCCTATTCTATCACTTTTTCATTACAAAATAAAACAAAGTACCTTACTTATAATACTTACATTATTGCTTTTCGTAACCACCTTCCCGACTCATTACTTAATCAATCTAGCCTTACCCTTTAATTTTATAAAAATTTTATTGCTATTTATTGTGTTTGTATTAATCTCAGGCCTACACGCCTATCGTATGCCTTTTAACTATGTAGTCGGTTTTATCATTGTGTTTTCAATTCAAGGCTTCTCAAATAAGAATTTAACTAGCGCCTATCAATACTTCGAATTAAATCATAAACCACCACTCATAATGAGCAATTTAAAAATAGTAGAAGGAGAATTACAATATTATTATTGGAGCATTACTGGTGAAACATTGAGAAAGACAGGGATTCAAGTATCGACTTACAGTACTGATGACATTAACGTAACTGATAATCAAATCTATTATAAAAACAGGCAATTGACTAACACAAAAGATAAAAAAATAAGTCCCTACATTATTAATGAATCGACAGTCATCTTTTTAACAGATACTGGTAGAGCACCAGGATGCTATACGATAAGAAAACTAAATATTTAAACATTAAAAAACTAAAGTCCATAGCGCGTTATCAAATAATAGATCGATATAACTATCGAAAAGCTTGTCGAGTATTACAACAAGAAATTACTCCTGTAGCAGTGTATACCATGGCCAAGGTAGCTTCTAGTTCAATATACCATTCTATAAATAATCAGACAACAATCCCTGTTTATCATATACATACACTAGACAAGAAAATAAATGAACAAGCCGAACTAAGTTGTCAAGAAAGAGGAATTGTGCCCGCGAGCAGGCCTGTTGGAGACCTTATCTACCAGTTTAGAATAAAAGCAAATAGACCATTAAAAATCATTACAAGTGTCAGAGAACCAATAGAAAGAAACATTTCTGCTTTCTTTGAGGCTTTCGAATATTATCTTGGCATCCCTCCAAAACTGTGGGAGGGAGACATCGATCAATTAGTACAAGCCTACTATAAATACTTGCCACATGAATTTCCTTTAGAATGGTTTGACAAAGAGTTTCTTCGAATGACATCAATTAATGTATTTGAAAAGTCTTTCGATGTAACTAAAAAATCTATCACTTATACAGATAAAAACATTGAGGTTCTATTACTTCGCACAGACCTAAACGATAACAAGATGTCAGAAGAGATTAGGCGTTTTCTCGGCGTTTCTACATTTACTTTAAATTCCCATAATATTGGAGAACAAAAACCATATGCAGAGCTATACAACAAGTTTAAAAAGAAGATCTTTTTTAACCAAGATTATTTAACAAACATGTTAGAATCAAAGTATACAAAGCACTTCTATAGTGAAAATGAGATCTTTGAATTCTATGAAAAATATGAAGCTAATGCTTAACTAATTTGGCATAGACATCACCATGTACAATGTGTTTTGGAATCACATTGAGTTGCTGTAAGATTTGCTTATCATCAAGCCATTTGGGGCTGTCGAACTTCATCGTTTCGTAGTAAGAAAGCTTAAACTGATACTCTCCCAAACTCATCAATTGCTTAATGCATTCTATACTTTTATATTTCATTGGCGTTGTAAATTCAAAAGAAAGAGAAGGTATAGAAACAGACAAGCCTTTTAGTACATTTAACTCAAAACCTTCCACATCAATTTTTGTAAAATCAGGGACACCATATTGTTCAATCAACTGATCAAATGTTTTCATTTCAACCGTTTCTTTCGAAGGCCAGCTTAATTCATTTCCCTCTCCAAATTTTTGAACAAATTCTTGCGACAAGGTTGAAATTTGGTCAAAATCTGAAATATACATGATAGAACTACCTGATGTTTCATTTAATGCGCAAGTTTCTACTGAGACATTTTGATCATTTTTATACAGTTCTTCCAAATGCGAGATGCACTTTGCTTGAGGCTCAACTGCAACAACTGTTGCGCCTAGTTTTAAAAACACTGATGTACGATTCCCCATATTCGCACCTATATCAAAACACAAATCTCCTTGACTAATTAATGTAGAATAAAAGCGCATCATTTTTTGCTCTTTCAAATACGCATAAAATCGTGGAAGGAATCGCTTCCCTATTCTTTTCGCGAGTTTATTCAATGATGCCATATATAAATTAATTCAATCTTGTTATAAATAAGATTTTAAGTAATAAAACCACGCTTTATAATTCAACTTATTCATTCGAATTGTCTTACCGAAAACTTTGCGCGATTCCTTAAGCTTATTTTCAACTAACAATTGTTTTGCTAATAAATACGACATACGAGCTGACATCTTTGTGTATATCGGCTGAGAGATCAGATTCCTTTCAAAATTGTAATCGAGCATATACTGATATTCATGGTAACTATCTTTTTGAATATAGTTAGTCATATTGTCACCATTTTGCGTCATTTCAACATAAGCATCTTTATCTACTATCGCTAATTCATTAATAAGTATTCGAGATATAAACTCAGTGTCACCAGTTATTAGATTTTCATTGGAATAACCAGATTGATTAAGAACAGATTTTCTGAATAAACAGGCGGAAGGAACAACGATAAATTTGTTAACTATAAAATCATTAAAAAGATTCTGTGGCACAGAATCATACTCCAAGTGCTTAAAATGATTTTCTTTGATGTTACCATAAGAATCCCAACGCTTAGTGCCACAAAATGTAATTCCTGTCTCTGGGTTATCTTCTAAGCAATTTACCTGAACTTCTAATTTATTGGGCGACCATAAATCATCTGAATCTAAGAAGGCAATATATTCGCCTTTGGCTAGCTTCATTCCTTTGTTACGCAATGCTGCTACATTCCCACTGTGATTTAAATACTTATAGCTAATCCGGCTATCAGAAAATGTCTGCATGAATTCTGAAGTACCATCATCTGACCCATCGTCTAAGATGAGTAGCTCAAAATTAGTATATGTTTGTTCTAAAGCACTTTTTATACTTTTACCTAAAATATTTCTTCTATTATAGGTAAGTGTAATAATTGAAACAAGTCTATTCGTCATAAATTAGTATCATATTTACCTATGTTATTCACTTTTCAAAAAGAGAGTGACAGTCGTTTAACTAGCTTCAATTTATTGATGAAATGCTAAAGAATATAATTACACATAAATATACAAATTCATTCATCTTATTAATTTATGCTGTGTGTCTATTTGTCGGCATCATAAATCATGAGATGTGGATGGATGAAAGTCATCATTGGTTAGTAGCAAGAGAATCAAACAGTCTTGTTGAATTAATCCACAATTATAGGTATGACGGTCACCCTTTCTTATGGGTTCTTATTATGTATGCGGCTTCTTACATTTCTGAAAACACCTTACTTATACAACTCATTCATGGAATGATTACATTTTCAGGTGTCCTACTATTTGTAAAAAAAGCTCCATTTCCCTCTTATTTAAAGTATGCCTGTGCTTTTAGTTATTTCCCTCTCTACGAATATGGTGTAATAACAAGAAATTATGGTCTCCTTATACTACTACTATTTTGCTTGTCTATCTATTACAAAAATTACAAACAGTCATGGATTAAAATTAGTATTGTCCTAGGACTAATTGCAAATACACACATTTTCGGTTTAATATTTTCTTCGCTTTTTGCAAACGCCATCATTACTAAAACCGGACTATCTAAGCTACATGAAATAAAAGGGTCAAAAACTGGAATACTCATTTTAGTTGTCATGCTCCTAATGTCATTATTCTCAATCCTTCCCCCATTTGATAATCCATTTGTTTCAAACACTGGTTTTTCTATCTCTTTTGAAAAACTAGCTGATGCGCTCATGCTGTTCTTCAAAGCGTTAATGCCTGTACCAGATATTGGATCATCATTTTTTTGGAATACCAATATCTTAACATATCAGTTTAAATGGTTCATTGCACCCTTGGTTTTGTTGTCTTGGTTATTTCCATTTATGTTTAGATGGCAAAGTAGTTGGTTGTTATCTGTATGGTACGTATTAGCTATTACTATTGTTGTTATATATATAATAACGCAATTACATGCAGGAGTAAGGTATGGAGGTGTATTGTTACTTTTCCTAATCACTCTTAAATGGATGGATTCTAATGAATCCACAGAAAACTTCGTTTGGATTCCTTCACCCTTTATTCTCAAGTATAGACCTTTACTTCTAGGAATTATTCTTATTGTTCAGATTGCCTCTGGGGTCTACCATACAATTTCAGATATAAAAAGACCCTTTTCTGCTACTAAATCTATTTATGAATTTTTGGATAACAATGGCTATCAGGATTATCCCTTAGTATCAAATGCATACTGTAATTGTATCTCTATTAGAAACTACCATAGTCAACCAGTGTATTTTTTAAATATACAAGACAGCGTGATTTTTTGCGAATGGGATCAACTTTTTAAAGCAAGAGGCTTAGACAAGCAGTTTGATCTTAAAAAATCAGTTGATGAAACCATGGCTTACATGAAGAAGGAAAATCTAAGGAAAAGTGTTTTACTGTATCATGGAGAGGATATTTTCTTTGAAGCTACAGAAAAAGAATTTAAGCTTAACTCAGCAACCGTAACGCTCCTTAAAACCTTTAGTGAAGGAATCGTAAAGCGAGAAAATTATGCAGTCTATTTAATTCAACTTTAATATACACCCAGCTAATTCAGCTTAGTCTCTCTAGCATCAAAACCCAATACCGACTTATAAGGTAGATGTTTGTCAAGTTCATTTCTTGACACTAGGTTTTTTAAAAACTTAAACTCATGATGTACACTGTCAACTACTTTCAAGTCTTTTCTTTTGCCTATTTGCCCAATCAATTTTAGTTCATTTACTGCTCTTAATTTAGGCGGGTCTTGATATGTAATGTAAAGAAGCTCTGCTAAATAATGGCTGCGTTTATCGAACCTAAACGTATCTACTTCCGTAGTCAATCCTTCATAATAGTTGAATAATAGCCTATTCTGATTGCTTACAAGATTTTTAAAATCGGCTAACAATTCTGGATTCTCTGGGTATTCATTTATCAATCTAAATGGTAATTGAACGCCTGATTCATGGCACCACATACATTTTGAAGGTTTTCCTGCAAAAGATATGAATGGGTCTCCTCCTTGCTTTAAATTACCCTGTGAATTATATACTGCAAATCTTGGTTGTCCATTACTCATAAAATCAAAGACCTCGAACTCCTTAGGATAAAACTCTTCTAAATTATCACCATGACCTTCTTCTGCAATATGAGCAAGCTCATTAACTGATTTTCCATTTGAAAAATACAGCTTTCGCAAACCATTAGTGACACCAGATTGTCCAGGTAAGAGGTGCGTTTGATCTTGTGGATTGAATTTATATTTTTGTTTGAATTTATTATACTTTTTTTCCACTCCTGTAATGGCATAATAATTATCGCTAAAATTAAAACTCAACATAACAAACCGACCTACATCCATACTGCCAAGTAATTGATATTCTTCAGTCAATTTATACTCTTTTAAAATTCTATTCAGAGACCTTTGAGAAGAAACTGTAAATCCGGCTCCGGAAAGATTCAATTCCAAATCATTATTGTCATTCCAAACGAAAACTTGTTCTTGAGGATCTTTTGGTAACATCGCCCCCAAATAAGAAAGCACCCATTTTAATCCTATTTCTACCTTATCTCTTGTTTCTTGTTTATAAGATTTTACCCACCTCAAATTAATTATTAAATCATACTCTTTACTAGCGTGCTTTTTAGCTGTTGCACAATGAGACAGTATAAAAACACAACTTAGCAGACATGCAATGATCGAAACTTTAGCGCTCATAATTTAATAGAAGATTACAAGATTGATAAAAGTAAATGCTACTTGTTTTTGGTAAAACAACAGATGGAGAATAACCATGAAAATCAATTTTATTTATTCCTGTTCCCTCTAGTATAGTAGAATAATCATATCGATCTGTATCATCGGCTATCAATATACCTCTAGGAGAAAGCATCTCTAAACAATTGCTCATCAGGCCCAATCTATCCATACCATCCAGAATAACAATGTCATAAGTTGAACTCTTCAGGTCCTCGAATTCATTCAGCAAATTATTCGAACTCAAATTATTCAAAAATCTAAATTTTAGATTGCCAAACGTATTGCCTGTCGTAAGCTTGTCATACCACTTACGATCACTTTCTAAACTGATGACTTGCTTTGCTCTTTCTGCCCACCAGTACGAAGAATTGCCTGCACCAATTTCTAAGACCGTACATTCATTAAAATCAAGTCCCTCCAAATAAGAAATTAATGAGTACGTATACCAAGGAATCGGGCTACCCTTCTTGTTTATTGACTTTTTTAGTAGACTACTCCAAAAATGTCCAGTAGCATATGAGAAATGAAATGGTGTAATAAAAGCTGATGAAATCCTTCTAAACCCAGACGATATAAAATTTGGTAATATTTTCTGAAGGTAATAATCACACCACTTCAAAAAAATGATCAATCGGTTCATAGCTTAAATCAATGATATAGATAAAATTTATAAACTCTGCAATCAAAGAGCGAAAGTTCGTTATTTTGTACCAAAATACTGGATATATGTCCACCAAATCTGGAAGAGTTCTTTTATTTAACCCTAGAGCTGTCTCTAACGCAAATTTTAGAATTCCTAATTCTATTTTGCAAATTGCGGCAAGTATAAATGAGACATGGGATTGGGTAATCGTTGATGGAAATCGAGAAGATAATCCATGGCTTAAGATAAAACAATATTTAGATACTGACTCCTTTGCCTACTTTGGTTGTACTGTAATGCCTGGTCCACAACTCAAGCAAGCCATTCCAATAACAAATAAAATCAGAGAACACTACCCTAACATTACCAATATATGGGGCGGCTATTTCGCATCTAACCAATACGAGGTCTGTATAAAAAGTGATATCGTTGATTTTATTATCAATGGTCCGGGAGACAATGCATTCCCGTTTCTCCTAAATTCGTTGGAAACTGACAGTTCTTTCGAATTCATACCAAATCTGATCTACCAACTTGAAAACGGCGACATTGTAAAAACTGAAAAACAAACACTCGTTTTACAAGACGAACTACCCCGATTACCTTATGACAAACTGAATGACTTTTACTCAATAAAAAATTATTTGCGCCCTACACATTTAGGAAAGGAAACAATTGCTTATCACTCAAGTATTGGATGTCCATTTTCTTGCTCTTTTTGTGCTGTCGTTCCTATTTTTGAAGCACGATGGAAAGGAAAATCTGCACAAAAAATTATAGAAGACATTGAATTAATAAGGTCAACATATGGAGGTGATTCAATTGAATTTCATGACAATAACTTTTTTGTCTCAGAAAAAAGAACTGTTGAGTTTTCAAAACTTATTACACCCTATAATATGACTTGGTGGGGCGAAGGGAGGATTGACACTATTGACAAATACTCTGACGAGTCACTACAAATAATGGCCAATTCTGGCTGCAAAATGATATTCCTTGGGGCTGAAAGCGGGAGTGACGATATCTTAGATAGTATTGATAAAGGAGGCAAACAAACAGGTGCTCAAATTAAAGCATTTGCTGATCGGATTGGACGCTTTGGCATTATTCCTGAATATTCCTTCGTACTAGGATTTCCGGGAGAAAGTGAGTCACAAGTCATGAAACAAATTGATAGCGAAATTGCATTTATTAAGGATATTAAATCCATCAATCCGGCTACCGAAATTATCATTTATTTATATAGTCCTGTGCCTACTCAAGGTTCAGAACTTTACAAAAAGATAGTAGCTGCTGGTTTTTCTTTTCCTTCGACTCTAAACGATTGGCTTGATCCCAGTTGGGAAAAATTCGACTTAAGGAAAAATCCACTGACCCCATGGCTTACGCCTGCTATGGTTGACAAAGTGAAAAATTTTGAGACCGTACTTAATGCACAATATCCGACTACGACTGACGCTAAAATTACACCATTACAAACTAAAGTTATGAAAATGGTTTCGTCATGGCGTTACAAGTCAGGCTTTTTCAAATTTCCTTATGAATTAAAAATATTACAAAAATTTTGGCTTAAATACCGTCAACCAGAAATAGAAGGATTTGCTTCTGAATAGAATTATATATGCCCTGCCATCACGGCTAAATAAACCTATCTACTCTGCGATTAAATACTATTTTCGTAAACAGCGCAGCATTAGATTTAGAGGTATGACCTTACAGCTGCTGCCTTCTGTTTTTCATCCTCAACTTTACCTAACAACTGAAACACTATTAAACTTTCTATTATCAATTGATTTAAAAGGAAAATCAACCTTAGAACTTGGTTGCGGAAGCGCTGCAATATCTTTATTCTTGTCCAAATTCAATGAGGTTAATGCGCATGTTTCAGACATCAACCCCAGTGCGATTAAAGGCGTACAAATTAATAGCCTTACTCATCAAGTAGATATTATTTCTTATTATTCCAACTTATTCAATGATATCCCGAAGACAACGTTTGATGTCGTCATTCTAAACCCTCCATTCTATAATTCAAGCATCAAAAGCATAGATGAATATGCATTTAATACTGGTGAGAATTTTATTTACTTTAAAAACTTAGTGACACAATTAATTGAACGTCGCCACTCTATCGGCATCATTTATATGATTCTAACAAAGAACAGCGCTCTTGACTGCATACTCTCGCATTTTGGCACACCCGACTTTGTTATATCAAAAGTCCATGAAGAAGAAGTACACAATGAATCTCTTTTGATTTTTTCTATCTCAATGATTTAGTCTCCCATTGTTCGATATATTTTTGGTAAGTATCAATGTCACGACATCTCTTTTTCCAAAACTTTGATATCCGCAAATTTTCGCTTGTAAGATGATGATCTGAATAATTTATACTGAAATCGGGAGCGATACGTTCATAATACAATTTTACGCCTTGGTTATAAAGTAAATCATTTCCTGTTTTTATACCAAGATTAGTAAGTGCTAGTGATGCGTCTGCGTCATCTTCATATAAATTCAAAACTTCCAAATAAGCATTACCAGCATTCTCAAAATCTTTATTCAGCTGATATCTTCTTCCCAATTTAAACCAACTAGACTGATTATACGGATCAATTCTATGTGCAGCCTTTTGAACATTAATAGCTTGTTCTCTTAAACCTATTTTCCATAAGCAATTTGATTTTAAATCTAAAGCCGGTTTACCCCTATAGAGTGTCGTTAGCCAAGGCATATAATAGTTGTCCCAGTTCAAAATTTCGTCTGCTAAAGTCTGCTTCTCAGCTTTGTTTAGTCTATCTGTATACTGACTAAATCTTACAAAATTAAAAATCAAATAAATAGAAAACGTAACAAGCAAACAATAAATAAATCCACAAAGATGAGAAATTCTGAATGTATTTATTTTTCTTAATTGAAGACCAATCCAAATAAAAGATATCAGATAATACGATGATAAATAATTGCCTCTCGGCTTATATAGTCCATAAAAACTTAAGAGAATTGAAATAGAGAGAAAAAAAGCAATTAAATGCCAATTCATTATTCTCAAAATTATTGCGAAGCAACTTATTCCTATTCCTATTAACAATAATAATCCAATCAAACCCAGTTCAGCTGCGGTCTCAAGCCATACATTATGAGCCTGTGCATAGCTACTACCGCCGCTGTACTCATTGAGCCCATACTTTTTTATTTCGACAAACCAGTTACCAGCACCAGAACCCAGAATTGGTTTCTCTTTAACGAGCAAAAGAGTATTCGACCATAGTTTTAATCTGTCGTCACCTGTATTTAGTTTATAAGATCTTATTGGATTGTACTTATCTTTAAAGTTTTTTTTATTGGCTATTAATGACTGATATATGAAAAAGGATAAACCTAAAGACAAAAAGAGAAAAGCTAAATATTTTTTTAAATAACCTTCCTTGAAGCCATGTAAACCATAAAATATAACAAGAAAAATAAGAGCTAGTGAAACGGCTCTACTGTTGAGTAAAGGAATTAAACAAACGATCAAAAAAATAGTAGTTCTTGACATTGCTTGTTGCCAAGCTTTATATGGAATAGCTCTAAGTACAGGTACATACAATAAGAATAATGAACCGATATAGTTCGTATTTAAATTAAATGTTTTTACTGTATTTTCTATCAAAACCAATGACAAACTCCAGTCATTTCTTACTGTCGCTCTAATTAATACAAAATATACTTCCATTACATTTAATGTGATAATTACCAAAATGAACGTAGTTAGAATTGATGCATTTAAGATCTCCATTGGTAATGATACAGCAACCAGATATGCCATGAAGAATATGATCCATACTATAAACACAGGCCAAATCAACGAACTATTAACTGCCCAAAAACTAGAAACTAGTATCCAAAAAATAAAGGCAAGAAAGATCCAAGTAAAAGAAGTCTTTGGTAGATATAGTTTCTTTTTTACTGCTAATAAAAGAGAAATAATGCCCAATCCAATTGCAATTGCTAATTGCTTTTCGACATATGATAGTACATGATATTTCCAAGGGAGGACAAGAAATTGAACACTTATCAGAAAAATTAGTATTGAAATAATCACATACTTTAAAGCAGACGGCATGTATCAAAATTAAGTATTAAAATTACAAAGCCAAACTTCATAAGTATACCTGCGTATGGCAAATTGGACAAACATATAAAATTTCAACAAGCTCGGCTCGCCCCTATGGTCTCTTAAAGGAAGAAGCGCAGAAACCCTTTAGGAAATTATGTCACATGGAGAAAAATATGATAACAAAGAAATGCAAGTTGTGATACTCACTAAGTATACACGTTGATCTAAGTCTCACCTTCGGCTCTACTTTTGAACATTTGGCTGTGTGTAACTATTGTTTGAAAAAAGCTAGGCGTCATATGTAATCATTCTCTATCAAATAGCAGCCAGCGGTGATGGCTAGGCGTAAAGTATTCTTGGGTAAGATTGTAAAGATGAGAAGCTAGTGTCTCAAGCACTAAATAAATGGCTGTCTAAAAGTAGTTATTTTTCGTCTACTCAAGGCACAGGTTCACTTTGATAGCCATGGCTATCAAGGTCGGTTCTGTAACGCAGAGAAGGCGGAAAAGAACAATTTAATATGGCTAGATATTTAGTTCTTGAGGCACTAGTTTGAGCCTATATGGGAGAATAGCTTTTACAAATGAAAATTTTACAAACAGGATGCGATTCCTTATGGCCAATTTAAAAACAAGACCTTATCTTTGTTGTTTACTCTAAATAAGATTGTCAATTAAAAAGTAAGTGTACTAAAATATGGAGGACCAGTTGATAAAAGAAAGAACAATTCCTGTAGTCAATCTAAGCCAATTTACAGAAGGTAACGAGAGTGAAAGACTAGCCTTTGTTAAACAATTAGGAGCAGCATTTCATACTGTCGGATTTGTTGGAGTTACCAATCATGGCATCCCAAAAGAGCTGGTCGAACGCTTTTATGCCAGTGCAAAGGCATTCTTCTCATTACCTATTGAAACAAAGCGATCCTATGAAGTAACAGGATTAGGTGGGCAACGTGGGTATACCTCATTTGGGAAAGAGCACGCTAAACACTCGAATGTGCCAGATTTAAAAGAATTTTATCAAATCGGTCAATTTGTCGCCGCAGATCATCCTATGAAATCCGAGTACCCTGATAACATAAACGTGACTGAGATTCCTGAATATTTTGAGATTGGTAAAGAATTGTATCAGGCGTTTGAAAAAGCAGGTGGGTCCCTTTTAAGAGCTATAGCCCTTCATTTAGATTTGCCAGAAGATTATTTCGACAATTGGATAGAAGATGGAAACAGTATACTAAGAGCGATTCACTATCCACCAATTACAGAAGAACCCAAGACAGCTATCCGATCCGAGCAACATGAAGATATCAATCTCATTACGCTTCTCGTTGGTGCTTCTGCTGGAGGTCTTCAGCTCCTCAACACACAAGATGAATGGTTAGATATCACACCTGAAGAGGATGAGATTGTGATCAATGTCGGTGATATGCTACAGCGATTGACCAATAATTATTTAAAATCGACTACTCATAGAGTGATTAATCCTCCAAAACAATTTTGGCATGTGCCTAGGATGTCACTTCCCTTCTTTTTACACCCTAAAGGCAGCATGGATCTCAATTGTTTAGCTAGTTGTGTGTCAGATAATCAGCCTTTGGCTTATGAACCTATCACAGCAGGTGACTATTTGGATGAGCGTCTTCGAGAAATAGGCTTAAAAAAATAGTATCTTTCCTAATATTGCCATACTTTTGAGTGTCTTAAAACTGTAGAAAATGGAGTTATTTGTCTTATTAAGTTTCATGGGTCCAGAGATGATCGTCATCTTTTTCGCCATTCTTTTGCTTTTTGGAGGTAAAAAAATACCTGAATTGATGAAAGGCTTAGGCAAAGGCATCAAAGAATTCAATAATGCCCGAGCTTCTATAGAATCAGAACTCAAAGAAGGGATGAAAGAAGAGAAAAGCGACGCCTAACCCTCAGTATTTACTTTAAAAGCAACATCTAAGAGCTTTACAACTGCTTTGACTCAAAGGCATTAGATTCTTATATACTAACTTAATTGATCATTTTGTTTCTGTTTCGGAAACTGGATCTTAAAAATACTTCCATCAGCCGAGGTGTGATGCAAAATAATGTTGCCCTTATGTTTCTTCATAATGCTTTTGCATATAGATAGTCCCAAGCCTGTTCCTTCATATTCGCTAGTCGAATGGTATCGATTAAATGGTGTAAATAACTTATCAACATAGTCCTCAGAGATGCCTATACCGTTGTCTTGGATAAAAATATCATGGCGATCATTTTTACTATCCGCCCAAATCGTGATTTTAGGAATATGGTTACTGTTGTCTCGTGGCTGGTATTTTATTCCATTAGAAATTATGTTTTGAAAGACTGTTTTTAATATAGATTCATCACCTAATACTTCAGGCAATATCCCTATCTCGGAGATGACGTTTTGCCTTTCGATGTCATATTGAAGTGAAGAAAATATTTCATCGATCAAGTCATTTAATCGTATGTTAGTGAGTTGGACTTTATCTATTTCAACCCTTGAATAAACAAGAAGATCATCAACTAATTTAGACATTCTAGAGGCTGAATTAGATATAAATCCTAGGTTTTTGATGATGTCTGGCGAAGTGTTGTCTTTTTCTGCCTTTCTTAAAATCAATGAAGAAAAGGACTGAATGGTTCGTAATGGAGACTTAAGGTCATGCGTCATAATACTCGAAAAAGCAAGAAACTGCTTATTCTTTTCCTCTATTTTTGTCGTATACTCTGCCTCCTTCTCCATTTTGTATCGAAGCTCTTTATTTAATTGGTGTTGAGATTCTTGCTTTTGCTTTTGAGACTTATATGCCAAATAGCCGATCAGAAACATTAAACAAATCCCGCCTAACAAACTCCGTTGTTGTAAACGCATTAGTTTTTCCTCATTTTCTAATTGTGTTAGCTTTTGCTCCCGTTGCAATTTCAATTGCTGCTCTTCATATTTTAAGAGCTGATCCTGGACCTCTAATAAGTGTACATTATTCTCTGAACGACTATCAAATATTCTAAAGTCAACTTCCTGACCTCTTCGGAAAGTGGATAGGGCTGCTTGATGATCTCCAATTTGCTCATACACTTCAGACAGCTTTTCATAGATCAAAACAGAATAATCTTGATGCCTATTTAATTGATCAGTATATTCGATTGCTTTATTATATTCTTCAATACTTCTATTCGGCTCATTGATTCCCATATAAGCATCTCCAAGATTTTTATGAAGTATAATTAAGGTACTCGGATAATTTTTAGACGCTACTGGGATTAATTCCATTAACAAATCAATAGCTTCTCGATAATCTTTCTTAGCTATTAATATTACTGCTTGTTTTATAGGAAGAATAACAGACATCCCTTTTCTGACATCAGGATCACCAACCATGTAGGTGCTGTCCAAGTACATTTGTGACTCAGCAAACGCACCAATTTCTCCATAAAATGAAGCTTTGGCGAAATAGGGATAATATAATATGTTTTTACTCTCTTTATTGTTTTTGTACAGGGATTCCGCCAATTTTTGAGCTTTATCTATATAGAATAAGGCTTCGTCCTTCCTTTTCAAATAGCCATAATGTAGGCCTAAGACACTATAAGCTTCAATCAGTTCATCCTGCAAGTTTAACTCTTTTGTGAGTTGGATTTTATGGATTAGGTTCTTGTGCGACTTGTAGTATCTGCCCAAGTTTCCATTTATAACCGATAGCTTTCCTAGAACAGTAATAGCGGTAAGAGAATCTGTTGATTCAAGAGAAAGAATCAAGGCTTTGTTAAGTAGTATAAGACTACTATCTGGATCCGAAAATTGTAGTAGATTGCCCAGTTTAAGTAACTCAATGGCTGATTTTTCAGATTTATACCTTGTTTGGCAGATACTTGTTAAAGCAAAAACTAAAAAGCATATAGCAAGTAAAGTCTTGGAGAATGCTTTGTTAGCCATACATTTAGCTTAGATTTAAATTAGAAAATATCTGATTTTTCGAATTTTATTTGCAAATGTATGAATTAAAACTGCACTAAACATACAATTTATCTAAAGTGATCGATGGACACTTCTTGTGCGTACGACAGAACTTTATACCCTTTTGCCTGATAGATATGCAACATTCCTATCAAATCGCATAGATCTAAGTTCATGCATTCCATCTCATAAGAATCCAAATCAGATAAAGGAATATTAAATTACTCATTGTTTTATCGATTTCAGTTCGTTTCGTATTTTGCGCGAGCAGAATAATATTCTGTTTAGCCAGTTGACATTCACTAATTAAGAATATTATTCTATGGAAGATCACAGTATTGCCACAGTAAATTCCAATCAATCGTCTCATAATCCAGAATTTTACCCTGGAAATGTTGTTAAGATAAGCTTTGAGAAAACGACATTTTTAATAGAATGTTCCAATCAAGTGTCCATCCAACTGACGATTCTTACTGATGACATCATTCGTTTTAGATATGGCATTGATAATGTTCTGGAGAAGGATTTTTCATACGCCATCAGCAAGACATTTCAAGCTAAAATCAATAGCCTTGACACATCAGAAAGTGATGACACGTATATTATTCAAACTGAAACTCTCGATATTGAAGTTAATAAGCATAATTCTGCCATTTCAATTAAGAATAAAGAGGGTCAAATTATTAATGAAGATGAGAAAGGCTTTCACTGGGAGGACAATCCCAAATATGGCGGGCATATCGTCGAAATGAGTAAAACCATCCAGGGAACAGAGTGCTTCTATGGATTAGGAGACAAACCAGTCAAATCTAATATGCGCGGCAGGCGATTCCAAAATTGGGGATCAGATGTATATGGCTTTGGTAAAGATCAAGATCCGTTGTATAAGAATATTCCATTCTATATGGCCATTCATGACAATCTAGCCTACGGTATATTTTTTGATAACAGTTTTGAGTCCTTTTTTGATTTTGGACATGAGCGTGGCTTGACGACCTCTTTTTGGGCGCATGGAGGAGAGATGAACTACTATTTCATCAATGGCCCTCAACTGATGGATGTCTCTGCAAAATATGTAAAACTGACAGGTGCACCAGAGATGCCACCGATGTGGGCTTTGGGTTACCACCAATGTAAATGGAGTTATACACCAGAGTCTCAAGTTAGAGAAGTGACTACGAAGATGAGAGAACTCGCTATTCCTTGTGATGCCATTTATTTGGACATCGATTACATGGACGGGTTTAGATGTTTTACTTGGGATCCTGTAAAGTTTGCAGAGCCAAAGAAAATGGTGGCAGATCTTAAGGAACAAGGCTTCAAAACTGTTGTGATTATAGACCCAGGAATCAAAGTTGATAAAAATTATAGTGTCTTTCAAGATGGCATTAAACATGATGTCTTTTGTAGAAGAGCAGATGGCCCGTTTATGAAAGGCAAGGTGTGGCCAGGAGATTGTTATTTCCCTGATTTCACAAACCCTAAAGTTAGAGAATGGTGGATTGATTTATTTCAAGAATTAATAGAGGATGTTGATATCGCAGGTGTTTGGAACGACATGAACGAACCCGCTGTCATGGAAGTTGAAAGTAAAACATTCCCCAACGATGTGCGGCATGACTACGATGGCAACCCCTGCAGTCACCGTAAGGCTCATAATGTCTATGGCATGCAAATGACTCGGGCAACATATAAAGGGGTTAAAAAATATTCTGGGAATAAAAGACCATTCTTGATCACACGATCTTGTTACTCTGGGATTCAACGCTATTCTAGTGGATGGACAGGAGACAATATCGCCACTTGGGAGCATCTATGGGTCGCGAATATGCAATGCCAGCGATCAAGTATTTCAGGTCTATCCTTCATTGGTTCGGATATCGGTGGCTTTATTGACCAACCAACGCCAGAGTTATATGCTCGTTGGATTCAGATCGCGATATTTCATCCTTTGTGCAGGACGCATTCATCAGGTGACCACGGAGACCAAGAACCTTGGTCATTTGGAGACCGCACCTTGGATATAGTTAGAAAATTTATTGAGCTGAGGTATCGATTATTACCGTATTTATACACGAGCTTTTATCAATATATCCGTGATGGCTATCCGATACTGAGACCACTTGCCTTTGTCGATCAGGAAGATCCAAATGTATTGCATAGAGAGGATGAATTTATGCATGGTGATCACATCCTTATCTGCCCAATTGTAGAGGCTAATTCAAAAGGTCGATATGTTTATTTCCCTCGGGGAGAATGGTATAATTACTGGACAGCCGAGTTGGTCCAAGGTGGTGACGAGCAATGGGTAGATGCACCATTAGAAGATATGCCTTTGTTTATGAGGGCAGGAGCTGTCATTCCTCATTATCCAATCCAGCAATATGTTGGTGAGAAAGAGATTGATCAATTAACCTTGATGGTGTATTTCAAAGATAGTGAGGTTGTCAAAAGTGAAGTTTATGAGGATGAGGGTGAGGGATATGATTATGAAAAAGGTATCTACACTCTCAAAACATTTACTCAAGACAGCACAGATACAGCTGTATCTATCAAGCAAGACATATCGGGCCATTACAAAGCATCCTATTCGAAATACAAGCTCATTTTCATTGGATTACCATTTGAGGTAATGGACGTAAAAGGGATCGGTTCTATTCAGCAATCTGAAGTCAACAAGAACGGCCACTTTGAAGTTGTTGTAGATGCTAATTTTGGAGAACTGATACTCTCTATTTAACTTTTAAAGTTAGTCGAACTTCTATCAAATAAAATAGGCCCGATTTGGGATCGAGCCTATTAATGATTGAGTAAAATTTGAGTCAATTTTTGTATTGATTCGAAGGCCTAAACATACGAAACAAGGTTAATTTTGTCTGCAACAAATGTAATTTTTTTTACTATGTTTTTAATCCATCCCTTAGTCTTCAATTAAAATTGAAATCCATCAACGATAGAGTGGATTATCAAAAAAATAATCAATAAAAAAACCCTTAACAAGAATCTTATTAAGGGTTTTAATCAACATTTAATGCGGTTTTACTGAAGCTTTGCTTCTAATGCTGTAATGCTACTATACACCATCAAATCTTGAAGAACATTCTTCGATGGCAAAAAGCTGACTTTAGGTAAAAGCTTAACGGCTTTCATTAGGCTTTTGTATTCCTTCCATAAAGACTTGTCTTCATGGATTGCATGTTCGATTTCGAACTGCTCAGTCAAAGAAGCATCTTTGTAAATATACCGCACGATGTGATTTTGCGTGTAAGTTTGCTTCATATAAACAATTTTTAATAAAGAAATACATCGTGATAGTTAAACAAGTACTATACATGAAATATTGTGCCGAAAATGTTTCACATAGCAGTATTTAACAATTATGAAGTATATTCAATATATAATCCTCTGCATATGAAGAGTTCTAAGAATATTGTTCTGTTTGCTGTTTTTTTTATAAGTTTTTTTGAGATCAGTATTGCCCAGCAATCACCGACTGCCCTATTAGACTACAGAAATATAGGTCCAACGAGAGGTGGTCGAGTCACAACAGTCGCTGGTATCGCATCCCAGCCGTCCAATTATTATATGGGCGCTACTGGAGGCGGTGTCTGGAAAACTGAAGATTATGGCACATCTTGGAAAAATGTATCTGATGGCTTTTTTAAAACACCCTCTATCGGTGCCATTCGTGTGAGTCCTTCAAATCCTGATATTGTCTATGTCGGCACTGGTTCTGATGGCCTTCGCAGTAATGTGATTAGTGGTAATGGAGTCTATAAATCTACTGATGCTGGACAAAGTTGGTCCCATATTGGTTTGGACGAAACAAGACATATTGGCGCTGTTGAAATCCATCCGGACAACCCTGACATTGCCTACGTGGCTGCTATTGGAAATGCCTTCGTACCAAATAAGGAAAGAGGCGTTTTCAAAACCATAGATGGAGGGCAAAGCTGGAATAAGATCTTATACATTAATGATACTGTTGGTTTCTCTGATGTAGAGTTACATCCAAGTAATCCACAGATCCTGTATGCTGGTGCATGGCGAGCTGAAAGAAAACCATGGACCATTATTTCAGGTGGACAGATAGGTGGAATTTATCGCTCAACCGATGCTGGTGCAAACTGGACAAAACTAGATCAAGGTTTGCCGACAGGCATTATAGGCAAAATAGATCTTGCCGTTAGTGCTGCACAACCTGACAAAGTATATGCCTTAATCGAAGCTCCAGTTGGGAGTGGTGGCTTATACGCCTCAGAGATGAAAGGAGATAGCTTTAAACTCGTCTCTACCAAAAAACAATTGCTTGATCGACCTTTCTATTATTGTAATGTTGATGCAGATCCCAATAATGCAGATATCGTCTACGTCAATTCAACACGATTTCATAAGTCAGAAGATGGCGGCAAGTCCTGGTCTATGATCAGAACACCTCATGGAGACAATCACGATATGTGGATTCATCCCAGCAACTCAGATCTTTTTATACAAGGCAATGATGGTGGCGCAAATGTGACATTTAACGGTGGCAAAAGCTGGTCTAGCCAACTCAATCAATCGACCGCAGAATTATATCAAGTCGAAGTGGATCATGATTATCCCTACTGGTTATATGCCGGTCAACAGGATAACTCAACTACAATTTCTGTGCCGAGCCAACCACCTTTTGGTGTGCAAGGAGGACCTATCGCCTATGTTAGAAATACAGGCGGTTGTGAAACAGGGCCAGCAGTACCTAGGCCAAATAACCCTAATATTATCTACTCAAATTGTAAAGGTCGATTCGGCGTATTCAATAAAATCACTGGGCAAGAGAAGCGCTATTATGTCGGTGCATCCAACATGTATGGCCATAACCCCAAAGACTTAGAATATAGATTTCAAAGAGTCTCTCCCATTCACATCAGCCCTCATGATCCCAATGTCATCTATCACTGCTCACAATTCGTACATAAAACAACCGATGAAGGCAAGACCTGGCAAACCATCTCACCAGACTTAACAGCCTTCACTCCTGAAACGCAAACGATCTCTGGCTCTCCAATCACTCGAGATATCACAGGTGAAGAGTTTTATAGTACCATATACTCCATTCGCGAATCGCCTGTACAAGCAGGAGTCATTTGGGTTGGTTCAAATGACGGCCCAGTACATGTAACTCTTGACGGAGGCAAAAGTTGGACTGATGTCACACCACCATCGCTTAAGCCTGGCGGTCGCATAGATAGTGTCGAACCTTCCCCTCATCAAGCCGGAAAAGCCATCATCACATCGCTCAGATATCAACTGGGAGATTGGTCCCCATATATTTATATGACAACAGATTACGGCCAAACTTGGAAATTGATTACTACCGGAATACCAAATGATCAACCTGTACGAGTCGTCAGAGAAGATCCTAATCGCGAAGGTCTCCTTTATGCCGGTACAGAATATGGGATGTTCATCTCATTTAATAATGGAGAAGAATGGACCTCATTTCAACAAAACCTTCCCGTCACTCCAATTACTGACATCAAACTCCATCGATATGATTTAGTGATTTCAACAATGGGCCGAGGCTTTTGGGTAATGGATAATCTATCACCCTTATACCAAGAATCAACATTTGAAGATGACGTCGTTTTGCTCAAACCCAAAAATGATGTTCGCACTAGACATCGAGCGACAGCTAAATCTTCGATTCCGACATACAAAGCCCCATCTATCACATTTGATTACTATTTACCGAAAGATGTAAGCACGCAAATTAGACTGGACATCCTAAACACTGAGGATAAAATATTGCGTAGTTTATTTAGTCAAGCGCCAAAGGCAGCTGATGATGATGAACCCAAGGAGGCAGATATGGCTACAGGGTTTATCAAAGAAGGAAGTACCCCGGTTCTTAAATCAACGCAAGGGATGCACAGAATCCATTGGGATATGCGCCACGCTGGACCTTGGGATAAATCAGATACCAAAGCCTTTAAAAGTGGACCACTCGTATCGCCCGGCGCATACAAAGTAAGATTGACAATTGATGGAAAATCATATGTTCAAGATTTCAAAATTAAAATGAATCCAAGGGTAGCATCTGGTGGTATCAATCAGGATGATTTAGTGGCACAGGAGTCTTTGGCATTGCAGACAGTTTCACTCTTGAATCGTGCTAAGCGCAATCTTGTTATGCTAGAAGATGAGCTAGCAGCATTAAAAAAAGGAGAAAAGGAGAGCAAGGCAGAAGCCATCAGTTCGATACAAGAAAAAATTAATCAATACAAAACAAGCGAAGGCAGGTACCAAAGGCCAACACTAATTAGTCAAATATCTTATCTGTTCTCCATGCTTAAGCAAGCTGACCAGAGACCAGGAGCTGATGCATATTCTCGATTTAAAAATTTGTCTGATCAACTTGAAGCTTTGAGTGATTAAAAATTTGCGGCTGTACATTATAGATCTAAAACACGCCCTCTTTGGACTCCGATCCAACGAGACTTAAATATGTCAATGCTGTTGGTTAAACAAAGAATCATCAATTGACTATTGACTATCGACCATGGACAGAATTTATCTTATTTTGTATTCATTAAATTGAGGCACTATGAATTCAACAATCCGCAATCAATTCCCTTCTCTCCAGAGAACTCATCAAGGCAAGCCACTTACCTTTCTAGATGGCCCTGCCGGAACACAGGTGCCAGATAAAGTAATTGATGCCATCTCCAATTATTACCGTATGTCAAATGCCAATCTTCACGGTGCCTTTATCACGACACAAGAGACAGATGAGATGATGTTGGCTACGCGCGATGCTTGCGCAGCATTCCTCAATGCACCAAGTCAAAAAAATATCTCTTTTGGTCACAACATGACCAGCATGAACATCAAGTTGAGCAGAGCCATTGGACGCTACCTACAGGCAGGAGATGAGATTCTAATCACTCAATTAGATCATGAATCAAACAGAGGGCCTTGGCTGCGTTTGGCTGAACTTGGGATTATCATCAAAGAAATTGCCATAACGGAGAATGGTAAATTGGATTACGAAGACTTCAAAGAAAAGATATCAACGAAGACAAAATTAGTGGCTATGGGAATGGCTTCTAATTATACTGGCACCGTCAATGATGTCGCTTTTGCAAGGAAAATCACGCATAATTACGGAGCGTGGTTGTTGTTGGATGCTGTTCACTATGCACCTCACTTTAGTATTGATGTGCAGGCCATAGGATGTGACTTTCTTCTTTGTTCGGCTTATAAATTCTATGGTCCACACATTGGTGTTTTATATTCTAAGACTGGTTTATTAGATATGTTAGATACGGATAGATTGCGGACGGCGTATCAGCATGCGCCCTATAAAATTGAGACGGGAACATTGAATCATGCAGCTTTAGCAGGCGTGAAAGCTTCTATAGAATTTATGGCAAGTACTGGCGAAGGAGATAAATTACGAGATAAATTAATACGCGCTCTTGCCGGCATAGAAGCGCACGAAAGAGAGCTGGCAAAAGAACTTTATGAGTTCTTAAATGGGTCAGAAAAATATGAACTTGTCGGACCATCCTTTAATGGCAAGAGAGCGCCAACCCTTTCATTTTATTCTACTGATTACAGTGCAGATGAGTTGTGCAGAAAACTTGCCGCAGAAAACATTTGTGCTTGGAGTGGTCATTTTTATGCGATACGTGCCTCAGAGAGATTAGGCATGCAGGAGAAAGGCGGCGTCACGCGCATGGGCCTGTCTATATACTCAAGTCAAGAGGATATCAATCAAACAATTGATGTATTAAAAAGTATCTAAATGATGGACAGACATGTCAGTATTGTTGGTGGTGGTATTGCTGGATTAACACTTGCCTGTCATTTACAAAAAAGCGGAACGCCTTATACTGTGTTTGAGCAAGCACCCAATTTTAAAACAGTTGGTGCAGGCATTATTTTAGCTAATAATGCGATGCAAGTTTTTCTAAAATTAGGGCTAGCAGAAGAGCTTTCAGAAAAAGGGCGACGAGTTTCCTATTTAAATCTAGTCGACGAGCAGCTTAACATACTAACGAGTTCTGACCTCTCTCCTTTCGAATCGAAATATGGTGTCAAAAACATCGCCATACATCGCGCGGATTTACAAGCTAGCTTATTGAATCGATTAAATGCTGATCAGGTACATCTAAATAAACGAGTTGAGTCAATTTCGGATAATGAGCTTTCATTTTCAGGTGGGACTAAGCATAAGGTTGATGTGTTGATTGGTGCAGATGGGATTCATTCGCAAGTGAGGGCAGCGCTCTTTGGGGAAGTCCCGATTCAAGAAGCTGGGCAGGTCTGTTGGCGGGGAGTGGTTGATTATCAGTTGCCAGACTCATTAGCTTATCAGTTTAATGAAGCATGGGGTCCAAGTGTGCGTTTTGGCTTTGGTCAAATTAATGAGCGACAAGTGTATTGGTTTGCTTTGAGTAAATATAAGGCATCAGTTTCGGAGTGGGATGGCGAGGATTGGAAGCAAGGATTTAATTCCTTTCATCCTGTCGTTGTGGATTTATTAAGATTGACTCCGGATGATACAATTCATCGCGGAGAGATTAGTCAATTAGCTTGGCAGAATACTTGGTATAAAGGAGATGTTTGTTTGATCGGCGATGCCTGCCATGCTATGACTCCCAATATGGGACAGGGTGCAGGACAAGGCATTGAGGATGCTTATATTTTAGCACATTGTTTGAAAGACAACGATGTCTCGGAAGCCTTTAAGCGGTTTCAAAAATTACGGATTCGTAAGGTGAAGACAATTGTTAATACAAGTTGGCGAATTGGAAAAATTGCACAACTCGATTCATCCATTAGCCGAAAGCTCAGAAATATGATCTTGCGAATAACTCCTCAGAAAGTAGCTCAAAATCAGTTGGCAAAGCTTATACAATTAGAAATATAGAGAAGCCCGACCAACTTTTTATTCATTCTGACTAGTCTATATACCTATAGACATTTTAACTAGTTTGTGCGTGCCATAGATTGGTTTACTATAAACAGCAAGATCAAATGTTTGAACGTTTTACAGTCATGAAAGCTCTCGTCGTCATATTAATATCGTGTTTTAGTATAAATAGTATTTCTGCACAAATCGAATGGGCACCAGCAGGAGCAAATTGGACTTTCGAACATTCTACTCTTAGTGGTAATTATTTAATCGACTTAACTCACGAAAAAGATACGATTGTTGATCAAATGACATGTCAGGTTTTAGGTGAATTGTATGATCTTAGATTAATCACTTGTCACGAAAATGGACTGGTCCAAATGTATCGATCGGGAGAGTTGGATACATTATATAATTTCAATGCAGACATTGGCGATAGCTGGATTATTTATGATGCGATCGATCCCATGTATCAGTCTGTTTGGATTAAATCCACAGTAAAAGAGAAAGGTGTCTATACTATTGGACTAGACAGTTTATCAATGTATGTAGTAGACATTGAAGAACATGGAAGGTACGATATAACGATTGAAGGATTTCCTAAAAATCAATTTTATATAGATACCATTGTAGAAAGAATTGGGAGCCTAGCTCAATTCATATTGCCATGGGATAGATTTCATTCTGATCTAGATGGGCATAGAGGAGGGCCAATTCGCTGCTATTCTGATAGCGAGCTTACATTTAATCGAAGTGAATCAATTGCCTGCGACAGCATCATCAACTCTCATGTCATCTTAAGTAGTAAGTCTGTACTAGGGATGACTAAATTTTCCAATTGGATTTATCAATACAGTAATGGTTGGAGAGACTTGGGATATCATTTAATTGAGTATGGCAATGATACACTCATAAATGACAGAGTGGCAAATACACTAAAGAGAACACAGGTATTTATCAATCACGCTGATGGTTCTCAATCGATTGATACAGTAGAACGATCTGCAATAATCATATTCGGCTCAAATGATCTTGTCGAAATCTTAATTAACAATGAATTTGACACCTTATATAATTTTAGCGGGGATGTTGGAGACAGTTGGACTAATACCATTCTAAATTTCGAAAACTTGGATATCGATATTACCGTTAAGCACACGATTGAAGATAAAGGCCAGATAGAACTAGGCATTGAGGGATTGGCTTATGATTATTTTTCTGTTCGCTATGATTATTTAAATTTTGATGGAGAATACGTCGAAGATTATCAAATTGACACTATTGTCAGACACATTGGTAACATTTCAAGGTACATTTTGCCTTGGCATAGTCCTCCAACATTTGCAGATTTCGCTGATGGCGGACCATTTAGATGCTATTCCAATTCTGATGAATTAGTTTACCAAAAGAATCCATCGGTCGCCTGTGATTTTATTGTATCGAATGACGACCTGACTCTTTCGAATCAAATTGCAGTTTACCCGAATCCAACAAATAATATTTTACAAGTCGATGTAGATGACCTCATAAACGAACCCATTTATTATTCAATCTATTCCATCGATGGGAGGCAACATGTACAGAATACAGCCTTGCGAAAAAGCAAGATTGATGTTTCATCAATGGCATCTGGGCTTTATTTCTTACAGCTGAAAACGAGCATTGATATATTTGCGATCAAAAAATTTATTAAGAATTAAATACGCCGTCTAATTATAATATGCATGTTCCTCATCAGCCCCTGTCAGCAAGTAAATAAATAAATCTCTGACCTCGTCTTCATTCAGTCGGTCGATCAATTTGGCAGGCATGGGAGATATGGCCGAAAGGGATTTTTTGACAACATCATCTTTTTTAATTTCCGTGGTCTGCGTCATATCATACGGACTCTGATAAATGATATAACTGCCATCAGTCTCTTCGAGTAAGCGACCAGCTATTGATTCATTGCTTTTCATGACGAATCGTGTAAAGGCATATTGATCAGATATTTCTTCATTCGGACTTAAGATAGCATCTGTGATTTCGCCTCGTTTAAAGCGAGTATTAATATTTGATAAATCAGGACCGCTATCTCCACCATCACCATGTATCCGATGACAGCTAGAGCACAATGCCGCTTCGAAAGCTCGTTGGCCATCAGCAATTGTGCCGTTATACTCATCGCGATGGTCATCACCCCATTTGACAATATCTCCAATATCATAATGATTATAGGTGCCTCCAGGACCAATCGGTTGGGCAATCGAAGCCAAATTCTTTAACGGAGAATAAAAGCCTGATTTCTCCCTAAAATATTCATAGTCTTCTTCTGGCACATGTTCTAGGGCTTTTGACTTCATATTATCAAGAAAGACTTTGTAGCTATTTCCACCTTTTTTCTGAAAGGCATTTTCATACCAAACAAAATATTGCTCTCGTAATTCTTTCGTCCAACCTTCTTTGGCATGACTCAGAATCATGGCATAATGTATGGCCTCTGTCGGTGGCATATTCGCCAGCATATCCATAATCTTAGGTCCATATCGTTCACTCCTATCAAGTATATCTGTAGACAAGACCTCTTTATCTGCATCAATGATTTTTGTACTGGTCTTTTCTAATAATGCCATCGTGTTAGCTACGGCTTGAGGATGATTGAGTTTGATCAGCAGTTGGCTCAATTCTCTATTTAAGGCATCATTGCTTGATGGATACTGTGGTCCAAAGTATTGGCTTAGTGATTGAATTAAATCTTGATTAGGCGGATCGTTTCGGATAAAGAGCAAAGCAACAATTCGAGTTAATGAAATCCGTTCTTGATTGGACAACTGTCCCCAATTAAACGATGTCACAACAGAAACAATCTTTTGGTTAAACGCACCGCCAGCTCTAGCATAAGCCAGGCTTGACTCTAAAGCTTTACTTGTGTTGTTCTCTTTCCATATTTTATTCTGCCAAGACCTTAGTGGCTGATGCTCCAAAGCAATGCGCGCAGCATAGCGAATATGTCTATCCTCATGATCCAGATATGACCAGAGCTCTGACAGATCAGCATTTGAATTTGGAGTATGATATGCTTCTAAAGACTGTCTGATCTTCCTCAAGTTTTTAACTGCTTCGTTCGCCGTCAAAGAGCTATTTTCGATAGCTTCTTCTCCCACATATCTGAGTCGGTACATATGAGAATCCAATCGCCGCCCACCAGTCAAAAAATATAAATTCCCATCACTTCCTGCAATCGCATTAGAGATCGGTAAAGGGATACCAGATAAAAACTCTTCTCGCGATCCTTCATAGCTACTCCCGACTGGTTTTAGGTCTACATAATAGATTGTACCAAAACTCCAGTCACAGGCAAATAAGCCATTTCTAAACTGCTGAGGAAACTTTAGATCCTTACCCATAATCACAGCTGTTGGAGAGCCTTGCGCCATATCCTGGACAGCTGGGAGGTTATCTGGATAGTATACCGGCCACTTGCCAGAACCCGTCCGCCATCCAAATTCTGCTCCACTCGTCACATGTAAAATTCGGGTTGGTCGATACCAAGGCATGCCAAAGTCCCATTCCATATCCGCATCATACGCAAAGAGCTCACCATCCTGATTAAAGCCCATGCTAAATGGATTCCTAAAGCCCGCAGCTACAAGCTCCCAAGCTTGCCCTGCTGGATCTGTCTTAGCTATCCATCCACCTGGCGCAACAAGATCATTAGCATGTCCTCGAGCATCCAGGTATTGAGGAAACAAATTATCCTCTCCCCATGTCCGAGGCAATCTAGATGTAAAATGATCAGGAACCGTATTAAAATTACCTGCGATGAGATAGAGCGACTCACCATCTGGGCTGACGCGCAAGGTGTGCGGGCCATGCTCCCCTTGCCCGTCCAAATCCAATATCTTTTCTTGTGATTCAAACTCACCATCGCCATTCAAATCTTGTAAACGAAAGACACCACTAGTTGGATCATTCGGATTGTCTTCATCGACATCTTTGACGACAACGACATACAAACTTTCGAAGGCATACAATAAGCCGTGTGCCCAACCAATATTTAAATCAATAGAGTCAACGTCCAGAGAATCCAACGTAGCTCCAATATCAGGCATTTGAAACTTGAAAATATCTCCATATTGGTCACAAGCATAAAAAGTACCATTTCTTCCTTCAGTCAATGATACCCAAGAGCCTTGACTAGATGTAGATGGCGAATAAAGATCTTCTAATTCAAAGCCTGTTGGCAGAGAAAATTCAATCTCTTTTTCTTCTTGTTCTGATCCACAAGAATGAAAAATCATGAGCAGTATAAGAAGCACTAAAACAATAGATATTTGTCGCATAGGAAAGATTTGTGACCTTTAGTAAGATAACAATTGTTGCGAATACATAGGAAACAAATGTGAAATAAAACCAGTCAGAAAAGTAAAGCCATATCAAACATTCACTTCTGATATGGCTTTTTTGCTAGAAGGCAATTCTAATGCAATTGGCTTTACATTATTTTACTACTATAACTAAAGTAATCAACTTATTTGATAAAAGCCCGAAGATTAGGCACTTATCTATAAACGCTCAAGTGACAGAATACTAAGAAAAGTATTGAATTAGCAATAAACTAAGCATACATTTGCGCCTGTTATGCATATTCAACGAGGCACTGACTTAAATGATTTTACTTAATCCTCGTGAAGCATTTATCAAATCAATGATTTCATGAAGATCGTTATTGCAGGTGCAGGAGATGTCGGCTTTCATTTAGCAGAAATGCTTGTCAAAAATGAACAAGATATTATCTTAATGGATGAAGACGAGGATGCCCTAGAGTATGCTGCTCAGCATCTAGATGTAAACACTATACTTGGTGATTGTAGTTCTCCAGAAATATTGGTGAATGCTGATGTCTCAGAGGCACAGCTATTTATTGCTGTCACCACCAGTCACACGACGAATATCCTCTCTTGTTCACTAGCCAAAAAATTAGGTGCAAAGAAGACAATCGCTCGGACGAACACAGCAGAATATCTTGCCCCAGAACACCTAAAACATTTTATCGACTTAGGCGTAGATGAATTATTCTCTCCCAAAGACTTAGCTGTTCAGGAGATTGGACGCTTGCTCAATCGGGTATCTGCAACAGACGTTTTTGAGATAGAGAATGGCTTAATTTCTTTATTAGGGTTTGTTGTTCATAATCCTTCAGCTCTCATAGGCAAGCCCTTTTCATACTTAAATGAAGAGTCTACTGACTATCATGTGAAAGTCGTTTGTGTGTTAAGAGATAATCAAACCTTAATTGTACCCAAAGACGATATTATTCTTGTTGACGACCACATCTACATAGCTGCTGATGCATCAGGTGTTAAACTTGTGAATAGGTATATTGGTAGAGATCTAAATCGCATCAATAATGTGATGATCACAGGTCATACGCCGCTTGCCTTAGCCACAGCCAAATCATTGGAAGACTCAAGGAATGTAAAAATTATTGTTTCTGGTACGAGCAATTGTAAACGATTTTCGAAGAGTCTCAACAACACACTCATCGTTAAAGGAAATCCTAATAACACAACTCTATTGAAGGAAGAAGGGCTGGACCAAATGGATGCCTTTATTGCCTTAACGGATAATTCTGAAACGAATATCATATCGAGTTTAATGGCAGAAAAAGAGAATGTGGTTAAGACGATTTCACTTGTTGATAATTCAGCTTACATGCATATATCACAAAGCATTGGAATAGATACAATTATTAATAAGAAATTATTAGCTGCAAATGAAATTTTTAAACATGTACGGACGGGCAAGGTTAAAGCCATTGCGTCATTCCATGGTGTTGAAGGAGAAATAATAGAGTTTTATATTCAGTATACAAATCACATAACTCATAAACCGATAAAAGAACTAGGACTTCCTAAGAATGCAGTTATTGTAGGCATCGTTAGAGATCAAAAAGGGATTATTCCAAAATCTAGTTTTCAATTAATTCAAGGGGATAACATTGTCATATTTGCACTGCCTGGGAGTATAAAAAAACTTGAATCTATTTTTAATTAATGGGAATCAATTTTAAAATTGTCGTTAAAACCATTGGTTTTATCATCGTGTTGTTAGGAACATTTTTATGGCTCCCCTTCGCTTTTAGTCTTTATTATCAGGAAGACTGTTCTATGGGTTTTCTATTGTCAATATTCATTTGTTATTTATTCGGCGTTCCGTCTTTTTTATTATTTAAAGGAAAAAATAAATTAGCTAAGCGAGAAGGGTATTTAATTGTCGCCTTAAGTTGGATCATGATGTGCCTATTTGGTTCATTACCTTATTTATTTGCTGGACTTGATATTAATTTTGCAAATGCAATATTCGAAAGCACCTCAGGATTAACAACGACAGGAGCCACTATATTTGATGATGTCGAATCCTTACCAAAATCTCTTCTCATCTGGCGGAGCCTGTCACAATGGATAGGTGCAATGGGAATCATTGTGTTTACAGTTGCTATATTTCCAATATTAGGTATTGGTGGTGTAGAGCTATTTGTCGCAGAAGCCCCCGGACCGACAGCCCAAAAACTACATCCCAGAATTAAAGAAGTTGCCAAACGACTTTGGTATATGTACTTATGTATCACGCTCGTAATTTTCATCCTTTTTGTTAGCTTTTGTAATCTGAGTTCATTTGATGCAATAAATCATGCCTTCACAACGGCGGCCACAGGTGGATTTTCAACAAAAAATGCGAGCATAGGACATTTTAACAATCCTATCCTTGAGTACGTTATTATTCTATTTATGTTTATCGGTAGTCTCAATTACACCTTGCTTTATTTTTTTCTAAAAGGAAAATTTAAGCGCGCATTAAGCAGTGACGAATTACAGTTTTATTTGAGGCTCATGCTTGCCATCCTAGTTATCTCTACGACTATTTTATATATTCATTCAGACTTTTCGTTTGAAGAAGCTTTTCGATATAATTTATTTTCAGTTGTATCAGCGGTAACAACGACTGGCTACCTGACGGTTGATTATACCACCTGGGGACATCCAGCAAGTGTTTTCTTTTTCATCTTATTTTTTATAGGGGGTTGTGCAGGATCCACGAGCGGAGGAATAAAAATTATTCGTCATATGGTCTTTATTAAAAATGGCTTATATGAATTTAAAAGAATCTTACATCCTAAGGCATTTATTCGCCTCAAGCTAGATAGTCATTTAGTTTCAGGTGCTACACTCACACATATTTTGGTATTTATTCTGTTTTATTTTATCACGTTTTTTATTGGATCAATCGTGATGTCCTTTTTTATGCAAGATTTTAGTCAACCACTCATCAGTAGTTTTGCAGCGACAGCAACTTGTATTGGGAATGTTGGCATATCCATTGCAGACTTTGGACCTTCGCATACATTTGCTCCATTGGCCAATTTTCCAAAAGTCTTTTTATCGGTTATTATGATAATAGGTCGTTTAGAAATATTTACAGTGCTTATCTTATTTACGACTTATTTTTGGAAACAGTCCTAAGTTCTCTACTTATCTTCATTTAGACACATTAATGTGAAACTTATTTCTTGGAATTGTAATATGGCATTTCGCAAAAAATATGAACACATAAAGACATTCAAACCTGATCTTTTAATTTTGCAGGAGTGTGAATACCAAGAAAAAATACTAGCCTCAGTTCCTGATTTGGATCCAGATCAATTCTTTTGGCATGGTGATAATAAACATAAGGGCATAGCTCTCATGAGTTTTCAAAACTACAAGTTAAGTCTAAATGCCAGATACAATCCTGAGTTTAAATACATCATTCCATACCAGTGCACTATCTCAGATCAACCGATTAATCTGTTTGTAATTTGGGCTATGCCGCACAGGATTAAATCAAAATCATATGTTGGCCAAATTTGGAATGCGATCCAATATTATGAGGAGCTGCTTGCTCATGATTCTATCCTAATCGGTGATTTTAATAGTCATGTCATGTGGGATAAAGAACGACGTCCTGGCAATCATTCAGGAGTCGTTAATTTTTTAAAGGAAAGACATATTTTAAGTGCCTATCATACTGTCAATGATATCAAGGCTGGAGATGAAATCGATCCTACGTTTTACATGTATAAGAATGAAATAAAACCTTATCATATGGATTATTGCTTCGCCTCAAAATCATTATTGAACAATTGTCAGATGACAATAGGAGCATTTAAAGATTGGATCTCGTTGAGTGACCACATGCCTCTATTTGTTGATCTCCACCTTTGACTGTTACCAGACCTTTTCATAGTCTTTATTGATCATCCAGCGGCTCCAGCTTTTGTCATAGGTATGAATCTTTTTGGTCACTTCTCCGTTACTATTTTCAATCTCGTGTCCTTGGTTGACCCACTCGAATATGCTGCCATATAAATTTGTCACATTTTCATATCCCATATCTTTTAGACGCTCAGCTATCTTTTCACTTCGATATCCGATCGAGCAATAGACGACGATTTCCTTATCTTTTTCAACACCACTTAAGACATCCATTGTAGGGCGGTCATAGCCGATATAGTGAGCTTCTGGAATGTGGCTTATGTTATATTCTTCCCATTCGCGAGCATCAAGCAATACAAGCTCAGACTTATCTTTTTTTGCTAACTCCTCGACGTATACAAAAGGTACTGTTTCGCTGAGCAGTCTATCGATCTTTTTCTCAAACTTCGGGTTTGTTGTTCGATTAAGTTGTGCACTCAGACTAGCTGCTGTCAACACAAACACACAAAAGATAATTAACTGTCTCATAAACTAAAATTTTGGATTTGCTCTGGACCATGGCCGACACGATCTCGAATAACTCGCCCCTCTTCACAGAGTTGAATTAGTTCTGAATCGATAAACTCTTTTGCTTGCGAAGCGATCGCATCAGGATAGAGCACATGTATATTTGGTCCAGCGTCAAGTGTAAAATAAATAGGAAGTTTTTTACGCTGCCTTATATCTTTAATGCGAGATATCATCTCTAGTGAGTTGGGCTTCATTAAGACAAAAGATGGTTCAGAACACATCATCAAAGCATGAAGGGTCAATGCCTCATCCTCCGCAATTTTTCCTACAGCTTCTACATCACCACTCTTTAAAGCAGCATATAAAATTGCTGTTCGATCTTTAGCTTGTTGATATCTAGAAGCGGCATAAACATTACCATCCATAAGCCGGTGACCAGCTGATGAAGATACTGACTTTTCCTCTTTGCTGACAATCAATATATCATCATGAAAGTCATGGAACACAGGATGAATGCCATCTAACTCAACGGCATAATCTTGACTAGATCCTGGAATGTCATCTAGTTGTCCCCAAGCTGCCAGATGTGGATAAACAGATCGACAAGCGCTCCCACTTGCCAACCGAGAGATATGAGAAACACGCTTGAGTAATTCAGTGCCACTCAATGTGTTATCAGCAATACTATTTTCAACACTACAAAGCCCTAGCGCCAGGGCACTCATAGATGATGCTGAAGATGCAATACCTGAAGAATGAGGAAATGAATTTTTGCTCTCAATATCCAAATGAAACTGTTGCAAAGCACCAAACTCCTCTTTGTTTTTTTCCAAAAACTGTGCAATCCGATTTTTAAAGCCATCGTTTGGCTGTCCTTCAAAACTAAAATCTAGACTGATTCCTGAAGTATCTTCTTTTGTACGATATCGAATAATGGTTTCTGTAAATGCCTGAGATAAGGTAAAGCTGATCGAAGGATTTCTTGGCAATTGATTTCCGTACTTACCCCAATATTTGACGATTGCAATATTGGAAGGGCTCCTCCAACCTATCTGTCCCGCGTGTCTATTCTTTTCCAATTCTTATTTGCCTTCGTTCATAAAATCTTCATAATCTTCATCAATCTCATAGGAGATATTCAAGTCTTGTAACACAGCATCTAATATATGGTTTTCTCCTACTGTATATCCATCTTTTAATCTGTAACCATAGAGCTTACTCGATTGATTCCAGTAAAAAGCTTTGAATTTCCCTTGCAATTCGCTGATCAATGAATACATCGGTGTATCCAACTCGCGCTCAATCATCTTAACCAATATTTTACCTTGCGTTTTGGACAGCTTCATCAAAGGCTGTTCAAACTCTACTTTTAACTCCTCGGATAGCTGTTTTATATATTTTTTACGCTTTCTCCTTTTCATATGCTTCGTCGCATATTCCATTTTACGGAATATTTTGATCGCTTCTGCTGCATAAGGGTAGACTCTCGATGCGTAGTACTTGTACTTCCTATATCGTTTGTATTCATCTTCATTTGCAAATGCTCTGGGAGAGGTCACAGACACATCTTCAATACTCGCCAAGACCATGGTGTCTCCATTCGCAATCAATACAGGATAGACCTTTCCTTTGATACTGACATATTCCCTTTTTTCGCCACGCATTGTCGTCAGAACACCAATACCATCCGTGACGACAAAGGCCGTGTCTGGCTCTATAAACACTGACGTGTCTTTAGTTGCCGATTGTCCGTAGAGTACAGAACAAAAGCAAATGGAAAGTATGAATAGAGAAAAGACTCTCATATATAGGGAAAACGAGAC
Source organism: uncultured Saprospiraceae bacterium (assembly GCA_937959275.1). Taxonomy (GTDB): domain Bacteria; phylum Bacteroidota; class Bacteroidia; order Chitinophagales; family Saprospiraceae; genus CALFUK01. The sequence continues at coordinate 145,938 of CALGLU010000022.1, read as the reverse complement.
ATTTTTTATAAAAGTTGCATGATGAATGTTTTTGAACTCTTAAATGTCAATCATCCATAACATAATAGATGCTGTTTCTATTGAATTTGGTCTCGGCGGGGAAAAAAAGAGCATGTTTACGCAAAAGGCCAAGCTTTATAATCATAAAAGCCAATTATTAAAAGTCATTTAAATAGCCTCTATCTTACGGCTCAGTTCTTCAGAAATGGACATATATTTTGTTACCTGAACATCATTGAATTTAATCTCTTTCCTGTCTGTAAGCTTGGCCTGCTTATTTTCGATTGTAAGATAATTTTCATTCGTGTCATTGGCATACAAGGTGAAAATACTATGACTGTCTTTCTTTATATCTCCAGCGCGTGTCAAATTGTCAAAAACATTCTGTGAACCACTTTTTAGATTATTGAGGACGTCAAGAGGGTTATCTAAAAATGAAAATGCAAGTTCTTTTTCTCAAACCACTTCTGATTAAGTTCACAAAATGGTTCCCTTGATTGTCTACCTGGTGTAGCGAAAGAAGCTATAACGATTATAAGCGCTTCTAAAACCCAAATGATAGTTAATGGTGTACCACTTATGGCTTTGCTTTTAATACCCCAAGTTCCTGTCTCACGTATCTGGCCTATAATTTCGAATAGTGCACTTGGTGACAATATGAGTTGTATAACTTGTACTATTTTGATATTACTTATGGCGAAACCATACTCTTCAGTTCCTCCTACACCACTGACATTTATGACTAGATCTACCCAAACAGCCCAATGTACATAAAGAGCCAATAGACCAGCTAATAAACCGAAGATTGATGCCACTTTGCCGCTTCTCACTTTACCATACTTAACAGCAAGTAAGCTCACTGTATACCCTACCAAAATACCAAAACCAATAGTGATAAATAAATTGATATACGGAATTGGAATGTACCAAATCGCATACGAATATGCTGTTGCCAGAATAGGAATAACGATAAGACAAGTAAGAATGAAAAAGAGAATTGATATTGGAGAATAAAATCCAGATGGTTTGTAATAGGTTGTCATGTTGGTCTTTTGTAGATTTATAAAATTAAATGTACAAAATTGTATACGGGCTCACAAAAGTCTTTGGAAACTTAATTTTATTTTTAAATACCAAAGCTTACATTTTTAATCGTCAAGTATGAGAATAAAGTCTAAAAGATCATCCTTTACTAAATGTGGCATCGTAATCTGTAAGTCTAGGCTTCTCTTCATCTCGCGCTTAGCAGCAAACATAGCCTCTGGATTTCTGGCCCAGCTGCGTCGAGCGATACCATTATTCACATCATAAAATAATAGACTCTTAAGCCTCGACTCGGCATCTTCACTCCCATCCAATAACAAGCCAAATCCCCCATTCATCACTTCTCCCCAACCGACACCGCCTCCATTATGCAAGGACACCCATGTGGCCCCTCTAAAGCTATCTCCAATAACATTATGAACAGACATATCGGCTGTAAATTTGCTGCCGTCATAGATGTTACTTGTTTCTCGATAAGGCGAGTCCGTCCCACTCACATCATGATGGTCTCTGCCGAGGACAATTGGGCCCGATATGATTCCGTTTGTAATCGCTTGATTAAAGGCCTCTGCAATCTTAATTCTTCCTTGAGCGTCTGCGTAAAGGATTCGTGCTTTTGAACCCACAACAAGTTTGTTCTCTTTCGCTTCCCGAAGCCACTTGATATTATCTGATAGCTGCTGTTTGATCTCTGTTGGAGCATCCTTAGCTAAGCCTTCCATTATCCCTAAGGCAATCGCATCACTTTTATCTAAATCACTTGTGAGACCAGAGGTGCAAACCCAACGGAAAGGCCCAAAGCCATAATCAAAACACATGGGCCCAAGAATGTCCTGAACATATGACGGATATTTAAAATCAATCCCATTAGACGCCATCACATCAGCACCTGCCCTAGATGCTTCCAACAAAAAGGCATTTCCATAATCGAAAAAGTACGTGCCTTTAGCTGTGTGTCGTTGAATCGCCTCCGCATGCCTGCACAAGGACGATTGAACTTTACTTTTAAAACCCTTTGGATCTTGAGTCATGACTATATTGGCCTCATCAAATGACAAACCAACTGGATAGTATCCTCCAGACCATGGATTATGTAAAGATGTTTGATCGGAGCCTAAATGAATAAATATCTCTTCTTCATAAAATCGCTCCCATACATCAACAACATTCCCTACATAGGCAATAGAGACAACCTCTTCTTGACGAATAGCTTCATTGACACGTGCTACTAATTCATTCAAATCATCAAACAGGAGATCTACCCAGCCTTGTTGATGTCTCTTATGTGCAGCTTTTGGGTTGACTTCTGCGCAGACGGTAATGCATCCTGCAATGTTGCCCGCCTTTGGTTGTGCACCGCTCATCCCTCCCAAGCCAGCCGTTAAAAAAATCTTCCCAGCAATCTTCTCTCCTGACTTCAATTGTTTTCTAAACGCATTTAAGACAGTGATGGTCGTCCCATGAACAATACCTTGAGGACCGATATACATAAATGAGCCAGCTGTCATTTGCCCGTATTGAGTGACACCTAAGGCATTGTACTTTTCCCAATCATCCGGTTTTGAATAATTCGGAATCATTAGGCCATTTGTAACAACAACTCGAGGGGCAGATGTTGGGGAAGGAAACAGGCCAAGTGGATGACCAGAATACATGTGCAAGGTTTGCATTGATGTCATGGTGGCAAGGTATTGCATCGTCAAGAGGTACTGTGCCCAATTTTGGAATACACTACCATTGCCACCATACGTAATCAATTCATTTGGATGCTGTGCGACAGCTGGGTTAAGGTTATTTTGAATCATCAACATAATAGCCGCAGCACTTTTTATATTGGCAGGATATTCATCAATTGGACGGGCGTACATCTCATAGCTTGGTTGGAATCTGTACATATAGATTCGACCAAATTCTTTAAGTTCCTCAGCGAATTCTTTAGCTAAGGTTTTGTGCCATTCCTCAGGAAAATATCTCAACGCATTTTCAACAGCTAATCGTTTTTCTACTGTTGATAGAACGTCTTTTCGTTTAGGAGCCCGATTGGCATACTCAGGATAAGCTCTTTTTTCTGGCAATTCATTTGGAATGCCTTGAAGAATCGCAGCTTTAAAATCTGAATGATCTGTATTCATAATCTGTCTTTTAAATGAGCATTCCTTTTTTCCAAACCTGTGTTGGTTTGAGTTGGCCTTGGTGATATAATATCTCTCTGTAATCAGAAGTCGGAAAGGCAATAAAATCAGCAAGACAAGCTTCTTTTAATTGGCCCCGATCTGTTAATCCCAGCGCTGCAGCAGCACGACAAGTTAAGGCAGCAAATACTTCCGCACTCGACAATTTTTCAAACGTGGATAATATACTTGCTTGTGTTAACAGGTCACCCATTGGCGCAGAGCCTGGATTCCAGTCACTTGCAATAGCCAGGCTTGTCCCTGCATCCAATAGTTTTCTGGCCGGTGTAAATCCGCAACCAAGACCTATGGATGCTCCAGGTAATGCAATCGGAATAACATCACTTTTTGCCAAGAGTTCAATCTCCTGATCCCCACTTGCCTCTAAGTGATCAGCACTAATCGCAGCATGTTCTACAGCGACTTGCGTGCCGCCAGGACTAAATTGATCAGCATGCAAGCAAATATCAAAACCCATAGATCTTGCTTTGTCTAGATAAGGTCGAATCACATCAGAGGAATAGGCCTCCTCTTCAATAAATGCATCAATTCTTGAAGCTAATTTTTCTTCTTTTAGGATTGGAAATAAATGGACTGCAATCTCCTCTAAATATTGTTGGATATCTCCGTTATAATCTTTGGGAAATATATGTGCAGCCAAGCAGGTTGGCAGTAGGTCAGCAGCGCAAGACAGATCTGCGCTTTTAATGGCGCGCAACATTTTTAATTCTTCTTGTACAGACAATCCATATCCACTTTTGACTTCTATCGTTGTCACGCCATTACGAATATGTTGTTCTGCTCTTGCCAAAATTCCTGCTGTTAGTTGCTCTTGAGATTCTCCACGTGTCTTTGTCACTGTATCCCAAATGCCTCCTCCAGACTTAGCAATATCCAAATATGATTTACCTGCATTTCTCATGGCGAAGTCTTTCGCTCTAGAGCCAGCAAAACAAAGGTGTGTATGTGCATCTACAAAACCAGGTAGTGCAACTGCTGCCTGATTGAGTTCTTCTATTTTTGGATTCAGTAATGCTGAAGATTTGCGCAAAGAGTCAAAGTCCCCCATGTCGACAATGCGATCATTATTAACTAAAATTGCTCCGTTTGGAATGATCTCAAGCTCGTCATCTTTTAAGGGTCCTTTGACAGCGAGATTGGTCATCGGGAGTACTTGGGTGAAGGGACCTATTATCGTATAGTCTGTCATACTTTAGCGATTATTCAGAGTCTTTAGTGTTTGTATAAATGTTTGCTTGATCTCACTTTCTTTTTGATGCTTATTTTTTTCGATCAACCATTGTCCATTAACTAGTGTACCCAAATGCATGTCTATCGTTGAGCCATAGACGATTGTGGAACATAGATGTTCTTTGCTACATACTGCTAAGAGTGGATGTTGTGCATCCATAATGAGAGCGTCGAAAGAATGCCCTATTTGGAAGAAGTGATCTCGTGGTTTGCCCATAGCTATTCTGCCATTTGTGACTAAATGTTCAATAGAAGCTAAGCCACTATCACTATTGGATTCGTTTGTAAACGTATCCCGTTTGTGAGAGTTTATTCGTTGCCTATAATCAAGCATGCGCAATTCTTCAAATGGATTAATCCCGATTTGGCTGTCTGTACCAATACTCCACTTCCCTCCAGCTTCTTGAAACAGTGGTAAGGGAAATAGACCATCACCAAGATTGCCCTCTGTACTGGGACAAAGAACAACCCGAGCTCCTGATTTAGCTAATGCTGTCGTCTCATCATCTGTCATGTGGGTCGAGTGCACTAGATGATATTGCTCGGATACATTCAGGTTTTCTAACAACCATTCAACAGGTCGCTGACCTAAATACTTGCTGCTTTCTTTGACTTCTCCTAATTGCTCAGCGATGTGCATATGAAATGGTAGACCTTCAAAATCTGATTGACAATACTCCTTGACAATAGATGGCTCTACTGCCCTTAAGGAATGGATGCCGTAAGCAATGCTCGCATTTTCATAAAAGGAACAAGACTGACGACTTGAAGCGAAGAGCGTTTCATAATCATCGACTGATTGTGATATAAATCGTCTTTGATGATCATGAGCGGCTTTTCCAAATCCACCTAGTTGATAAAAAATGGGGATGAGAGTTATTTTAATGCCAACCTCTTTTGCTGCTGCGATTAGACGTTCACCAAGTTCTGATTGATTGGCATATGGATGGCCTGAGAGGTCATGATGGACATAGTGAAACTCTGCAACTTCTGTATACCCATGTTTGAGCATTTCCAGATATAGTGCTGCAGCGATGGCCTGCATTTGATCTGGATTGATGGATAATGCCAATTGATACATGGCGTTTCTCCATCCCCAAAAATCATCTTGTCCACTAGCGGCATGATGATGTTCTGTGAGGCCTACCATGGCATATTGAAAAGCATGGGAGTGCGCGTTTTGCATGCCTGGTAAGGCATAACCACTGATTTCGGAATAGAATATATTTGGGTCAGCCGTTTCGCTAATTGATTCAATCGTGCCTTGTTGGTCTAAACTGATATAGGCAGGCATCATCCAGCCATCATGCTGTAATAGACCATCAAATTTATATGCTGTTGATTCTGTCATGTGGCTTTAATAGGTCTCAAATAAATCGTCATATTCTGTTTCAAATTGGAGATTAGATTTTTGATTGACATCCCTTACAATCTCTAATATAGTGCGATCCTCGATGATCTGGATGGCTTTATCGATGTCATGTGCAAAGACGCGGTCTTCTTCGGCATGTTTGATTTTCGTGCGAATAAAGTGGTGTACCTCTTCTATTATTTCACCTGACTGTTTTGGTTTGTGATAGTCAAAAGATTGCGCAGCACAGATTAATTCTATAGCTAATATTTTTTCAACATTCTCAATAACGGTTAGCGCTTTTCTGCCAGCGATGGATCCCATACTGACATGGTCTTCTTGTCCGAGTGAGGTCGGTATACTATCTGCGCTTGCAGGGAAACACAGGCCTTTGTTCTCACTTGCCAGTGCTGCAGTTGTGTATTGCAACATCATAAATGCAGAGTTAATACCAGCTTGTTTCATTAAGAGTTTAGGCACTCCAGCGGCCATGCCTCCAAGAGAGAGATATGTTCTGCGGTCAGAAATGTTACCGACTTCTGATGCAGCAATGCAGGCATAATCCAAAGGTATGGCAAGAGGTTGGCCATGAAAGTTGCCACCACTTATTGTTAACCCATCTCGAAAAATAACTGGGTTATCAGTAACTGAGTTTAGTTCTATCTCAAGTAACTCTTTCAAGTGCAACCAACTGGTCCGCGAAGAGCCATGGACCTGCGGGATGCATCTCAAAGAATACGGATCTTGCACTCTGTCACAGTCAGCATGAGAAGTGACAATATCTGATTGTGCTAGTAAATGAGAGACTCTAGCAGCAACATGTTGATTCCCTTTGAAGGGTCTGAGTTGGTGAAGCCTTGCTGAAAAAGGGCTTGCTGAGCCTAGCAGTCCTTCAATCATCATGCTTGCAATTATATCTGCTTGACTCAAACAGCTGTGTAGCTTTTCGATAACTTTTACAGCGTGAGCAGCGATAAATTGGGTGCCATTGATTAAGGCCAAACCTTCTTTAGCGCCTAGCTGCAATCCTGTTATTCCTTTTTTTTGAAATACGCTCTGAGTTGACTGAATCTTATTATCAAACCAAACCTGTCCCAATCCAATCAAGGGTAAAAATAAATGGGCTAATGGAGCCAGATCACCTGATGCACCGACAGAACCCTTTTCGGGAACGACAGGAATCACGTCATGCTCAATGTGCCAAAGGATGCGGTCTAATGTGCTTTTACTGATGCCTGAAAATCCTTGTGCTAGCGAATGCACTTTTAAGATCAGCATAAGTTTGGCAATCTCTTTTGGGATTGGATTTCCCACACCAACGCTATGGCTTTTTAAGATATTATGTTGCAGCTTAGAGGTGTCTTCTGCAGAGATTAAGGTGCTGCACAGCGGCCCAAATCCAGTGTTGATTCCATAAACAACAGTAGAGCCATTAGCTATGGACTCGACGATTGACCTAGAGTGTTGGATTTTTTCAATCTCCTCTCGCTCGAGAGTGCCACTTAATTCACCTCGTGCGAGCTGTAACGCTTTGCTTGCGGTCAAGTGATCTTTGCCGTAGGAAAAAATAGATTTCATTTTGACCAAAAGTATTCTTAAAATTGATAACCAATAAATTCATTATAGTATTAATTGATAACTATGAATTATCAAACAGAACTTCGACACTTGTATTCTTTTTTAGTTCTTTCTGAAGAATTGCATTTCAGAAAAGCAGCAGAGAAACTATTCCTATCACAGCCTGGACTGAGCAAACAAATCCAGTTACTTGAAAATCAATTAGGTGTTACACTGTTAGATAGGAATCAACGGAATGTGAGTTTGACGCCCTGCGGTCATTACTTAAAACAACAGGTTGAAATACTTAGTGGGTTCTTAACTAAAACCAGTGCAAAACTGAAGAATATCGCAGAAGGTGTAGAAGGAGAATTACAGATTGGATTTGTCGGATCTGCCATGCAAACCGTCATACCTCAGCTTATAAAAACCTGTAATACCAAGCTACCCAACATCCATTTTGAATTCAATGAGATGGCTAATCATTCTCAAATAGAAGCCTTGCAAAAGCATCAACTAGATTTAGCGTTTGTGAGACTAGACAAAACACCAGAGGGTATTCACTTAGATCAAATTGCTGAAGAACATTTCTCTTTGGTTATTCCAAAAGATCATCCGATTCATCAAAAGACATTTAAAAGTGTGGATCAATTTAGTGAAGATTCGTTTATTCTATTTTCGAGTGATTACAGCTCTACGTATTACACTAAGATTATGAGTATCTTTTCAGATGCCGGTTTTTATCCAAAGGTTTCCCACAAATCAATTCATGCCAATACGATTTTTAGATTGGTTGAAAATGGATTAGGTGTAGCGATTGTGCCTCACTCATTAACACTTGATATTGGTCAATCAATCGGTATTAAAGTGATCCAGTTAAAATCCATTCCACAAAAGGCAATTCTATCAATCGCGTGGAATACAGAAAGGAAAAATCCAATTCTAGAAAATGTTTTGTCCTGCTTTTAAATATTCGTACTAGATGAATACTTTTCAGCATGCACATCTATAATATGTAACACTGTCTCTACAGACTTTTGCATATCCTGCACACTTGTCCACTCCGTACGTGAATGGACGCCTTGTTCGCCAGCAAACAAGTTAGGACATGGTAAGCCTTCATGACTTAAGACCGCGCCATCAGTCCCTCCTCTGATCCCCTTATGCTTAGCATGTACACCCGCTCTCTCCATCGCTGCAAGCGCTATCTCATTGATATGTGGATAGCGATCGATAACGTCTTTCATATTCCGATATTGCTCTTCTCTGATGAGCTCATAACTGGAGTCTGGAAAGTCTACAAGAATTTCTTGAATCGTTTTTTCAATAAGCGCAGCATGATCGTCCAGTTTGCTTGTGTCAAAATCGCGAATGATAAATTCAACTGTTGTTTGCTCCAGTCCTCCTTCGATATGGCTTGGATGAATAAATCCTTCTTTGCCTGATGTCACCTCAGGGCACAGCGAATCCATCGGTAGAGCTGCCAAAAAGCGCGCTGCAATTTTCATCGCATGCTGCATTTTTCCTTTAGCATATCCAGGATGCGCACTGAGCCCTTTAATCACTACCTTTATACCATCAGCAGAAAAATTTTCATCTGCATAATCACCAACATCGCCTCCATCTAAGGTAAATCCATACTCGGCATTGATCGCATCGATATCAACATGGGCTACACCTCTCCCCACTTCTTCATCTGTTGTGAATAAGATACTGACAGGGCCTCTTTTGATATCAGCACGACTATTCATCAACTGATAGACAGCATCCATAATGATGGCCAATCCACTTTTATCATCTGAACCTAAAAGCGTAGTCCCACTCGCCGTGATTATATCGTGTCCGATTTTATTAAGCAGTTGAGGATATTTTTTTGGGCCGACTATTTGATCTGAGTCATCTGGTAAAATGATATCCTGACCTTGATAATTCGTATGGACAATAGGCTTGACGTCTTTTCCTGTCACATCTGGTGCTGTATCAATATGAGCACAGAAAAATATACCCGGTATTTGATCATCTACCTGACCTGGAATTTCAGCCATGACATACCCGAACTCATTCATAAATGCATTACTCACATTCATTTCATGTAATTCGGACACTAAGATTTTTGATAAATCTTTCTGTTTTTCGCTAGATGGTGAACTTGTCGAAAATGGATCAGCCTCGGTATCAATTTGTACATATCTGAGAAAACGTTCTTTGAGAGTGTGTTGCAACAACATTGTTGAGAATTGAGTTTAAGACATAAAAAAAGGGGATATGTACCCTGGCAGGTACACAATCCCCCAATTTAAAAGAACAACTTTACATCTTTAATCGGTATGGAAAATGATTTTATTTAAAAGTTATATCCCCAAATTCTTCTCAATTTTATGCAACATTTTCCATACTTCCAATAATCCAAGACGTTTTTTTTAAATTGATTTAAATTTGAGCTAGAAATATACAATTGTTATATCAAGACATAAACCTTTTTTAACCGATTTAGACCATTGATTATGATGAACTTACGCCTATTAATCCTCAATCTTTCCTTCGTTTTTCTCCTCATTTCTTGCTCAAAAAAAATATCTGATATTGATGTAAATCAATCTGCTACTATTTTCAAATATGGCATTGCGTCTGGTGATCCGACAAATACATCCATCATCCTATGGACCGGAATATCAGAAAATGAAAAGAAACTAGCTGATGAAATGAAATGGGAAATCAGTCGGACAGCGGACATGAACTCTATCGTGCAGTCAGGAACAGCTACGTTGACCAATCAAACAGCCAGTACTTTTAAAGCTAAGGCCACTGGCTTAGAGCCTGGGACATCATACTATTACCAATTCTCCACAAAAAAATATAAATCCAAAGTTGGGGCAACTTCAACAATGGCTAACAATGCTGATCAAGTTCGGATAGCTGTCGTCAGTTGTTCGAATTATGAAGCAGGCTATTTTAATGCCTATGAGTCACTGGCTGATAAATCATTAGACTTTGTGATGCACCTTGGTGACTATATCTATGAGTATGGTCCTGATACATATGGTGACAAAACACTCAGCAGGAAACATTTGCCTGCCAAGGAAATTCTCACACTCAGTGATTACAGACAGCGATATGCTCAATATAGAATGGATCCTGATCTGCAATTGGCCCATCAAAAACATCCGTTTATCATGATCTGGGATGATCACGAAATTTCGAATGATGCCTACCAAACTGGCGCTCAAAATCATCAAGATGATGAAGGTGATTATATGACCCGTGCTGGCATCGCCAAGCAAGTGTATCACGAATGGATGCCCACTGATGTGACAGCTAATGATCCGCTGTATAGACAATTCTCCATAGGCAAGCTTGTAGATGTCATCATGTTAGATGGTCGATTAGAAGGGCGTACGCAACAACTCGAAACGGCTGGACCAGAACTCGCCAATCAAAGTATGCTCGGAGCTCAACAATTAGATTGGTTTAAAAATCAATTACGCTCTTCTACAGCTAAATGGAAACTGATCGGCAATCAGGTTATCTTTTCGCCTCTGAACATGGCTCGTGTCAGAGACCAACAATTTAATATGGATGCTTGGGATGGTTATGCCAGTGAGAGAAATGACATTATATCTTATATCGATGAGAATGAAATTTCGAATGTGGTCATCGTAACAGGTGATACACACATGTCTTGGGCTTTCGAAGTACCGTACAAAGCATCCGCTTACAAAAATAATTACCGCCCTGTTGCTATTGAAATCGGAACACCAAGTATCACCTCATCAAATCTGAATGAAAGATCTCCTTCAGAAGAGGTCATCATGGGGGAGAAAATGCTCCAAGTATCTAATCCTCACCTCAAGTATGTCGATGGTAGAAATCACGGCTACACAATTCTAACACTAAAGCAAGAGACAGCATCAGTTGAATGGTATTATGTGTCTAATCTCAAAACGAAAACTTACGTTGAGCGTTTAGGAAAGCGATTACATTTTACTTTGGATGGTGGCAATCAATTACTTAAATAATGCCTCTTTGACTTAGACTAAAAACAACGGAAAGAAATTTCAATATGCTAGGCTCGCCCTATGATCCCTAAATGGACAGCAGCGCGGATTTGCTTTAGGAATTTAAGGCGCGTGGCAGCAATTTTGATTATAAGCAATGCTATATGTAATACACCCTATTCTAACAAGCCCATTTAAGTATAATTATATATTTTGTATTTTTGATGCTTCTCCCCTTCTACGAACTTTACAGTTTCGGTTCTATAATGAATTGTTCGATGATCATTCTTTTTACAAAAGTTATTAAACATTAGCCACCTTAAAATAACATTTTTCATGTTTAAGATGATGCACTTTAAAACAATCTTTTATTCCGCCTTTATCATATCTACTCTAGTATTAAATATAAGTAGTGATTTAATCGCACAACAAGTATCGTATGCTGAATTATCCGCACAAGAACAAGCAGATTTTTCTAGATGGCTTGGATGGATCTGGGGAGATGGTAGGCCAAATGACTTAGACAACTTCACTGGCATCCAATATACCGGTCCTAATGGCAGTCAGTTTGACAATAGATATAAGGATGTCGTAGATAGATTACTAGAAAGTGATGTGGGTCTAGTCTTAGCAAATGGAGGGACGAATCGCAGACGAATACTTGAACCTTGGGATTATTGGTTTGATGCAATTCCTGGAAGTAATCCAGGCGATCCTCAACTATTAAGAGATGCCGTAAGAAATCCAAATTTTCTAGCAGGAATCATTGATACAGAAGGGGGCAACTGTGGCTCATCCAATAGCTTTTACATTGATGATCATACACATTCACCATTTCATCCTGATGACACTAAACCATGGGGCTTACTAAATTTTGGGCCAAATCGAATCATCCAGCTTTTTCATTTGATCGGCGATACCTACGGGTTTGATAAAGCTTCTTTACAAGTAGGAACACAAGGGCAGAGATACATCTATGGTGATGAAACACAAAGACAAACTGCCATCACAGAATTACTAACTAAATTCGATTTGACAGCACAGATTAATCAAGCCGCAGCAACAAATGAAGAAGCTCAATCAATACGAGCTAGAATCTACATTGATTCGGCAGACTGGGACACCTTCAGAAGTTATGGCTATTGGACAAATCCATCGAGATATCCAGATTGTAATAATCCTGTTACTAGTTTGCCTAGCAATTTTCCTCTGATTAATTTACCACTTGCTCGAGACTGCGAAGAACTACTCAATGGCGGTTTCAGTCAAAATGATTTAGCTTGGAATGTTTTCAATTTTGGTGATTCTGATGCTAGCTTAACTATTAACAATGGGATTGCAGAAGTTGACATCCAGACTTTGGGGACCGCTCAATGGCATATCAGATTAATACAATCGAATATCTTACTTGAGCAGGATAAAAGATATCAATTATCTTTTGATGCGCATGCTGAAGATCCTCGCTTGATCGATATTATTATGAATGATGGTCAAGGCACAGGATACTTTTTCAAAACCCAACAAATAACAAATATACCTACTCGATATACTTACGAGTTCAATATGTTAGAAGAGACAAATTCTGATAGTCGTTTACGCTTTAATGTTGGCAGTGAACTAGAACATAAATTGTTCTTTGACAATGTAAGTGTAGTTGACACTGAATGTCGTTGCTTGGAAGAGAGATTCTTCTCTGATGACTTTAGCAATTTAAATGAGCAATACCAGAGTAGTCAGCTTATCTATGCAGAGAATACAATAAACAGTGGTTCTATTATTTACGATGCCGGTCATTGTGTGCATTTAAATACTGGTTTTGAGGTGAAAACGGGAGCTATATTTGAAGCGATTCTTGACGGTTGTACGAGCAATTAATATTGATGGTAAATAGCAGTGATCGTTATTGTATTAGAACTAATTAAAAAGCGCAGCAAAAAAGCTTCCCTGCGAGGTAGCTTTGGATGTGGTTCCTAAATCTTGTCTGTCACCCACCCGTCCTCCCTTAGGGAAGCGATGCATCGCGTCGAAGCGAAGGACAGAGCATACCGATAAGACAACTCTTAAAACTAAATCTTACCTTGAGTGTTTAGGAAAGCAATTAATTTTTGCTTAAAATGCTAACAATCAATTACATAAAAAATGGCACTCTTTGACTTAGACTCACAGCAACGAAAAGATATTATTGGGTATACCTCAGAGTTACTAGAAGAGTATTATGAAAACACTAAGGCGAGAGATGTCAGCCCTGATTTAAATATAAATGCAGTCCGAGAATATATATCAGATTTTGCAACGGCTCCTCTTCATGACTCAAAGGCCATTATAGACCATGTCTTTGGTGGCTTAGAAAAACGAGCCGTGCAGGTCGCACATCCCTCTTATTTTGGTCTATTTAATCCGCGTCCTGCTTTTCCAGGCATCGTTGCTGATTTGATGACAGCGACAACCAATCCACAAATGGCTGCCTGGAGTCATAATCCATTCACCTTTGCTGTTGAAGAATATTTGATCGCTGAGCTTGGCAAACGCATGGGCTACGAACAGACAGACGGGACCTTTTGTAGCGGAGGTGCTGAAGCCAATCAAACAGCCGTTCTCTGTGCATTGAATCACGCCTTCCCTCAATATCTTATGACTGGTCTGCGAGGCATAGATAAGCAACCTGTCTTGTATTGTTCTTCAGAAACGCATCACTCTATAGCCAAGGCGGCGCGGATGTGCGGCTTGGGTATAGAGGCTGTTCGGCATGTTGTGCAAAATGATCAACTACAGATCAATGTTGATGCATTAGATAAGATGATACAAGATGATTTGTCTAATGGCTTTGCTCCCTTTATGTTAGTGGCAACAGCTGGGACGACGGGTCCTGGCAATATTGATCCGCTTGGGCCCATGGCTGATATTGCTAAGAAGTATGGTCTCTGGTATCATGTGGATGGTGCGTTTGCAGGAGCGCTGGCATTGCATAGCGAGAAGAAGGCATTACTATCCGGCATCGAGGAATCAGATAGTATTACGATCGATATTCACAAGTGGTTGGCTGCGCCAATGGGGACTGGTACATTTTTGACAAGTCATCCGGAAAGCCTCAGTTCTACCTTTAGAATCACGGCGGATTATATGCCAAAGGAGGGGACTGAGTTTGATGCAGAAGATCCGTATACACATTCGATACAATGGTCGAGGCGCTCATTAGGTTTGAGGATGTATATGAGTTTGTTGTTTTTTGGGTGGGCCGGTTATGAAAAGACGATTCAGCATCATATAGATATGGGTGAGCTGATGAAGGGCTTATTAGTGGAGCATGGATGGGAGATAAAAAATAGTTCTGCCTTACCGATTATCTGTTTTAAAGGGGCGTCGGATACGGAAGATGAATTGAGGCGAATCTGTGAATTTGTTGTGAAGAGTAAGCGAGCTTGGATTTCGTTGTATCCAATTAATGGGGAGTGGTGTTTGAGGGCATGCATTACTAATTATGCGACGACTGAAACTGAAGTAAAAGAATTGGTGGTACTGCTTGATGAGGCTAGGAGGTCTAAAATTTAGGTAGGAGGTATTCATACCTTAGCCATGCTGCAGGTATAACAACTTGACAAATAATGAAATTTGTTGTATATTTAGTATACAAAAATGACAACTTGAAAATAATTAGTTCAGTAGGGAATCTTACGATAAAGTGCATAATCGTGTCTATCTCGAAAGAACTTGTACCAACGAAGGAGGATGGGTGGTCATTTAACTGGTTAAACGTATACCAAGAAAATCCGAATTCAATATTTACATTGAAAGAGAAAAATTCAACCAAAATACATGGTGTAATTCAATTAGTAGAGGATGATGGAATGTTAATAATGGAATTGATCGAATTAGCTCCATTCAACATTGGATCTAAAAAGGAAAATAAGAATGTTGCTGGTTGCTTGATTGCATTTGGCTGTAAAGAATCATTGAAATTAGAATCACCATATAAAGGCTATTTAACTTTT
This sequence comes from uncultured Saprospiraceae bacterium, assembly GCA_937959275.1. GTDB lineage: Bacteria > Bacteroidota > Bacteroidia > Chitinophagales > Saprospiraceae > CALFUK01. The sequence goes on along the minus strand of CALGLU010000022.1, from coordinate 130,580 downwards.
GTCTCAAAATCGGCATTAGTAGAATTGTATAAAAGCAAATATTATGCAACTCAAACTATAGGTACACGAATGTACATCAATCCTTTATCAGGAGAAAAGCTCATAAACAGATATTTGAAAGATGAATAAAGAAAAAGATTTATTAAATCAATTGACAAACGGAGTGCTAACCAAACCAATGGATATTGGAACAAAAGAGTATGAGGACTTTAAATTGTTGATTCGAAGCAAGGTTTCAGAAACATCCAAGGAAGATAGAATTAAGATTTCATTACTTGGGTTAAAATATAATATGGAAGATTATCTAACATCAAATTCAAAAATAAAAGAGGTAGGAAGTTTCATTAAGCAATTTATAAAGCTAATAGAAATTAAACAAATACAATTTGCAAACTACTTAGAGATAAGACCTTCAAATTTGAGTAAGATACTCAATGGAGAAAGACGATTAAATATTGAATTAGCTATAATCTTGGAAAAGTTATCAAATATCAAAGCTGAGTTATGGCTTGGAATACAAAATCGAAACGAAATTTATAAAACACAGAAGTCAAAATCGAAACAAAATCGAAAATATAAATTAAAGGAACTTATCAAATAAATCACGATGGGAAAAAAATAAGGCTTCCTGTGGTGGGCAAGATCTGCTCAGTTATGCGGCGATCCAGCATGAAGCCTATATTGAACGAAGTCAAAATCATGTCCATTTGGAACAAACCAAATATTATTTTAAGCTCTAGTAAAAGATAAAAATTACGTGTGAATATTTTAGTTACAGGTCCGGAGTCAACAGGTAAATCAACCATCAGTCAGTTTATTGCTGAGGAATTTGGGGCCACGTTAATTCCTGAGTATGCGCGGGCATATTTAGAGGAGCATGGGAGTGATTACAATCAGCAAGATTTGTTGCATATCGCAAATCGTCATTATACCTTATACAAAGAAGCATCAGCATCAAAGCTAATCGTGCTTGACAGCTTTTTGTTAAACATAAAAATTTGGTCTGAGTATAAATATGGCTCTTGCGATCCGTGGATCCTTGACAAGTACAATGACATCACATTTGATATGGTACTCCTTTGCACTCCAGCGGTTGGCTGGGTGACTGATCCCTTACGTGAGAATCCCAATAACAGGGATGAGTTGTTAGACATATTTAAATCTGAATTAGAGGCGATCCATCTAGAGTATGTTGTTTTAGAATCTGATCGCAAGCTTAGAGAAAAACAAGTACAAGTATTACTATCAGAAATTCAGTCCTGATGAGTTAAGTAGCGCACACTTAAATAGATTTCTATTCATCAATATCACTAATAGCAAGCTCCTCAACTGAGCCAAATTCCCGAACAAGCTGGTAGTAAATTCTGTTTTTTCTCTCATTCCCATTTTCAAAGGCAGCTTTGACACGAGATCGATCTCGCTTGTAGGTATATTCTTCACCAGTCCCACTAATGACGTAATGCATATTAAACCATCCGTTTTGTTTTGCAGGCTTTGGCTTGTAGCTTGGGTCGTGCTTTTTAAATTTATTACTTAATATTTGTCCTGCATTCAATTTTAAATAATAGAGTTGTACATTTTCCGTGGAATGGTAACCGCTGATTGTGAAATTAGCAGCGTTACTCTGAATAAACATTGTCGGTATATAAATATTTTTACCTTGGATTTCGAGATAGTTATTCAGCTCTGTGAATTGAATATTATTTAAATCGTTGATGTTGACAAACTTTGAAAATTGTCTCATGAGTTCCATGTCTTTTAATTGCCCATTCAATATTGTTGCGCCGATCAATCCCTTCGTTCTGGTTTGTTGAAAATTCCAATCTTGGTCATAAAACAGTTCGAAACTGCACAATGTATTGACATCACCTTTTAAGTTTTTGTTGGTAATAATGTCTTGGCCAAAATTCTTATTTTGCTCCATACAGTCCTCCAAATTTATACCAGCAGCATCAACATTTAAATGTAAGTGATAGTGTTCACCATTGTGAGAAAGTCTACCATCTGTATCTATATCTCCACTAAACGCCTGAGCATTTACATCAATATCAATCGCATTGTCTACGCTGTTCAATTTTACCTTGACATCAGATAATTCTACATCATTCAGAATGGCGCTTTTTGCCTTTATATCCAAAAAAATCCGATTAGCATCAAGCACATTGACTGAAGATCCTGATGTTTCATTGTCGGCAAAGTGCATCAGATCGTCTAGATTAATAAAATCGCTCGTCGCATCCATCTTAATATATCGTCTTTGATCAGATGCATATTTAGCGTTCACCGTCAGGCTACTCTTGTCAAGCTTTATGACGAGATTGTCTGCGATGAACTCGCCATCTTTTAGACGTAGACCTCCACTAGTTACTGTTAACTCTTTATCGTCTTTCGTTTGTAATCGAATACCTTGAGGTATAACTGATGCATCAATGAAATAGGTGATATCCTTTTCATTAGATTTTATAGAATAATTGGATAAGGAAAAATCACTGATCTTAAAACCTCCCTCTACATCTTTAAACTGAGTATCGCCAGTTAATCGATAAATAGTTTGTAGAGGCACATCCCCTTCTAGATTAAGTTCAATAATTTTGTTTTGCTGAATCTGATAATTAAGAATTCCATTCAAATTTTGTCCATCTACTTCGAACGCAAATTTTTGAACTGTGAAGGCTTCTTGATTTCCAGTCATCGTCGAATTAATGTCTGTCAACTCTACTGTGGGGTGCAGAATACCGAAGTCTTCTAAATAAAAGCTATAGTTTATATCTTCGATGGCATCCATTGAGACAATGCCCGACACCTCGCCTTTTAGTTGTATCGCTTCAGATCCACTCTTTGTATTATTGGCGATCCATGTATTAAAGATATCAGCATCTAGCTTTTCTATTTTTAACTCAATATCTCTTTGAGAATTATTGGCATTAAACCATCCCTCAGCAGTTAGTCCATTATCCAATTGAGTCTTTGATATTTCCAACTGCTTTGTGTCTGTATTATACTCAAGTGTAGCCTGAAACGAATCAAGTATCTCCACAAGCTGTGCATCACCTGCATTAATTAGATAGTCAAATCGAACTAATCCTTGAACTTCAATTTTTAATTTACTATGCTGATGGGTCATTTTCATTACTGCTGATGGCAGACTAAGTTGGACAATCTGATCTGCAGTGCCCCGATCAATAATAACGTTGAAATTCTCTACAATAAGTTCATCAATTGTTATCAATTTGGCTTCTGTAGCTGTGCTCGATTCACTCGTCATTAGGTCTACGACATTCCATTTTTGATTGCGTTCTCTTAAGGTGACAGATCCATTTTTCACCACAAGTCTTGAAATGACTGGATTGGAGAACAATGACTTAAACAGATTCATTTTGATTTGAAACTGCTCCAGTTGTATTGCTTCGTTGTAGTCAAGGTCATAGAGCTTAGGCTCACTAAGATCAAGCGTAATGGATGGAAATGAATTGATATAATTGATGTTTGCCGTTGTATAGGATAATTGATGATTTGTGAGTTGGTCTAATTGAGAAAGGGCTGCTGATTCAATTTTGTTTTGAAACACAACGATTGAAAAGACAATAAGAATACATAAACTCAGCACAAGTATGCTCAGCCATTTCACAATACGCTTCATGTACTTAGATAAGAAACAGAATGATTTACCTATGCATAACGTTGATTTTGGCATTGTAATTCAATCATTGATATAAAAGACTTAGGCCAAAGTGTTAAAACATGCGATTAGGAAGTATTTCGCCTTTAGAGAGTTAATCTCATCTCGCCGCGCCTTGATTTCTGAAAATATGGGAATTAACCTTGAGTAACCAACTGACCAAAATTCAGTGTATTCATTATCGGGCTTATTAAGAGCTTCTGGCTAAGATTTTGGAGGACAGAGGTGAATCAAATCAGTATGCAGTGGTCTACCCAACTTTGAAACTATATCGACTTTGCAGAATATAACTGTAAACGATCGTCACCCCAATCGTCAAAATTTTTGATGGTGTAGGAAAGAATTGAAGACCATCCACTAAAAATTTCATAGAGCCATAACTGATGATTAAGGCTCCACAGCCGACTAAGAGATAACGGTAAAATTGTACGCCAGCGGCTAAATTTGAATCTTCAAAGGTGATATACTTATTCAATAAAAAACCAGTCATGAAAGTGATAGGAAATACAAAAAACAACGAAGCAATGTGTGGGCTAAACACGAAGAAATACATGTCAATATCTTGTTTAGCAACAATGAAATGAAAAAAGATATAATAGAGTATGGTATCAAGAACCAAGTTACCACCTCCACATACGGCGTATCGATAGGTTTTTAACGGCATAAAGCCCTCAAATAGAAAATAAAATAGATCGATTAATTTGATTAAAAATAATTTCACTTCACCGTTTTGCTCTATGTAACTCGTATGGCAAAGATTACATTTTTATTGGGCAGCTCTTAAAACAGATGTGAAAAAGAGTTATATTTTTTTGAAGGTCTTTAAGAAATACGGCTCATGATTACCCTTAGCAGACATATCATATTAAAAGGTGAATTATATATTTTTTACCTATAAGAATTCTACCAACTTAGAGCGCTATAGTCTAATTTGACACCCCAATGACTGCCGTATGAATAAAAGCATTCATATGTTCCAAAAATAATCACTTACTGAGATAAGAAGACACTTAATGTCAAGTAAAACACATTAAATATTATCATAATGTGTAAAACATTCATTTAGAGGTGTTAACTTCGTCTTCGACTAAAGTTTCAAAAAAATGAACAAAGATTTTCGAGCAAATTTCTTTATTGTATTAGGCTGTCTTTTCCTAAGCTTTCAACTATCTGCAACTGAGGTAGAAGGAGATGATTTCTTCGTTGGCATGACTTGCCCTGGAGATAAATGGGTTGATTGCGACGCCGAGTTGTGGACACTCAACCAATATGGTGATGCCTATTTCAAAGATTATAATAGCACATTTAAACTACCTGAGCCCGTAGAGCATTGGTACTTGAATGACTGCAATACTGGATACATCACACGGACATGGAAGCACAAAGCTTATGGCAAGTGGTACCAATGTGTTCAAACTATACATGTTGGCAATTCAGGATATAACAATGAAATTTATTGGCCAAAAGACGATTTGGTTTTAGAAGGCTGCAATCCTAACATCCTACCAGAAAATTTGCCTGCCTATTATAATAAACCACACTATAACTCTGGTTCGTGTGACATGATGATTCACACATATAAAGACCAGCAGTTTTCTTTTGGTGGTGGCTGTAAGAAAATCATTAGAAAATGGACAGTAATTAATTGGTGTGACTATGTACCTAACGCTTATCCAAAGAAAGGTTACTTCGAACACTACCAGACAATAAAAATTATAAATAATGAGGCTCCTCATGCCTATGAAAACCCAACGATTGAAGTTAATGCTACCAACTGTGATGGTGGATATGTAGAGGTGCCAGCATTAACGGTTAGCGGACAAGATTGTAATGATGGATATAAAATCATAAACAACTCTTACTATGCAACATCTAACGGAGCTGATGCGAGTGGTGTCTATCCTGTCGGCATGCATACCATTTTATATACAGTAGAATATGCTTGCGGTTCATCTAAAACATTCCAACAGGTCATTAAGGTAAACAACACACTTGCTCCTGTGCCAATTTGCCTCAGCGGCATTTCGATTGCATTGATGGCAGTTGATGAAGATCGTGATGGAGTACCTGAAGAAGGTTCCGTTCTAATCTGGGCTAAGGATATTGATTTTAAAAGTTATAGCCCTTGTGATTTAGACTTGACATATTCATTTTCAGCAGATAGTTTAGTAATGTCTGCAGAATACACATGTGCAAATGTTGGCGTCAATGATGTGAATGTATACGTCACTGATGAGAATGGAAATCAATCATATTGTCGAGTTGATCTATTTGTACAAAATAATGCCGCAAACATTCCAAACTGTAATGCAAATAATGTAGATGAAGGTGCAGAAGAGGAAGGTCAAGCTGAAGAGCAAGGAGGAGAGGGTGACAATGAAGCAGGAGAGGGTGAAGAAGCAGACCAAGAAGTCTATGGAGAACATGAAACAGTGGATGCAGAAGGTGATGGAGAAGGTGATGGAGCTCATGGAGGTGATGAAGAAAATAATGATGAACCAGATGATGGTGCAGAAGTACCTGACTCAACTGAAACTCAGGATACTTCAAACGTTTCAATGATTTATGGCAATTTTGTCTCTATGCACGGAGATGCCATGACGGCTTCGATTATGTTTGAGGGCGAAGATGTGGGTGTTGCAGGACAGATCGAATATGAGTCAGTCTTAGTGACGACGATACTAGATAGTTTTATTAATGACTTTGGAGAAACGCTTTACATCACCGACTTCTCTTACGAAGAAGTACCTGTGGAAGGAAGCGGCGCTCCAACCAGATTTTCAAAAGAAGCTTTGGTAGAAGGTACAGGTGAATATATAGTAACTGATATACCAATGGGTCAAATGGTATCAATCAATCCGAGCGTTGCTGTGGCTGAGTATTTAGAAAACATCTCTACTGCAGATGGGATTTTATTATTCGAGCATTTAACTGGAATTAATCGCATTACAGATCCTCATGTTTTGCTGGCAGCAGATATTGATGGAGATCATGACATTGACTTTGATGATGTTGAATATTTGGTTGATTACATAGCAGAGACTTTAGACGCTTTACCAAATCAGGATTGGATCTTTGCTGATGAATCTTATGAATTTGAAAACGATCTTGCGCCATGGGCAGAGGCATATTTCACGAATGAGATTTATGTTGAAAATCCAAGCTATGAGCAAGATTATATCGCGGTACAAATTGGAGATTTAGGCGATATAGATTTGGAAACTCGAACGACAATAGACGATTTAAGAAGACAAATAGATGCTTACTTAAACAAAACATACGTTCCTGAGCTTAGTGTTAGCCCAAATCCATTTACAGATGAATTCAGCTTAAATATTGTCTCTGACAAATCTGAATCAGCTCAACTTTATCTCTACGACTTAAGTGGTAAACTAATCATGGAAAAAGAGTTGATTTTGTCTTCAGGACAAAACAATCAAAAACTATCATTTGATAATAATCAATTTGCAGGTACAATCATCTATAGGCTCATCTCGCCATCTCACGAATATCAAGGCAAGCTGGTCCGACTGAAGTAAAACCCAATAACAGATGATTATGGAGGTTCACAAACTACGTTTGTGAGCCTCTTTTTATTTTATGCCATTATAATTATGTCAAAACCAAGAACATAACCTACCAATACAAACGAAGCAATAAAAGAGGCATCCTTTCAAGTAGCTTTAAATCAACATCAGTTAGTTTTACCAAAGTTTAGAGTCGGTCTTCGTCTTTGTACTTGCTCCTTTCGTTAAGTATAAGAGAGTGACATTAAGAGTTTAGACTAATTTTTAATTCCTTTTCCTTTGAAAAAAGTATAGCAAAATGTTCCTCCTCCTTCTGCTGTTCTATTCAAATCTTGAATTCCTTTTTCAATATCGTCACGATTCATCAATTGACTTGTAATGGCTTCTTCCTTGATCCCTTCTATCATTGCTGTAAATGTATTTTTTGTGAAACCCTCAACCCAATCAGGGTTCGAATCATCTACATAAACCTGCCTTGGAGAAACTGTGATTTCTTGAAAACCAGCATTCTGTAAAATAGGATATAATTTTCTTCCAACATTAGCATCCCCACCATTTCTTCTCTGTAATTCTACTTGGCATAATATAGCTCTCCTCGCTAATTCGCTATCAGGATGAAAATAGGTAGACCCATGGTCGCCTTCTATTAATGTAATCGTTCCCTTTGGCTTAAGCTTGCGTTTTAAAGCATCTAATGCGCTCAATGGATAGGCCAAGTGCTCCAATACAAAGCAAAGAAATATATGATCAAAAGACTCATCCTCAAAAGGAAGATCAAAAATATCAGCTTGTTGAAATTTTACATTGTTAATTCCTAGGGACTCTACTAATTGTTTCGCCTGTATTAGCGAGTCTTGGGAAATATCTATTGAAATAAATTGGCATTCTGGATTTTGTAGAACAATTGTTTTCGTTTGCGATCCAACTCCACAGCCTGCCTCAAGAACGATTGACCCTGCTTCCCAAATTGAATCGTGGTGTAATACCTGGGCAAGAGAATCTGCTTGGTCGTTCAACCGGTTTGCCTCCTTCTCAGAATACCCGTGTATATATTTATCTTGCTTACTTGCCATCAATCTTAATTATGTTTTGAATATAATGTACTTCTAAGGAAGTAGCACAAACTATGAAACTCTGGCATGTGGACTTGATGAACTTGCTTAAGTATTCGTTCTTCAGGACTTATATCGCTATTAGGATAACAAGAAGCTAATAAAAATAAACTTACAATCAGCCAATGCGTTTTCATCATAATATTTAGATTCGCTATTTAAGTGAAGAAATAAAACTATGTAATTTGATCATTCAAAATCCACCCTAAATACCTTACGAGTTGCTAGTGGAAACAAACCAATTAACATACATAGAGAACCCGTAGCCATCCAATTTTCCATTCCTGCAAAAACAGTAATTAGACAAATACCAAGAATAACAAGACAAGCACTCCGTCCTGATAAAATTTTAGCCTTTAATAAACCAAAGCCCAAGATCAAATATCCAAGATATACAAGAGTACATAATGCGAAAGATATTTTTAAAATATTTGTTTGATTAACTGTTCCTATGGGTATAGATAAAAATGCTCCTAATACACCAATAAAATAAATAGCCCCGATAACAACAAAAATACTACCTATTAAGGCATGCCAAGGCACTTTCTTAAAAGAAAGATAAGCTAAATAAATGCCTGCACCAGCATAAAATGTCATTGATGCATAGATAAAATAATGCGGCAATAAATAATATCGAAAGACTTCGCCAACGTTCGCCCTATCTATACTACTCGTTGCATCAGTTGATATACGTGAAAAATTGAATGTAAAAAAATCACTCAAGCTATCATAAGGTAAAGACCAACCAATAAAAGATAATAAAGGAGCAAGTATTAAACACAAACACCCTAAAATAACAAATGCCCGTTTTGCGGACATGAATTTAGGAATAAAGACAGATACGTTTAAAGCATTCATTCTTAGACATATTTTATATTGAGTCCCATAAATACATTCTAGAGCTATCGTGCATCTTAGATTATTAAGATACAAGAATTCTGATTACATAACAATCCGAAAAATAGCCTTCATATCTAGACCATCAACAACTCCCACAAAGGCAGCAGATAAATGCTGCTCTGTTAAGCTAACATTCATTCATTGTACCAATATTCCTGACTCTACTTATTCTCCTATATTGATCTACAAAAAGCTCATGGCAAAAATCTGATTTAAAATATAAAACAAAAATTTTCATTCAGTTTTGCTCTGAATTCAATAAATAACGTATATTAGTCGGCTTTTTCAAACACAAAATGCCGAAAATATCGACGATTTACAATTTATTAAAGGAAGAGGGGCTCAATCAAATCCGGTCAATCCGTTTACAAACGAGATTAAGGAGTTCAGCCACCAAGAATATATTGATGAAGACAATCCGTTGATCAAAACTCGATATCTTGAAACCTTCCCTAAATCAATCGTGAATTCGATAAAGAGTCCTGATGTACCCTTTAGTTTTGGTGTCAATCCATATCAAGGATGCGAACATGGTTGTGTGTATTGTTATGCACGCAATACACATCCGTATTGGGGATATAGCGCCGGGCTTGATTTTGAGCGAGCCATACTAGTAAAAAAATCTGCCCCCGACTTACTGAGAAAAAAACTCAGCTCGAAATCATGGAACGGTGATCCAATCATGTTAGCTGGAAATACAGATTGTTATCAACCCATTGAAAAAAAGCTAGAAATCACGAGACAGCTTCTAGAGATCTTTTTAGAATATAAAAATCCTGTTGGTCTGATCACAAAAAACAGACTCATGCTACGCGATCTTGATATCCTTACAAAATTACATGATCATCAATTACTCAAAGTCAGTGTATCTCTCAATACAATCGATGATTCGTTACGCAGGAAACTAGAACCTCGGGCCAGCAGTGTTGCCACGCGATTACAGTTAATTCAAAGCTTATCATCTGCAGGAATACCTGTGAGAGTCATGGCGGCACCTATTATTCCTGGGTTGAATGATGCAGAATTATTTTCTCTTGTTCAAAAAGTAGCAGACATAGGTGCAGTTGATGTAAATTATATAATCGTCCGCTTAAATGGTGATGTCAAGCAAATTTTTGAAGAATGGCTGGACGTCTACTTTCCTGATAGAAAACAAAAAGTCATGAATCTGATTGCAGAAGCACATGGAGGAAAACATAGTGACAGTCGATTTGGCACGCGCATGCGAGGAGAAGGGAAATACGTAGAAATGATTGCGCATCAATTTAAACTAGCCAAACAAAAATTCTTTGGAGAAGTAGAAGATATCACATATGACAGAAGTGTCTTTCATAAAAATAAATATCCCCAATTGAACTTATTTGAGTGATACTTAAGCGGTTTTTATAATTCCATATAATCTAGTAATTTGTAAGAATAAAATTGATTGGACATATGAAATTCACAAATCAGAAAATAAAAGAAATTGCGGATACTCTAGATTGTGGAATGATCTGTTATATCCACAAAGAGACACAAGAAATAAAGGAATTGCCTGATCAGGATGATCCCTACTTTGAAGGCGAATTATGGGAAGAAATGATAAATGAAATAGAAAGTAACATAGACCAGTATATTAAGGTTGATAAGATGTCATCCAGAGAAGCCTTTCAAGTGATGGCTGACTTCACTGAGGAAGTTACAGATGAAGACATTAAAACCAGATTGGTTTATGCATTAAATAGAAATAGACCATTTCAAAATTTTAAATATGAAGTCGGATTTAAAGAAGAAATTAGGCAACTCTGGTTTGCCTTCAAGGCCCAAAAATATCAAGAATGGGTAAGACAATATTTGCACTATAAATCAGATGAAGAGGAATAAAAACATGAAATATTATAATGATAATGGTACTGAAATGAATCCCAATTTACATTCATTACCAAATTTATGCATGAGTTGTAAAAAAAAGGATGACCCGAATGAAGAAATATTATATAATCTAAATCGACTGGATCAAATTGGACAAGCTGACTTTAAATGCTTTGGCTTTGAGCAAAAAGTCTTTGAACAAAATAAAGTTGAGTTTCAAAATACCAGCCGATTTAATATTTAGTATCAAATATATTTAATCACTATAAAATCTATTCTAATGACTACACAAGAAGTCGCAAACAAATTAGTTGAATACTGTTCAACAGGCCAATGGGACAAAGCTCAAGACGAGTTATATGCTGATAACGCAGTCAGCATTGAAATGGAAGGCGCTAAAGAATTTACCTACAAAGTAGAAGGCTTAGCTGCTATTAAAGAGAAAGGTGTCAAGTTTGAGTCCATGGTGGAAGAATTTCATGGTATGGAGATGGAAGGGCCTATTGTTGCAGGAGACCACTTTACCTGTTCAATGGTTATGGACGTAACAATGAAGGGTGCTCCACGCATGAAGAGCCCAGAGATTGCATTGTATAAAGTGGAAAATGGCAAGATTGTATCAGAACAATTTTTTTATGATCTGCCACCAGAATAATCACTTGTTTTACGTGAATTTAAATTTAAAGGGATTCTATCTTGAGTTCCTTTAAATTTAATTTAGCGTTTCTATTCAATGCTTCAAAGTAAAAGCAATAACACATAAGCAGCACTAACACTAAAACAAAGCGGCACAAATAATTTTGTATCCCAATAAGCAAACAAACCAACCTTCTGTGATTTAAATAAGCCTACCATATTAAAATCACCAATCGCCCTCAAAAAAAACAAACCACTCACTGCCATCAACAAATATCGATGCACCGAATGAGAAAAAGGACTCCTCATCTTTCCAACATACGCCGCCGTCAAATAAGCAATACACATTAATCCAAAGGCGACTGCAAACGTAGCCAGTACAAAACCTGTCTTGCTTTTCGAACTGTAGAATGACTCCTTAAATTTCTCAGGGATCGTTTTTTCAATTGACCACTGACCACCAAGAGCCCAATAAATATGTAACAGGGACAAAAATATAAAGAGCGCTGTTAACACAAAAGCAAGTATAGTTGTTATCATATTATAGATTGAGTTCGAAAATAGTCATCCATCTTCCTGCACAAATAATTCTCCATAATTCTGCATCACTACGGATTTTATTCAACCGATTCGAATTAATAATCGTGGGCATCTGTTTGGCATATTGCCTAGCCTCATCTTGCACGAACTTATGATTTTTATTCATCCAATTTTTCTGAGGTGTCTCAAAGCCTATCTTATCTTTTCTTTCATAAATACGTTTTGGTAAAATCGACTTGCCAGATTCCTTTAACAACCACTTGCGATGTCCTTTGTGAATTTTTAAATAATCAGGCAACTTCATACAAAAATCCACCAATCGATAATCTAAAAATGGCACTCTCGTCTCAATTCCAAACGCCATGCTGTTTCGATCAGCATAATGTAACAAGGCTTGCAATCCCATTTGACTTAATAATCTTGTTGATGTATCTAGTGTGTTTTGATCCGCGACTTGCTGACCCGTCTCTATAGGCAGCTTAAGCCAATTTCCCTGAGTTCCTACTTGTTTGTTTTTACTTGCGCCCCAGCGCTCTATTGATTTACTAAAAGATAAACCAGAATGTCTAGCCGCCTGGAATAAAAAAAAAGCCTTATTCAAAGACCCTTCCACATTTCGAAACGAACTCGCTAAGAATGATTCATACCCTCCCAGCACCTCATCTGCTCCCTGCCCATCCAAAACAACCTTGACATCCGTATTACACACACAGCGAAACAACTCATGCTGCGCACAAATACTAGCCGAACTAAATGGCTCATCCTGTGCATAGATCACATCATCAAAGCGTGACCACAAGTTCTGCATCGGCGGTGATAAAAGATGTGGCTTTGAAGACACTGCCGTATTTACATCCGCCACATAGCTAGACTCATCTACTGCACTGCCAGGATAAACAACAGAAAACGTATTGATCTCCTCCTGTAACAAAGCAGCCCGACAAACAATAGATGAAGAATCAATCCCGCCCGACAAGCTAGCCCCAACAGGCACTTCACCCAGCTGCCTTTTCTGAATGGCATCATCCAATAAAAAACTAAATTCTTCAATTGCCTCCCTAACATCTACTTCACTTCTCTGCTCTTCTGGCAAAGCATAATATCGTTGAATATCAAATCGACCAGTTCGCACATCCAATTCACCAAAATGCGCCGCAGGTAAATGCATTACCGAATCAAACAACGTCTCCTCGCTAAAATCCTGCATGCCATAGGCCAAATATTGGCCCAGAGCTTCAAGATTAGCACGTCGCTGCCAACTGCCTAAATGCATAAACGCTTTTATTTCTGAAGCAAAAGCAAATTGTTCAGATCCCGCGAGATAATAAAGTGGCTTGATGCCATATCGATCCCGTGCTAAAAAGATTGACTGTGTTGATTCATTGTAAATAGCGATCGCCCACATGCCATTAAATCGATTCAGACAAGCTGAGTCCCAATGCCGATATGCTTCTAAGACAACTTCAGTATCACCAGTTGTTTGAAAGCTTGCGCCGGCCTTCTCTAACTCTTGCCTGAGCTGTTTGTAGTTATAAATAGCGCCATTAAATGTGAGCACTAGTTTGTCTTTTATAAATGGCTGTGTGGATAGGTCTGACTTGTCCATGATAGCAAGCCGACAAGCAGCTAAGCCAATTTGCTCAGACACATAATAACCATTCCCATCAGGTCCTCGATGTTTAATCGTTTGTAATCCTTTCTCAAGTATCTTTCGATCGATTGGTTTTTGATTGATATTGACAAGGCCAAATATTCCACACATAGAGAAGTAGCTTAAGAAGTTGCCTTCCAAAAATAATGTAAATACTCCTCGTCCTTTTCCCAATCCAATCGTTCATATAAAGCTTGTGCAGGATTTGTGTTGTGCGTCTCTAAACTAAGTCCTTTACTGCCATTCTCTAAGGCAAAGCGCTTTGCTTCATTGAGTAATAAACTCGCAATGCCTTTGCCTCTAAATGAAGCATCAACATAGAGATCATTGAGCAGATGCATTGGCTTTAAAGAAACAGAAGAGAAAAGTGGATAGAGTTGTGTAAAGCCAATCGCTTGATCATCAGAAAAAGCCATAAAGACAGTAGATTCATTTCTGGATATTCGCTGGCTCAAAAACTCTCTAGCTGATGCCAGATCACTTTCTTGCTCATAAAAGACTCGATAAGCATCAAATAAAGGAGCAAGACTTTCTAGATGCTGTTGGTCAGCTTTCACAATAGTTATCATGAAGCGAAGATAATGACTATCTAATAAGATAGCTTAGCTAAAATAAAAATGAGGATGTCCTGCTAGAACATCCTCTTTTAAGTTTAATTTTTAACTTTTATGATTAAGCCTGAGTCAGATCAAGTGACACATTTAATTCAAACATATTGTCGATGGCTTTATCTCCTAAATCATCAAAGAAAGAACCAGAACCATATTTGATTCCATACTTTGTTCTATCAATCTTAATTTTTGCTTCTGCTTTCTCTGCAGAAATAGATGCTGGGAAACTAACAGGGTGAGTCTCGCCTTTAATCGTTAAATCTCCTGTAACAGTCAATTCATCTCTTAATCCAGCTTTTGTGACATCAGTGATTACCAATGTTGCTGAAGGATGAGCTTCAACGCCAAAGAAATCATCAGACATCAAATGACCAGCTAATTTTTTAGCTCCGCCACCTTGTAAATCTGTAACAGCGAGTGACGTCATATCGATCGTGAATGATCCGCCGACTAATTGACCGTCATTCAGTTGAAGGTCTGCTGCAGACAAGTTAATCGTCCCTTCGTGAGAACCTGTAATTTTAGTACCAACCCAATTGACTGTGCTGGTTTCTATGTTTACGCTTTGAGCAGTCGCAAAAGAAATTGTTGCTATGCTAAATAAGAAAATAAGTGCTTTTTTCATTGTTTTTTTTTATTAGTGAAATGGTTTTACAAGTATAAGGGCAAAAACTGTACTAATGTTCAGGGTAAACTATTAATGTTTTGTGAAAGTTAAGTAGGTGTATTGCCCTAGACAATGCGTAAAATCAAGAGATACCCAATTAAAAGCTATGTTTATCGAATTCTCCTCTTCATCAGTATCATTTCGCCTCCACCGGATTTAACAAGGGGTACAAGCGACCAAGCAGATAAAACCATCCAAAATCAACTTTCCTTAAACGCATCAGCAATCAACCCATGAAAATGATGCACACACCGTTCCATCTTTGGCGAGAAGCGACCCTTAGTATAAAACCTAGATTTAATACCCTCCTGCACACTTTCTACAACAGCCTCATCCTCTAACTCCGTAACATCAATTTGATTCGCTGTCCAGTCAAATTCCGTCCCTTCAAATTGATATGTTCTGAATTTAACCAATGTTAAATCCTTAGCAACTGGTTCAATAATATTCAGGGATAATCCCCATGGATAAATATTAAACATCATATTCGGCCAGACCCAATAATAATAGGCATATATATTCCGCCCATGATCAGGATGATCGGTTGGTACATCAAAACAAGGTTCGCCTTCTTTGGCAACACCTAATTGAAGATTGCAATACGGATACGTTTCATAGTCATATTCATCAAAAGCCAAGGCATCATTTAAACCTGCATGTACAAAAGGGACATGAAAGCCCTCTAAATAATTATCACAATATAAGGCCCAATGACCGTTGACGATATAATCTTTAGATTTCTCTTCTACGAATTGTAGAGTGTCGAAGGGTAGCCAGCCTACACGATCTTGTATAGGTTGAATCACATCAGCAAATGGAACTGTAGGGCTTAGATTGACAAATAATAAACTCAGCCATTCTGCAAGATCAAGTTGATGGAGGTTATCCGCATCTGATGGAAAATTCTCAACGTCATCAAATTCAGGCATACTTTTAAACTGGCCGTCAAGACGAAAACAGCGCCCATGATAGCCACAGCTCAAAAGCTGCTTACTTCCTGCTTCTTCGATAATCACCTTACCTCTGTGTGTACAGACGTTGGATAGGCAATGCACTTGACCATCCATATCTCGTGTCAAGACTAATGGTTCGTCCAATACATGCTTTAATAGTGTAAATGGGAAAACAGAGCCATTCGATTGTATTGAACTGGCATCACCTGCATACATCCAGGCTTTGGCAAAGATCTTTTCTTTACTGGCTTCATACATATCGTCGGAGGTATAAAAGTCTGTCGTGATCGTATGAGAGGCCCTTATATTTTTATCTATTGAAAAGTTCATATTCACATTTACTTCTGATGTTTAAATGTATACATTTACAGCTATAATTATGGTTAAATTTAATCGATATCAATTAGACAACGGATTGCGCATCATCATTCATGAGGATATGTCAACGCCCATGGTCGCCGTTAATATATTATATGATGTAGGATCTAGAGATGAGGATCCAAATCGGACTGGTTTTGCACATCTCTTCGAACATTTAATGTTTAGCGGCTCTAAGCATATTGCTGACTTTGATACGCCATTGCAGTTAGCGGGTGGAGAGAATAACGCCTTTACAAATAGTGACATCACCAATTTTTACGACATCTTACCAGCAGAAAATGTTGAGATCGCCTTATGGCTAGAGGCCGATCGGATGCAAGATTTAGCCTTTGACCAAAAAGGCTTTGAGGTCCAAAAAAAAGTAGTTGTTGAAGAATTTAAAGAGACCTGCTTGAATGTGCCTTATGGAGAAGCTTGGCATAAACTATCAGCATTGGCATATCAATCTCATCCGTATCAATGGCCTACGATTGGTAAAGTGCCCGATCACATCTCTACATCATCTCTTGAAGACGCTAGACAGTTTTTTTTACAACACTATGCACCTAATAATGCGATCATCGTTCTTGCTGGCAATATCACTGCAGACAAAGGCTACGGGCTAGTCAAAAAATGGTTTGATGATATCCCGAAAAAACGAATTGCAAAAAGACAGCTGCCGCAAGAAGAAAAACAAACGACAAAAATGGCTGCCAGAGTTCAAGATTCGATACCTGCCGATGCTATATTTTTAGGCTTTCACATAGGAGGGAGGATGGACCCAGATTATTATGCTTGCGATATACTTTCAGATATTTTAGGAAATGGTCGCTCTAGTCGATTTTATCAGCGCCTCTATAAGGGCAAAGATATTTTCAGTAGCATTGATGCCTATATTAGTGGTACTGCTGATCCCGGCTTGTTTTTAATCGATGGTAAATTATCAGATAAACATAGTATTGAAAAAGGTCTTGAAGCCGTTTGGATTGAACTTGATGATATCAAAAAAAACGGTGTCACTGAAGATGAACTGGCTAAGGTCAAACATAAGATTGAAAGCAGTTTATGCTTTTCGGAAGTGAGTGTTTTGAATCGAGCGATGAGTTTGGCTTTTTTTGAAGCTATGGGAGATGCTTCGATGATTAATAAGCAAAAGGAGGCATACCAACAAGTGACAATAAAACAAATCCAAGATATTGCGAACACTTTATTTATTGAAGAAAATTGTAGCGAATTAGTGTATGAACGCTTGATAACAGAAAAGACAACTCAGGCATAGATTAGACTTTAATCATTTTAATACACGCCTTTTATTTACAATTCAATTTCAGCTGTTTTGCCTTTTACGAAATTTCACATTGATTTTTTCGAATCCAACTTTTCGATCAAATTCACCTAAGTGTTCGACCTTTTCCTCACAGTCCAATATTTGAATGGATTGAATTTTCTCTGTGATCGACTTTATTAAAATTTTTAAAATCTTGCGAGAATGGTGAGCCCCTAAACATTGGTGATGACTCCATCCAAACGCAACATGAGGATTCTGCTTTCTGTCAAGCATGACCTGATCTGGGTTTTCAAAGACAGAAGCATCGCGATTAGCAGATGCCCAACATAAGGAGATACGACTATTGTGTTTTATAGCATGCTCGCAAACAGTAGTGTCTTGTGAAACGACGCGCCCCATATGCGTTAATGGAGAAAAAAAACGAACCAATTCTTCAGTCGCTTTGTGGATTAATTTTGGTTCATTTCTCAGTCTTTCTATTGATTCGGGATGTTCCGCTAAATAAGCTATTGTATTGGTGACCATATTAATTATGGTATCACGCCCTCCTGCAAACGTTAAAATCATGATGCCATTAATCTCTTCTTTAGTCAATTTTCTTCCTTGAAATTCTGAATTCAATAGAACAGAGTAAAGATCTTCACCAGGATTTTCTGTGGCGTTTTCAATTTGCTGATTCAGATAGTCGTATAGGACATTCGCTTTTGTTTTATCCAATGGGTTGTCATCACTTCTAAACACATGTGTTCCCCATGAAATCCAAGTTTCTGCTTCTTCAAATGGAACATTTATCAATAAGGTCAAGGCTCTCGATTGAAGTGGCAATGCAAACTCAGTAACGACCTCAACTGCATCCCTTCCCAACATGTCTTCAACAATTCGATCTATTTGCTTTGATAAGTTTTCATGATACTCTTTTTGGAATGGCCGTCTAAACCAATCTTCTAAAAGATCCCGATATTCCTTATGTACTGGCGGATCCACTTCAAAAGGAATTTGGCGTGTATCCCGAATGTGAACTTCAGAAGGAACGACAATTCGACCAGGCTTAGCTCCTGAAATAAACGTGCTATAATTATGAGCACATTCTTTTACATCCTTATGTCTCAATACCATGACAACAGGGTCATTTTGATCGTCCATTTTGCCGATACCTTTCTCGTTTCTAGCTTTATCAAAAGGATCTGGAAACTCACTATTTTTCATGAATTTTTGTTTAAAAATTAAACGATATTACAACTGGTATGATGATCACAACTAGAAATGTAGCTATTTAAATGTAACTAATAATTATGAAGTATTCCTCACACATCTCCAATTATATCATCTCTAACAAACATCATAAATCCTAATTTTAAGATGGAAAATTAACATTGATATGGACACAAGAGCAGGTCATCATCAATGTTGCGCATAATTTCTTCGGTACATTGTTTTACGTTTAAATTATTGATGCGGCTATTGCTCTGTCAAGATAAATTTGACTTGTGCATTTCCTCTTGCACTAGTTAATTTATTCCACTTTGTTTCCCATAGGAACCAATGTGACATCACATTATATTTGTAGATTACTCAGATGTTTAAAAACGCCACTTATATTTGTTGTCTATACCTTTTATGCTGCGGAAGTACAAGCATTAATGACCCTGAATCATTTTCAATCATCCTCTTACCCGACACTCAATATTATGCTTTGAGGGATGGAACTTCCTCTTTCCCTAATGCCTACAAGATGCAAACTCAGTGGATAGCCGATCATTCAACTGAAGACAATATTCAATTTGTCATTCATATGGGTGATATGACTCATTGGAATACAGTGAATGAATGGATGATCGCTGATGCCGCTCATGACATCTTAGATGCGGCTGATATTCCCTACAGTGTTATACCTGGGAATCACGATTATCCTGGATATGGAGCTGTAGATACTGCAAGTGTAGAAAACTATAGCCAATACTTTGGAGTATCGAGATTTGCAAATAAAAGTTGGTATGGTGGATCATACGAAAATAAAAATGCTAATAATTATTGCTTCTTTAGCTCTGGCGCTTTCAAATTCATGGTGATTAGTTTAGAGTTTGCTCCAAGCAAACAAGTATTGTGTTGGGCCGATCAATTAATCAGTTCTCATCCTGATCATAACATTATCTTAGCCACTCATTGTTACCAACGCAGTAATACAAGTTACACTCAAAATTGCAATACCACATATAATGTTACGGGCAGCAGCGGTGATGATATATGGAATGAATTGGCAAGGAGACATAGCAATGTCTTGTTTGTATTTTCAGGACATATTGGTGATACAGGGTACAGGACTAAAACGGGGAATGGCGGCAATTGTGTGCACGAAATTTTAACCGACTATCAATTAGAAAAATGGCAAAATACTAACACGAACTATGGTAATGGTTGGATGCGCAAACTAAAATTTACGCCAAGCATAGGAACAGTTGACGTTGAAAGCTTCTCTGTTATACCAGGTATTAATACCTTTAATAATGCAAACTATAACTCAAATCCAGAGCACCAAGATCATAAATTTACCATTCAAAATACATATTTGACACCTTCGTATACGCGAACTCAATTATCCAATACATTCAATGATTTGACTGTTAATACAGTTTTTGCCGGCGATCAACTTAAAGCTGAAGTTGCAAGCGCTGCGAATGGAGATTTTGTAGTTGTTTGGGAGGACGATAGAGACGGTAATGGATTTTATCAAATTAATGCACGTGGTTTTTATGTAGATGGCTGTGAAAAATTTTCTCCAATAACTATAAATCAAAAAGCAGCAGGGCAACAATTAAAACCACATATTGATATGAATTCAAATGGTGACTTTGTCGTGGTTTGGGAAGATGATAATGATACGAATAATAAATACAACATCTTAGCTGCTGGCTTTGATCAGTTTGGAGTTAGACGCTTTGATGATATAGCCGTTCATTCAAATCTGAATGGACAACATTTCACACCTCGAGTGGGTGTTCAAGATAATGGAAACTTCCTTGTTGTTTGGCAGGATGATGCAGACGAAAATGGTTTTTACCAAATACAAGCTGCTGGCTTTAATGCGGATGCAAGCACTAAAACAATACCAGACTTTACAGTGAATCAAATAGCTAATGGCCAGCAATTAAATCCTGATATCGCTGTGAGTCCAAATGGAAAATACGTCATCATTTGGGAAGACGATAGCGATGGGAATAATACGTACCAACTATTAGGTGCAGGTTTTGATGCTGTCAGTAATACGAGGCTTTTTCCTGATATAACAATTAATGGGATAGGTGCTGGGCAGCAAATGAGTCCAAAAGTATCAATTGACCAAAACGAAGTATTTACAGTCGTCTGGGAAGACGATAATGATAACGATGGTCAATTTCAGATACTAGCTGCACATTTCAATAGTTCAGGACAAAAAATCGGAACAGATTTTATCGTTAAACCTGATCAAACAGGTCAATTGAAACATCCAGATATTAGTAAAAATAATTCAGGCGATTATGTCATTAGCTGGCAAGACGACTCTGACGGAAACGAGCTTTTTCAGATAAATGCCAAGGGTTATAAGCAGAATAATTCTCTATTATTTGATGAGCGTACAATTAATGAGGATGGCACTGGGCAACAGATAAGGCCTGTTGTTTCATTCAGCGACAATCAACAGTACATAGTTGTTTGGGAAGACGATATAGATGAAGACGGTAAGTGGCAACTATTAGCCAATGGCCATGATTTACAAGAGCTCACTCCTCCATCTGATACTTGTAATCCATCCTGTAGAGATGTGCTTCATTTTTCAGCTTCTCAATCGATTGATAGTCTATATGAAGCGCGTCAAACAATACATTCGACTGCTGTTATCAATGAAACGATCACTTACAGTGCTGGAGAGTGTGTTAGTTTGAATGGCGGATTTGTGGTGAGCGAGAATACCACCTTTTTAGCTAAAATTGAAGGTTGTAATTAATCATCATTGTGCGAAACTAATTTGCCTTGGTAAAGGAATCATTGCCAACACAAACTGAATGCAGCATATAATGCGCCTACTCATTATTAAGTATGTTCCACTCATCGACAATATTATAATCTCTAACTACCAGTAATTTTCCAAATTGTAACAGTACAAATTCACTCTGATGTGGTCGAAGGAAAACAAAGTCATCAATATCTAAATCCGTTCCATCCGGCGTATTTAACATCGTTTGATTTGTCGAAGCACCAAATAGTTTATTTTGTTTAATCCCTTTAGGATATACATAACCTGCTTGCCAAAAACCCCCATAAATAAAATAGGCTTCTTTATGTCTCGAATTCAAAAGATTGAGTACAGATTTAAATTTTTCTAAGCCTGGAAGGTTGGTTTCTTTAAACTTTTTCAAGACGGGTGTAGAGATATAGCATGCTGGTTTATATGCCGTAAGCGTTGGTACATCAAAACTCGTTGACTTAAGTAAACAAGAGCCTGCAGAGATATCATTTAATGGAGACTGGCCATTTTGGTGAAGTGATACTGTTGGACTACCTGCCCCATTAAACGTCAAATCCTCTAACCACAGTTCAGGAAAGTCTTGTTTGATCAATCGTTTGCACTGATTATAAAATCCATTGGCCAAGGATAAAGAGCGTTCTTGAGATCGCAACAATGAAGGTATTTTGGGGATATGAGGGTCATAACCCATTAACCCGCTAAACGTTACATAATCTTTGTTTTTTGATACCAAATTCAAGGCATTTCGTAATGTATCTAAGGATAAAAATCCGCCACGATGCAAGCCTACATCAATTTCTAAGTTTAAGCGAATCGGCTTATCTAATTGCTGAGCTAGTCCTATATATTCTTCAATTCTTTTTTCAGTGTCTACCAACCATTGGATTTGAGAAAATGGATCAAATGGCAAATTTAGCGATACATGTTTGAAATAATATGCGGCAGTTTTGATCGGCATTGGTTTACCCAATAAAATGTCGACTTCACTTGAACAAAAGGAAGACAACTCCGATAAAAATGGCTGATGGAAGACCATTAATTTTGTTGCTTGAGTTTTAGCCATGACGTACTCTATTAATTGTCTTGATGGCAATGATTTAACAACAATTCTAAATGCTTGCCCATCCTGAAAGCCTAACCGTAATTGTTCAATATTTTCATCCAAGGCATCTAAATCAATGATCACACTAGGAATAGCCCGTTGCTGACTTTTGAGTGTCTGATTTAATTGTTGAAAATTAATGCTCATCTCTAGCTATTTCTGAATACCTAATAATTGGTTAAGATATGGACTGATAAAGACTTGATTAGGATCTTGGTCTTTTCGATGACTAAGATAGGTCGGAAATTCTGGATACATCTCTGAAATGTCATCAGCAGTTATCGTGTTCAATTTACCCCAATGCGGCCTGCCTTCATAAGATCTAAATATGGCTTCTAGTGCCGTAAAGTATTTCGTACTATCTTTTTTAGCATACACATGGCAAGCAATATAAGCCGAATCTCTACCATAAGCAGGACTCAAGGGAATTGCATCTCCTTTAACAAATCTAACTTCTAGAGGAAAGTGAATATTGAACTGTTTAGAATTAACCATCTTCGTGACATCCCTCCAAACTTCTTTAAAGGCCGCTGCTGGAATATTATATTCCATTTCTTTAAATTTTATTAAGCGCTTAGTCGCATATATCTTATGACTTTGTAATACTTTTTTGACATCTGAAAATGAACTCGCAGTCAATTTAGAAATTGCTTCATTTTTTGATGGAAATAAATAAGCAAATTCACAAAATAACTTGAAGACATAATTTTCTAAAACATATTCAGAATAATAATTAAATACATTGCTTTTATCAGGTTCGCTATCAGTTACGATGTTAGATGATTTTGTAAATGCATAATTTGTATAGGGTAACCAATAGTATTCAAAATTTCTATTTATTTCATTTCGATCTTCTATTTGATTCACAACAAGATCAAGGATTTCCTTCTTGTATAAGAGCGCTAATTTGTATTTGGGAACACATTGTAAGGTAATGGACGTAATAACTCCCAAGGTCCCTAAAGATACTTGTGCCACTTTAAATAATTCTGGGTTTTTAGTTACAGAACATTCAATTAGTTCACCTTTGCCATTCACAAATTGCATCGCTACGACCTGAGTACTGATTGTGCCCAGTTCTTTTCCCGTACCATGCGTACCTGTACTGATTGTTCCCGCAATAGATTGTACATCAATATCCCCTAAGTTCTCCATTGCCATGCCTTCTGTAAACAATAATTCTCCGAGAGTATTTAATTTCGTACCCGCTTTTACTGTTGCTTGACATTTGCTTTTGTCAATAGAAAGAAGACCTTGATAGTTGTCCAAACTGATCAAAACATCATCAGTCTGACAAAGTGCTGTGAAGGAATGTCCTGTCCCAATCATTCGGATCTTTTTATGACTGTTTATGGCTTTAAGCACAAGCTGTTGGATTTCTTCTTCCGTTGAGGGTAATAAGATTTCTGTAGGATTCCAGGAAATATTTCCAGCCCAATTTTTAGAGTGCCTCATAACTAATTATTTTCTCATTAACATTTTAATGTAAGTGCCTATCACCTCGTCATATTTTTGTATTAAAAAAGCCTCACTCCCTTTTTTCAATGTCGTATGGTGGATGGCTATTCCTTCAACCATACTCATG
Organism: uncultured Saprospiraceae bacterium; assembly: GCA_937959275.1. Taxonomy (GTDB): domain Bacteria; phylum Bacteroidota; class Bacteroidia; order Chitinophagales; family Saprospiraceae; genus CALFUK01. The sequence continues at coordinate 106,115 of CALGLU010000022.1, read as the reverse complement.
ATTTGGAGTGCTATAATGTCTACTGAACATGTTGATAAAAGTTCTTTTTTCTTGACTGCTGTTTTCACTAACTCTAACACACTTTTCCGATAAAGAGTCATAGATTTTTTTATTTGCTTTCTTATATTTTTATCACATTCACTTTTCAATTGATATAGAAAAAAACTTCGAATGGGGAAGTCCGTACCGCCATCTCCTATTTTTTCTATTGTATGAAATAAGCGAGCAAAAAAGCGACATCTTATTTTAATCCTTTCTTCAAATGTCAAATGATCATCTTTGGGGAAGGCGAATTTTATGATTTTGAAGTAATATTCATCTAAGGTGGCGAGATAAATCATCCGTTTTGATGTGAAGTGGTGGTAAATCGCACCTTTTGACATTGAGGTAGCATCCATAATATTCTGCAAACTTGTCGCTTCATACCCTTGTTTAAGGAATAGTTCAAACGAAGAATTTATAATCCTCTCTCTTCCGTTTTTTGCCATTTGACTGATTTAACTATGTACAAGATAATACAATTTTTACAAAACAGACCGATTGGTCTGTTTTACTTTTCAAAAGTTGGGCCTATGAGAATTGCTCTTCTAATACCTATAATATAATACCGTGCTAATCCATTACGGCATGTAATCTGTGATTTAATCTTGTTCTTTGGATAAGATGGACAATGCAACCAAGAAAGGCTTTTGTAAACTGTATATCTCTTATTTAGCAAGCGTATTTGAGATATTTTTATTTAACATTGCATGTATGCCAATAATAATCGAAAAAGAAGAGATTCTAAAAATTGTAACCAATCTAGATGTGGTCGCTTTAATGGAAGAAGCATTTATTCAATACAGTAATGGGAATACAGTTGTTCCACCAGTTGGTGAATTATTATTTGATGACCCGAAAGGTGAGGCTCACATCAAATACGGCTATATTAAAAAGGACGATGTCTTTTGTATTAAGATCGCATCGGGCTTTTATGACAATGCAAAGCTAGGGATTTCGTCTAGTCAAGGCCTGATGCTTCTATTCAGCCAACAGACAGGTGAACCACTGGCCATTTTATTGGATGAAGGACAATTGACTGACATTAGGACTGCCGCAGCAGGTGCGCTGGCCGCTAAACACTTCGCGCCGAAAGCCGTTCATGCCATAGGTATCATTGGTACGGGAATACAAGCTCGACTCCAACTGACGTACGCGCAACAGCAGAAGCCTTGCAAGGCTATTTGGATCTGGGGCAGGCATCTCGAACATGCCAAACAATTACAATCAGAATTATCAGATCAATACACTATCCAGATCGCCAAAACACCTGCAGAACTAGCCTCGCATTGCAATCACATCATAACAACCACGCCCTCACATTCTCCGCTCTTGCTAGCCAAAGACATCAGACCAGGCACTCACATCACAGCCGTTGGATCAGATACTGCTCACAAACAAGAACTAGAATCAGAGCTACTTGCCAAAGCAGATCTTGTCATTTCAGATAGCATCCCTCAAAGTAAAAGCAGAGGCGAAGTGTATCAAGCTGTACTAGATGGCAAGCTGGATCCAGATGATGTGACAGAACTCGGCATTGCCATTCAAGATCCTGCACTGTGCCGCACCACCAATAATCAAATAACAATTGTCGACTTAACAGGAGTCGCCGTTCAAGACATTGCCATTTCAAAAGCTGTGTATCAAGCTTATATTATCCAACAAACGTAAACCTATGAACATCCCGATATTTGAATTAGAACGTGTCCAGTCCATATTTGAAAACACAGTAGATTTTAATCTGACTGAGAGTGGATTTCACCCGTACACCTTACAGGAGTTATTAACGGAAGAGCAATTGTCTGAGGTGACAAACACGGTAATAGGCTATGGTCAGACAAATGGTTCTATCCCTCTCCGCCAGCGAGTGGCAGCCATGTATGATGGCGTGTCCGAAGATCAAGTACTGATTACAAACGGCTCTGCAGAAGCCAACTTTGTTGCCTGCCATACGCTTCTTGAAAAAGGTGATGAAGTCATCGTCATGCTACCAAACTATATGCAAATCTGGGGCGTTGCTCAAGAGATGGGTTGCCACACAAAGTCTTTTCATTTAAAAGAGAAAAATCAATGGCAACCAGATTTACAAGAACTGAAATCCTTGGTGACTCCCAAAACAAAACTGATCGCTATATGCAATCCAAATAATCCAACTGGCTATATTTTAAGTCAGAGCGAGATGGATGAGATTGTCAATATTGCACGAGAAGCAGATGCATGGATTTTATCAGATGAGGTCTACCGAGGTGCAGAGCTCAATGGTGAATTAACACCAAGCTTTATGGGTATGTATGAAAAAGTCATTGTTAATGGTGGTCTATCCAAAGCCTATGCTTTACCTGGTCTGCGGCTGGGCTGGTTGGTTGGACCAAAAGAGACGATTGACAACACATGGGCATATCATGATTATACAAGTATTACTGCTGGGATTTTAAGTCATGCCATCGGAGAGATTGTCTTAGAACCCCTAAAACGTAACGAAATACTCAATCGAAACAGAACGATGCTAAACGAAAACTTACCGGCAGTCCAAGCGTGGCTAGACCAATATGGCGACTTGTTTGAATACGTGCCACCACAGGGCGGAGGTATGTTGTTTGTAAAATATAATTTAGATATAAACTCAACAGCTTTAGCAGAATGGCTTCGTGTAGATAAGAGTGTCTTTTTAGTTGCAGGTGATTGTTATGGGATCGATAAACACTTTCGGATTGGGATAGGCGAACGTAAAGATTACATTTTAGCTGGCTTGGAACGAGTCAAAGAAGCACTTAATGAGCGGTTTGATATTTGATTGATTCAAGTACAAAAGTCTTATATTCCATTTCTGACGGCATGGGGATTTAAGCTATGGTTAATGGTTTCCATATTAAATCCCTATGGGATTTTAGGTGAAACAAATCATGGTTTAATTTAGCTATTTTTTTTCTCGCCCAAAAAGGTTGGATTCCAAACTAACAAGCCTAAAAGGAATGCCATAAACATTGATCCGCCAATGTCGTAGGTGTTCGAAAACACATGAATTGCCGTAAAGACAAGCATAAACACAAAAAAGAACCCGACGACATATTTTCTGAATTTAGGTAGCCAAATCAAAATACCCGCAGCAATTTGTAAGACACCTATGAGACTCCAAACAGTTGATGGTATATGAGCCATCATTGAGCAAGGAGGCTCGAGGTATGCTAAAAACTTGTCTGCTCCAACAGTTAAAAAGAGAAGACTGCAAACTGCGATTAGTATGTTGCGTAGATTCATTAGTTCGTTTTCATAAAGTTACATAGGAATTCATAAACCAGTCATTCTTTTTCAATCAAACTTATTCCGAAACACGATCAAGATAATCTGTTACTAGATCCAAAAACAATTGTGGCTGTTCTGCATGAATCCAATGCCCCGCTTTTTCAATGTCTTCTATGACTGCCAACGGAAATAAATCATAAATCAGCTCTTCATCTTCTTCAAGAATATAATCTGACTTTTCTCCTCTGATAAACAAGGATGGTACAATATGAGTCCCCGTCATCTCGAAATCCATCAACTGCTGATACTGCTGATGGAGGACTTCAAAATTTGCTTTCCACCGATAGCCACCCTCGGGCTTACGCGTTAAATTTTTCATTAAAAACAGTCTAACCCCATCATCAGGTATCGACAGTTTCAATTGCTCATCCACCGCTTTTCGACTACTAACAGCCCCTATATCTACAGCGAGTATTGCCTCAAACAACTCTTCATGGCCTCCCTCATATGGCTTAGGCGCTATATCCACAACAATCAAGCTGTTGATCATGTCTGCATAGTTGGCAGCAAAGGTCATCGCCGTCTTGCCACCCATGGAGTGACCAATGACATGTGCAGAGCTCAACTCCATTTCTGTCATTAATCCTTTCAAATCATCTGCAAGCAAATCATATGAAAACTCATCCGAATGAATTGATTTCCCGTGATTGCGTTGATCAACCAATACCACTTGATAATCCTGAGCTAGTTGTTTTCCTATCGTCTGCCAATTGTCCAGCATACCAAATAAGCCATGTAGTATAATTATAGGGTCTCCTTCTCCAAAGGATTTGTAATTTAGTGTCACAATGTTTTTGATTGTTCGCGCAAAAATAAAGTATTCCTTGTAGACAAACTATGGCTTCTAAAAATACTGGTTCATTTGTTATAAAAATAGCTCTAGGCTTAGCTGTTGGCGCTGCCGTTGGGTATGGCATAGGTCATTACATGGCAGGTTCTCCGATAGATTTTAAGGATAAGCCATCTCTTTGGGCTGTTCTCTTATCCATCCCAATTGCCTTTTATCTATGTATTATCATTCATGAACTGGGTCATATTATTGGAGGACTGATCATGGGGAATGAATTTATTTTCGTCATGGCCGGCCCATTAAAGGTTTCAAAAGAAGAAGGAAAGCTGAAGTTTGAACTGAATAAACACATCAATCTAAGTGGTGGACTTGCCATGACCTTACCCAAAAAAGTGGAAGGGTTTAGGCTTCGCCGATTTATTGTGATTTTTGGGGGGCCTTTCTTTAGCCTACTATCAGCAATTGGCTGTTTTCTACTCTATTCGTTTATGTGGCCATCTCTTTCAGGCAATGGACAGGTATTTGTCTTGCTCTTTGGGCTACTATCAGTTCTAATTTTCATCATCACCATTATCCCTCAAAATGTCAATGGCATGATGACTGATGGCTATCAATTGTTATTATTGTTTAAAAATGATAAAAAAGCAGAAAAATATGCTGACATGTTACACCTAACTGCCTTAAATCAACAAGGCAAAAGTCCCAGCGAATATCCTCTCTCCATTTTAGACAAATACCAAGATAAAAAAATAGACAGTCCTATGGATTTGGCAATGCATCAGTTTCGGTACTACAAAGAACTAGCAAATGAAAATACAGATCAGGCGCAGTATCACATAGACATTGTAGAATCAAATGCCTCTATTTATCCCAAAGCCTTTTATCCAGACGTGATTGCCGAACCTTATTTTTTTTATTCTTTTATCAAGCCTGACAAAGAGAAGATTCAGTCTCTGGAGATCTTAATGGATAATAAAATTCCAAGAGCTAGTGCATTGACGGCAAATATCTTTAAAGGCACGAAAGCGCATAATGACAATGATCATAAAAAAGCTGCTGAATATTTCAAAAAAGTGGTAGACTCTAAAAAAGATGATGGTTTCACGATTCTATTTAAACAACTCATTCAAAAATACGCAAGTACAAATACCTAAATTGCATTTTATAATTTACGCTAGCACATATGGCATTCAATCTAACATCAAAATATAAACCAACTGGAGATCAGCCTCAAGCGATTGAAAAACTGGTCAATGGGATTAATAATAATGACGTCGCTCAAGTGCTGCTTGGTGTAACAGGGTCTGGTAAAACCTTTACCATGGCGAACGTCATCGCCCAACTGAATCGGCCTGTCCTTGTCTTAACGCATAATAAGACATTGACCGCTCAGCTATATGCTGAGTTCACAGAGTTTTTTCCTGACAACGCTGTCGAATATTTCGTATCCTATTATGACTACTACCAACCAGAGGCATACCTCAGCTACTCGGACACTTACATAGAAAAAGATTTATCTATAAATGAGCAAGTCGATAAGTTGCGTCTTCGGGCGACCACAAACTTGTTGTCTGGCCGTCGAGACATTATCATCGTCGCCAGTGTATCCTGCATCTATGGTATGGGTAATCCAGAAGATTATAAGGACAGTATCATTCGTATAGAAAAAGGACTATCGATCACGCGAAATAATTTCTTATACAAGCTTGTCGGGAGTTTATATTCTCGGACAGAAATAGAATTAAAGCGTGGCACCTTCAGAGTCAAAGGGGATACCGTCGATATTAATTTGCCCTATTTAGACTACGGATATCGCATCGTGTTTTTTGGAGATGAAATTGAAAAAATTGAACAACTGGAAATCGAAACGGGTAAACGCATTAGTCAATTAGAGCATGCAGCAATCTTTCCCGCAAATCTTTATGTTGCACCCAAGGAGCGATTGAATAGCATTCTACATTTAATCCAAGACGAGCTACAGAATCATATCAAATTTTTTGAGTCGGAGGGCAGATATCTCGAAGCTAAGCGCATAAAAGAACGAGTGACTTTTGATATTGAAATGATGCGAGAATTAGGGTATTGTAACGGTATTGAAAATTACTCCCGGTTTTTTGATGGGCGTAAGCAAGGGACGAGGCCATTTTGTTTGCTTGATTATTTCCCTAATGATTATTTGATGATGATTGACGAGAGTCATGTGACTGTACCTCAAGTACGTGGCATGTGGGGTGGTGATAGAGCCCGAAAAATTAATCTTGTTAACTATGGATTTAGACTGCCTTCTGCAATGGATAATCGCCCATTAAATTATAATGAGTTTGAAGGCTTAATTAACCAAGTGGTGTTTGTGACAGCGACGCCAGGTGATTATGAACTAGAGCAAACAGAAGGAGAGGTCGTCGAGCAAATCGTTAGGCCAACTGGCTTATTAGATCCTCCCATTGAAGTGCGACCTAGCTTAAATCAAATTGATGATCTGCTTGATGAAATCACGAAACGCATACGCATAGATGAGCGAATTTTAGTGACGACGCTAACTAAGCGGATGGCGGAAGAATTGACAAAATATTTACAGAAACTCGATGTAAAGGTCAGATATATTCACTCCGAAGTCGATACCCTTGATCGGGTGGAAATTATTCGGGATTTACGTCTTGGCGAATTTGATGTGTTAGTCGGAGTCAATCTACTGCGTGAAGGTCTCGATCTGCCTGAAGTATCTTTGGTTGCTATTCTTGATGCCGACAAAGAGGGCTTTTTGAGAAATGCGCGATCGCTCACACAAACATCTGGCCGAGCGGCTCGTAATTCGAATGGTCTTGTCATTTTTTATGCCGATAAAGTAACGAACAGCATGCAGGTCACCATAGATGAGACTAACCGCCGTCGAGCGATTCAGATCCAATACAATGAAGAATATGGGATTACACCGACGACTATTTTTAAATCCAAGGAAGAAATCCGTGATCAAAAATCAGTTCTAGATGTTAGGGTCGGATCAAAACCAGTCGCCTATATCGAAGCTGAAGTAGCGAGCTTGGCAGCTGACCCCGTGATTAATTATATGTCGAGGGACCAGCTAGAAATCCTTATGAAAGAGACAGAACGAAAAATGAAAAAGGCTGCTAAAGAACTCGATTTCATTTCTGCAGCTCAGTTTCGTGATGAATTATTTGCCTTAAAGAAGAAAGTGAAGGCGAGCTAACCTGTATTTGTTTTCGGTAGTTAATTCTCTTAGTTTTGCGGCTAAGCATGCCATGACGGCATATACATGTCTAATACAGTACAATATATCATCGATTTTATCGGTTCTCGAGGCGTTACAAATCAAAAGAAATTTGTGACTTTCTTTTTGTATTGGCTGAATTGGGTCTCCTTGTTAACTTCGATTGGATCTTTTTCTGTATTTCTATTTACGTTCGTTTATGATATAGAGGGACCTATCTGGTTCTATCGGTTTATTACATTACTCGTTAGTTTCTTTTACTTATTGATTGTCATTTTACATCACTTCAATAAATTAGAACTCGCCTTTTTACACTTTGCTTTTATTATTCCTTGGTGGTATGCTATTGCCATTGTTGTTCTCGGGGGCAATTTTAGTCAAAGCATAGCTGCAGCAAGCACCTTAGTCGTCATACTCTTTATTTACCCTAAGCGAGACAGGTTCTTTTATATCCTGATCGTTTATAATGTCCTCCTCTTTGTTTTACCCAGTTTGTATGTTTCATTAAAGGGTCCAGTTATTGGTGTTAATTTTCCTTTTGATGAGATTGTTGTTTTTTTATTATGTTGCGGATGGGTATCAATTGCATTTATTTCTTTTGATCGATCTAGGTCAAGCCTTATTCAAAATTTAAAAACCAATAACAACATTCTGAATACCCGAACGAAAGAGTTGCATCAATTTTCATATTTAATGGCACATGATATCAAAACACCTATTCGAAATATTGTTAGTTTTTTAGGGCTATTGGATCGATCATTAAAAGCCAACAACATTGATAAAGCTAAAGAGCATCTAGACTTTGCATTAAAAGGGTCAATGGACTTAAATAACTTAGTGACTGATATATCCAAGGTGATTGAATTGCGGGGTGATGGGGACCTTGAAGCGGTAGAGATGCAAGATTTAGATAAAATTTTGGAGACAACACTTTTTAGTTTAAGAAATCAAATCGACATATATGAAGGGGAGATTAAGCGCAACACCTTGGGCCATTATAAATGTAAACCTGCTGATATGGTCCTGCTTTTTCAGAATCTAATTATCAATGGTCTTAAATATAACCAATCCACTAAGCCCTGTGTAGAAGTCAAGAGCATTAAAGTAAAAGACATAATGATTCTTCAATTTATTGATAATGGGATTGGAATTGAGAAAGAATATCAAGGGAAAATCTTTGACTTTTTCCAAAGATTACATGTAAAATCAGAATATGAGGGAACGGGGATTGGGCTCGGTATTTGCAATTATATCGTCGGTAGATATAACGGAAAAATAAAAGTCGAATCAATTGTTGGTGAAGGAAGCACCTTCAGTGTTGAATTACCTTTTTAGTTATCATTTTAATACAGTCCAAAATTTATAGTATTTTCCACCAAAATAAGAACCTATGAGATCGATCTGGAAGGGACATATCCGCTTCTCACTTGTAACAATACCAATTCAAGTCTTTAATGCTGTTGAGACAAAACATGAGATCAGTTTTAACCAACTCCATAAAGAAGATAATGGAAGGGTTGGCTATAACAAGGTTTGCAAAACATGCAATGAAAAAGTGAGCTCTAAAGATATTGTGAAAGGCTTTCAGTATGAACCTGATCAATATGTGATTTTTGAAAAAGATGAGCTTGATGCGATTAAACTCAAAAGTACTCGAGCGATTGAGATTGAAGCGTTTGTGGACTTGGCAGAAGTTCATCCATCTAGATATGAGGCTGTCTACTATGTTGGCCCAAACGGAGATATTGCTAAGAAAACATTCACTCTCTTCTCCGAAGTACTACGTACAACAAAAAAAGCTGGCATTGGAAGGATTATCCTGAGAGATCGAGAAGATGTTGTCCTTATCACGGCCGAAAAAAATGGTCTCGTAATGTATAAACTTAGATACCCTAGAGAGCTGCGCAAGCTAGAGGATGTCCCAGATTTAGAGCCCGTTGACATTGACGAAAAACAATTAGCCTTGGCCAATACTCTTGTTGATTCACTAAGCACAACATTTGAAAAAGTAGATTTCGAAGATCGCTACCATGAGGCCTTAATGGATTTGGTACAACAGAAAGTGGATGGCAAACAGATTGTCATTTCTTCAAGCTCAGATGAGGATGACAAACCTGTCGTTGATATTATGGAGGCACTGAAAGCAAGTATTGAAGAAGCTAAAAAGAAGAAAACTGCATAGATGAAATGGTTTGTCTTATTTAATGCTGTCCTTGAAATTGTAGCCGGACTAGTTTTTATGTTTTTCCCAACTCTCATTCCGGGACTTGAGTCCGCTGATATTCAGACTCAGGTTCTGTGTCGGATGTATGGAGCTGCTGCTCTTGCCTTAGGGTTTTATGCCTTATTGGCGTTTAAGCATTATGCAGAAGGTCCATTAAGGGGATTTCTAAAAACCTTTACTGTCTTTCATTTAGGTGTTGCACTAGCCTGCTCTAAGGGCGTCATGGAAGGTGCTGATAGTAATCTTGGCGCAGCAGGCTTGCATGGTGTGTTAGGCATTGTTTGTTTGGTTTTATTGCTTACGCGAAATAAAAAAATGGCATGAAAAAACACAACTATCAGGTACAACTAGAATGGACAGGAAATAAAGGCAGTGGGACATTTGACTATCGGTCTTATAGTCGTAATCACAAAATCTTGATCAAGGGTAAACCTTCGGAGCTCCTCGGTTCTTCCGATCCTAGTTTTAGAGGTGATGCGACTCGGTACAATCCGGAAGAGCTTTTTTTATCTTCTATTTCGGCTTGTCATATGTTATGGTATTTGCACTTATGCTCAGATAATGGTGTGATCGTACATGAATATATTGATACCGCTGAGGGACTAATGGAAGAGCAGCAAGATGGCAGTGGTCACTTTAAAGGAGTAACATTAAGGCCTCAAATTATTGTGACAAAAGCAGAGATGGTAGATACAGCAAAAAGCCTTCATGCTGAAGCACACAAAAAGTGCTTTATTGCCAATTCTTTAAATTTTGATGTGGAGCATGAGGCGACTATTACGATCTTATAAATTTCTATTCTGAACCAGAATAGTCAACGGGAATTTCAAACGATTTATCATGCTCAACCATACCAGTTGGATTATTATTTTTAATAACGAGTTTACCATTCCCAGCCGACTGCGCTGTAAACGTTAGATCACAATTATAAATCACAGGACCTTTCACCATCCAATTTTCTTTTGTAGACAATATGCATAACCCTAATTGCTTTCCTGTTTTGTCCACCAGTTCTACTGTCCCCAGCTCTCCTTCAAAACCGCCCCATTTCCCTTGCGAATTGACTATGACAGTCGTTGGAGAATGAATGATTTGATTAGGCTTTATATTGATAGTCGGCCTATTCGTCAGCTCTTCTACAGCTTGATTTGTATTCACAGATGTTGCTTCGCTGACTGTCTGTAGAGCGTCTTTCCCTTTGTCTTGTATCTTTGTCTGACCTCCAGAACACTGGAAAAAGAACATGCTCATTCCAATAAAACCAATAAGACTTCCAATGTTAACTAACTTATATGTTTTCAATAGCAAAAGATTTTGCTCAAAATACGAACTCATAACTTGGTTTAAAAGAGATTACTATTATTGGCATCCCTCGATATAAATATGAATTGCGGTACCGCCATCTATGGTGAACCCTCCGGTTAATTCTACAGTTTGGCCCGCATGCATAATAATCGTCGAAGAATTACTAAATGTGGCATTGGAGCTAATCTCTTGCTCAGCTTGGAATGTCTCATCCTGCTGATAAGATCCTGATACCTGCATCTGTGTCTCACAATCAGTAGATTCACAAATCACAATTAAGTCATACCCACTACCACTCCCATCATCCGCATCAACAACGATGTAGTAAGTCTGCCCAGCTACCGCGCTAGGATATGTGGCACTGTCCGAACTAACTGTCCCTATACAATCATCAGGATCACAACTATTCAAAATATAAACATCTAAATCTCCTGTATAATTAGACAAGCTTGCTGTTAATTCGCCGCTTGCCGTAGGGATAACCGTATGCAATCGCTCAGGCCCAGTCTCTGTCCAAGTATTACATCCATAAGTATCTACATAAGACGGATTTGTGGAAGAAGAACCAGAATAACTAACGCCGCATTGCAGCACAACAGCGCTTGAGCAAGCTAAGCCATCCTGCACACAATCCACCAAGAGATCATACCCGCTCCCACTCCCATCATCTGCATCCACAACAATGTAATAGGTCTGTCCAGCTATCGCATTCGGATACGTCGCACTGTCCGAACTAACTGTCCCTATACAATCATCAGGGTCACAACTATTCAAAATATAAACATCTAAATCTCCTGTATAATTAGACAAGCTTGCTGTTAATTCGCCACTTGCTGTAGGGATAACCGTATGCAATCGCTCAGGGCCTGTCTCCGTCCAGTTATTACATCCATAAGCATCTACATATGACGGACTTGTTGAAGAAGAACCAGAATAACTAACGCCGCATTGCACCGCAACAGCGCTTGAGCAAGCTAAGCCATCCTGCACACAATCCACCAAGAGATCATACCCGCTCCCACTCCCATCATCTGCATCAACAACAATATAATAGGTCTGTCCAGCTATCGCATTCGGATACGTCGCACTGTCCGAACTAACTGTCCCTATACAATCATCAGGGTCACAACTATTCAAAATATAAACATCTAAATCTCCTGTATAATTAAATAAACTTGCTGTCAACTCGCCACTCGCTGATGGCGTAACCGTATGTAATCGCTCAGGACCCGTCTCTGTCCAAGTATTACAACTATAACTATCCACAGCAGAAACAGCAGTTGACGAACTACCAGTATAACTCACCCCACACTGCAATGGTATCGCATTCGTGCAGTCTAATCCACTCCCTGATCCTCCTGTAGGACAACTCACAATAAGGTCATATGCACTCCCACTCCCATCATCTGCATCCACAACGATATAGTAGACTTGTCCAGCAATTGCATTTGTGAAGGTCGCCTGATCAGAAGAGACTGTACCAACACAATCATTAGGATCACAGCTTTTTAAAATATAGACATCTAGGTCTCCAGTATAATTTGAAAGTGAGGCAGTCAAGGTACCATAGCCTAGACTCGTAACTTTATGAACACGCTCAGGGCCTGTTTCAGTCCACGTATTACATGCATAGCTATCTACATTGGACTGACTTGTGGAAGCAGAGCCAGAATAAGTCACACCGCAATCAATCGTTACTGCAGTACTGCAATCCAGCATTGAGAGACTTCCTCCATTCACGCAAGTTGTAAACTTATTCATCCAAGTGGACCACGGAATCGATCCAGCACAATCTGTACTGGTGCCAGGCATTTCATTATGTTCTCTAATCCCCGGCAAACCTCTTGATTGAGGTATGGCATGGATGCCGGTAAAATAGCATGCCATCGTAGTTGAGGCATTGAGCATAGGTTCTGAATTCCATAGACCGGGTTCAGTAGCTGTCGCTTCATGCTCGACACCAATCGATCGGCTATTATTGTAGGGCTGCCCGCTTGCACCAGCGTGATAGGCTGTATTACTCACTCTCACAACCTGAGTGATTTCACCATCACTGCTTCTAATGACAAAATGTGCACTTGATGGACTATTAGGCCTACAGGTGTGAAACCACGAAATAGCACCAGCATAACTACCAACGCCGATCCAATGATTCACCCACGTATCAATCACATGATTTCTGCCGGTACCAAAATTACATGGCGTGATAAAACTGATTGCTGGTGTATAATCTGCGGACACACTTTTTTTAACCGCTCGAGTTGATGCTTTCAGTTGTGGCACAGCAAGAGTTTTGTGAGCCTTCAAGCGGATCGTTTCGCCCCAGACTGTTTGACTCGTGTCTCCTGATTTTATCATGCTATAATACAATTCAGCCTGAGAGATTTTCAATTCTTCTAAAGCTAAGGCCGAGAACTTTATACTTGCCTCAAACCAAAGGCTTAAATCAGATTTTCCAATTACCTCAGGTCCTGCATACTGGGCAAGTAAAGCAGCAGCCCCTCGAATATTAGACTGTGGATCATCTTTTAGCATGTCCTCGGCTATCCCTGTTAAGATTGATGCTTCTGACAGCGTATTGACATAATCGTTGTCGACCAGATGCATGATACCCCATCCACGGTCGATACTCGGTCCAATCTGAGTCCAGTTGCTTTCCACTCTTCCAATCGCCTTAAGAAGTGTTGCCGGCACACCATATTCTTGAGCTGCTTCATCAAAGTACTGCTCTAAGGTGCTGACAGAAGGATGGGTTTTATTTAAAAAATAGGTCCATGAGTCATGATCATGTTGATCAAAATAATCAGGATTGGTCTTGCTAGCTACATGCTCACTATAATCACTTAAATCTTTCTTTACAAAGCGATCGCTGGCGTGCTCATTGTTATGTTGTGCCTGACTCTGAACGACTAAACAACAGAGAATCAATGCGTTGGCAAACTTTTTCTTTTTCATAGTAGAGTAGAATTCAGTCATAAAATAGGAATTGTGAACCGAATTATGCACTGATCTAAGGAATTAGGGTATAAAATGTATTAAGAAAGTATTGAATCCATTGACAAAGCTGTACATATTCCAATTTTTGTTTAAAACCTTGGTTTAATCACATTTTGAGAACAATTAGCTGGTCTAGTTTAACCAACTAAAAAAAACAATTTAAAATATCTTGTCTTACTATTGCGAAGAATCAAAATGCTTGTTACTTTTGCGGGCACTTCAAAGTGAAGTGGGTTTGGTTCGGTAGTTCAGTTGGTTAGAATACCTGCCTGTCACGCAGGGGGTCGCGGGTTCGAGTCCCGTCCGGACCGCTTAAAAGGCTTCTGCAGAAATGTAGAAGCCTTTTTTGATTTTATGGATTTGTAGAAGTCATTGCGCTTGGGTAGAATAGCTGTCCCGCAACTTGTTTGCGGAAGGGTCGCGGGTTCGAGTCCTGTCCGAACCGCTTAAAAGGCTTCTGCAGAAATGTTGAAGCCTTTTTTGATTTTATGGGTTTGTAGAAGTCATTGCGGCTGGGTAGAATAGAGTCGCGAGTTCGTCTCTAGATTTATTCAACACTTATAGAATAACAACTTTATGTTCTGGACGTATATACTTTACTCGACTTCGATTGATCGATATTACATTGGATACACCAACAATCTCGATGAACGACTTAAAAAACACAATACTCCTCACAAAGGATTTACAGGAAAAACCCAAGAATTGGGTTATCGTCTTCAAAGAAGCCTTTCAGTCCAAAGCTGAAGCAATGAAACGTGAACAAGAAATAAAAAAATGGAAATCAAGAAAAAGAATCCAAAAGCTAATTGATAATAATCATTGATGCTCTAGGTAGAATACCTGTCCCGCAACTTGTTTGCGGGAGGGTCGCGGATTCGAGTCCCGTCCGGACCGCTTAAAAGGCTTCTGCAGAAATGTAGAAGCCTTTTTTGATTTTATTTAAAGTGCTTACTCAGTTCTACTGCTACTTGTCCATAACAAGTGCCACAATCCTAGCATTCATTCTTTTCGTTTACATGAAGAAGAATATCGTCATAAAGTTCAGAAGGATAAGTAAGTCGAAACTTTTTGTAGCTACTTGCCTACACAGAAAATATGTCTTTAACTTCTTTCATACTCGTAAATATCCACGAACGATTTTAGATTTGACTACAATGTAGTTAGTGAATCTATGCATGGAAATGACGTACATGTGCAAAATACGCCAAAAGCACTAGTCAGTTATGTCTTGACAGAGCACTAGTGCTTTGTCAAGTATATATTGCAGCGTACAAGTTGGCAGTATATGCTTTTAAGCTCCACCGTTTGCTCTATTGTTTAATTCTTATATAACAACCATTTACCCAACTCCTTAAACGATGCTTTTTTGCCATACATCAAGATGCCCGTTCTATAAATCTTACCAGCTATCCAGATCAATAATAACATAAACAGAATCATGGATATAATGGAGACAGCAATTTGCCACATCGGCGGATCAAACGGCAAGCGCACAGGCATCACGATTGATGAAAATAGGGGCATCATGGAGGCCCAAACAGCCATTGTACTGTCAGGTGCACGCATCGCCGCAAAGCCAACATAAAAGGCCAGCATCAAGGGCATCATGACGGGCAGAGTCAAACTGTTTGCCTCATTTATATCCTCACCCACAGCAGATCCAACTGCAGCAAATAAAGCTGCATATGTAAAATAGCCACCAAAAAAGTAAAGGATGATGAGTGGCAGGATTTTAAACCAGTTCATTGACATGAGCTCAGCAAGTATTGCATTGACTTTTTCCATAGGAACTTCAGCAGCAGCTTCTGGAGGTAGGCCTAGCGTTTCGGGAGAAGGCATCGAGTTAGGGTCTAAGCCAAGTAATGGTGCAGCTATCATGGAAATACCAAATAGTAAAACAAGCCAAATAACAATTTGGGTCAAGCCAACGAGTCCAACGCCCAGCACCTTTCCAAACATTAACTCAAAGGGTTTGACTGAAGAAATGAGGACTTCGACAATTCGATTAATTTTTTCTTCCATGACACTCCGCATGACTTGTGCGCCATATAATAGGATAATAAAAAACATGGCATAACTCACCACTGCCCCTAGAGCTCCAGAGACAATGCTTGTCATTGATGTGATCTTCTTTTCAGATTCGATAGTTTGAGGAGCAATTGAAACATCTGTTTCTAAGGTCTTCAGGGTTTCTTCATCAATGTCAAGAGAGACCAATTTATATTTTCTGATTTGCCTACTGAGTGCATTTTCAAGTGACATACTTTCGTCAAGAGCCAATTGATCATCTGAATGATAGTTAGCTTTATATGTCGTTGATGTTGCTTCTCCAAACGGAACGATTTCTAATATCCCATTGATCTTTTTCTCTTTATAGTCAGAGAAGAGTTGATCAAGAGATTGGTCAGAATAGGTCAACTCCAGATTAGATCTTGTATTTAATGATTCTTCTGTTAGATCGGTTGGGTCAAAAACGGAAATTTTCTTGACGTCATCGGATCCCCTAGAAAAAATAAAAGCAATGGCAGCCATGAAAAGGACGATGCCTATTGGTGTCAAAAAAGTTGCCAATAAAAAGGTTTTACTTTTGACTCTTGTCCAATATTCTCTTGATGTGATGATACCAATATTATTCATAGCTCACTCCTTTTACTTGATTGATAAATATCTCATTTAGACTGGGTAAAATTTCATTATAGGATTGGATATTGACTCCTTTCTGCATAAGTTCTCCTAATAACTCATTGGGCTTATGCCCTGGTTTGATTTGGATTATTAATTCATCATGATCATCAGAAATGACAGTAAAACTATCTTTAGTCAATCCGCTAGGCATTCCTCCCTTAAAGCCAATTTTGAATTTATTTTCTTTGTGCTCGTTTTTCACGTCGTCTACTTTCCCTTCCAGAATTTTTTGTCCTTGGTTAATGAGTACGATGTGTTCGCAGATCTCTTCGACTTGTTCCATTCTGTGTGTTGAGAAAACAATAGTGGCACCCTTTTGATTGAGCTCATAAATTTCTGACTTAATCAGATTGGTATTGATCGGATCTAGACCTGAGAAGGGTTCGTCAAGAATGAGCAATTTGGGGTCGTGCATTACGGTTGCTACAAACTGGATTTTTTGCTGCATCCCTTTGGAGAGCTCTTGCACTTTTTTATTCCACCATTCTGTAATTTCAAATTTTTCAAACCAGTGATCTATCGTTTTTTTGGCGTCACGTTTAGAAAGGCCTTTTAGTCTAGCGAGGTAGACCAGTTGTTCTCCAACTTTCATCTTTTTATATAGACCCCGCTCTTCAGGGAGGTATCCAATTTGTGCAGCACGGATGTTATTGATATTCTGGCCATCAAAAATGATCTCTCCAGAGTCGGCACCAGTGATCCCCGTAATGATTCTGATTAATGATGTTTTCCCAGCACCATTTGGTCCAAGGAGACCAAAAATGCTTCCTTCAGGAATATCGAAGGACACGTTGTTTACAGCAATGTGATTATGGTAACGTTTTTGGACGTTCCTAAGAGATAATATACTCATGCAAGTAATGGTTTTTCTTCAGCGCATAAAGTAAGTCATTAATAAAGACCAAAGCCAAAAAATTAGATAAAAATGACCCTATAAAGGATGAATGCAAAGGGATTACCTTAAAATCGGAATGCTGCTCACCAAAAATTTAATAAATTATTAAGATCACTTTAGAGACAATCTTTCTAAATTGAGTGTTGATAAGATGTCAACTAAAACCATATAACATGATGAAATTCAATACATTACTACTAATCTGTTTGTTCTTTTCGACCCAAATCAGTGCACAAGCCGTATTTGAAGAGGACATGAATATGAGCCTAGGTACTCAAAATGCACTGTATATAGATGTAGAAGGGGCAGATAAAAAAATAGCGGAAAAGGCGATACAAGACCTACTTAAGGAGTACGGAAAAGTCAAAAAGAATAGAAAAGCAAAGGAATACTATGCTGAAGACATCACCATACCCGCAATAGCAGGCTCTCAGCCGATAGATGTCTATGTCAAGGTCGATGAGATGAATAACCAATCCAGGTTATATCTGTGGGTGTATGATGGTAGTTCCTTTATCAGCTCAGTCAATCATGGAGATGAAATCGATGGTGCCGAAAGCATTATGAAAGACTATTTTGTTAAAGCTCGACGAGATGCCATTAAAAAAGAAGTTGATAGTGAAGAAGATGTGCTGAAAGACAGAGAGAAAGAGCTTAAAAAATTAGAAAGCAAAAATGAAAGCTTGCACAAAGACATTGCGAAATGGGAGAAAGAAATCGAGGATAGAAAACGAAAGATTGAACAAGCTAAAGTTGATATTGAAGAAAACTTAGTAAATCAGGATGACAAAGCCATTGAGATTACTGAGCAAAAAAATGTTGTCAGACAGACCGTTGAAAAAATGAATAACGTTCAACGCAACTAATACAGAAACGAAAAAGAAAATTACTCACAAATGGGACTTAATCTGAAGATTAAGTCCTTTTTATTTTCTCCAAAAAATAATGTCTTCTAAGAACAGCATGATTGCTTGATTTATAACATATTAGAATTATTTTGCTATATTATTTGTTATAATATATGCTGACTTCTCAGAGAGAAAGCATGTCTTGAAATAAACATGTTCACATTGCGGTTGAGTTACTAACAAAGATACTAACAGCTAAATAGACATCTTAACATGGACATAAATGAGAAGAAAAATGAACAGAATATTACTATTAGTTTAGCGCACAGAACGAGTGAATTATGGCGGAAATGAATAATCCTACTTTCAAAAGAAAAGCATCTTTATCTGCAGTCAAAGACGACGCAGAAGCTAATGCATTAATGTTTGGAAAGGTCATGCCTCAGGCGATAGGCTTAGAAGAAGCAGTGCTAGGCGCGATTATGCTTGACAAAGATGGGCTACCCTCTGTCATTGAAATCCTAAAAAAGGAAACCTTTTACGTACCTGCTCATCAAGAGATTTATGAGGTGATGTTGATGTTGTTTGAAAAATCACAACCCATCGATTTATTGACAGTTCATGAATACCTCAAGAAGATAGAAAAGATCGATGAAGTTGGTGGTATCAACTATTTGATGGAATTAACTAACAAGGTTGCATCAGCTGCCAATGTTGAATTTCACGCTCGTATTGTTGTCCAGAAATACATCCAACGAGAACTCATCCGCGTCTCAACAAATACGATTAAAGATTCATTTGAGGATACAAAAGATGTCTTTGAATTACTCGATGAGTCAGAGAAAGGACTTTATGAAATCACAGATAAAAACTTAAATACTGGGTTTGAACGCGTGGGTGTTATTGCTAGAAAAGCGCAGGATGAAATCACCGCAGCAAGCCAAAACACGGAAGGATTGACGGGTATCCCAACAGGCTTTAGCGAATTAGATAAAATGACTTCAGGTTGGCAGAAATCAGATTTGATCATTCTAGCTGCGAGACCTGGAATGGGAAAAACAGCCTTTGCTCTATCTCTCGCGCAAAATGCAGCTAAGGCTGGAAAGGCCGTTGCTATCTTTTCTCTGGAGATGTCAAACTTACAGTTGGTCCAACGTCTCATTGCTATGGAATCAGAAATCGATTCTCATAAGTTAAGAAATGGACAGCTTGAAGAGTATGAATGGGAGAAGCTACACGCTGCAGTTGAAAAAATGACAGATGTCCCCATTTTTGTAGATGATACGCCAGGGATCAATATTTTTGAACTTCGAGCAAAGTGTAGACGTCTTAAAAACAATCACAATATAGAGATGATCATGATCGATTATCTACAGTTGATGAATGGTGCTCCGAATAAGGGAGGCTCTAATCGAGAGCAAGAAATCAGTCAAATCTCAAGAGCCTTAAAAGGCCTCGCAAAGGAATTAAATGTCCCGGTCATTTCCTTATCCCAGCTGAGTAGAGCCGTGGAAACGAGAGGAGGTGACAAACGGCCACAGCTTTCTGATTTACGGGAGTCGGGTGCGATTGAGCAGGATGCAGATATTGTATCCTTTATATATCGGCCAGATTATTATGAGCTAGAAGAAGATTTTGATGCGCCTAAGGATGAAGCTGAAATTATTATACAAAAACATAGAAATGGCTCGCTGGGCAGTGTCAAGCTCCGCTTCATTAAACAATATGTCAAATTTGCAGAGGGTAACTTTAATCGATTCTCCAGTCCTCTAGACGGAGATGGAGAAAATGCCTTTGCCGATCCAAGTGGAGGCATCATTACTCGTCCTTCTAAAATGAATGAAGCTGATGAGGGAGGCTTGACGGATATTCCGTTTTAGATCTAAAAAGAACGTATACAGCGTTATAGTTTTCTCGTTTTACGAACGAATAATTGCAATTATTTCACATTTTACGAACGAATAACGTGTAAAATATCACATTATTGGAACGAATAATGCAATGTATTTGTATGTAAAATGTATATGAGATTCCAATTCAAGCGACATATCATAAAGAAGCTTAAATCCTGGCTTGTCAGCAAAGATAGAAAACCCCTATTATTAATGGGTGCTAGGCAGGTGGGCAAGACAACAGTTATCAAAGAATTTGGTCAATTAAAGGAATCAGATAAGCAGCTCTTTGATCGTATTGCCTACTATGATTTTGAGAAAAGCCCCGAGTTGCACCAAATCTTTGAGAAGTCAAGAGATCCCAAGCGGATTATTAATAGTTTGAATCTGCTGAACGATGATAACATAACACCAAAGACATTGATTGTTTTTGATGAAATACAACAATGTCGTGACGCATTAACGGCTCTAAAATATTTTCAAGAGGAAGCACCTGAGTATGCTATTATAGCAGCAGGCTCATACCTAGGTGTAACACTAGGCCATGGACATTCCTTCCCGGTTGGGAAATTAGAATTGTTGAATCTCTATCCACTAACCTTTACAGAATTCTTGGAATCATACGACCCTAAATTGTATAAGGCCTACATACATTTTATTGAGGCCAATGAAATAGGTCCAGTACCAGATATATTTTTCAACCCAATTAGTGAACGGTTCAAAGAATATATCGTCTGTGGAGGTATGCCCGAAGTCGCATCTAAATATGTAGAAACGGGTAATTATCAAGAGGTCGCTAAGATCAAGGATAATATCCTTACATCATACGAGAATGATCTCAATAAGCATGCAGATAAAACAACAGCGATCAAGATCCGTTACGTGTGGGATTCTCTTCCAACACAATTAGCTAAAGAAAACAAAAAATTTATTTATGGTTTGGCTAAGACTGGTGCCAGAGCAAGAGAGTTAGAAGAAGCTATCAATTGGCTCAAAGATTCAAGATTAGTAGCCAAGGTGTCTCGCGTACAAAATCCAAAACTGCCATTAAGAGCTCATGCAGATTTATCGAAATTTAAATTGTACATGTTAGATGTTGGACTACTGGTCAGAATGAGTGATTTGGATCCCAAAGCGTATATGACCGGTTCAAAGTTATTCACAGAATTCAAAGGTGCACTCACCGAAAATTATGTAGCTCAATGTCTCACAGCGACACACGAAAAGGCACTTCACTATTGGGAATCTAATGGTAAGGCGGAAATAGATTTCTTGCTTAACGACAACAATACAGTATTACCTCTGGAAGTCAAGTCCGGCAGCTCCACAAAATCTAAAAGCCTAAGCGTTTACAAACAGAAATATAATCCTAATCTTCGAGTTCGATTGTCCATTAAGAATCTAATATTGGATCAAGATCTTTTAAATATTCCATTATTTTATGCTGATCACCTGAGGGCTTTTATTGAGAAGAGTCACACATCCTTGTTCTAGAATATATAAAAATTATTAATGATTACGGCCCATTATTTTTATGTACAATACATAAACTAGGCAGCGCTTTTTCATGTCCCACTTTGATTGAGAAAATTAAAGTTTGAATTTGGTAAACAGATTTTCTTAAAAATTAAACCCAAACCGTACTGACGACATTGCATAGCTTAGGCTTAAAGAATTATTTCGAATAGCATTTATAAATTGTAGATTCAACTACAGATAGTAAGTACATTTTAAAATGCATTCTTTTATCAAATGCATTCTTAACTATGTTCATACTTTCAGAATGAGCCCCATGCTTCACAGTAAAAATGTTGTTAGCCTTTAAGCGCTGACACATTTAATTTTCTATAATTTTCTAATTATTAATCGTTTAGTTGTTAACACAATAAAATATATGGCTATGAGTAACTCCAAAATGTTTTCTTCCAGAATTCTATTTTTTTTAATGATGACCGTCATTGTTTTTGCTTGCTCAAAATTTGAAACAGAAACAGAACTAAAAACCTTCGCAGAACAGAATGATGAGGGCAATTTAAAAAGTGCGTTAGCCAGTACAAATATTATAGTAGACCTTTCTGATAAGAAAGCGATTTCGCCTCAACTTTATGGGGTTAATAATCAATGGGACAGTATCCATAGTTATAAGTTTAATACATTTATAAACCAGTTAAAGAACATTAATTATAGTTTAATTCGATTTCCAGGTGGATGGGAATCAGAGCATTATGATTGGAGTAAAAATATAAACACTAAGAATCCACAAGCAACTCAAGGTGCATCTATTCATCAAGTAAAAATCGCACTTGGCCAAAA
This sequence comes from uncultured Saprospiraceae bacterium, assembly GCA_937959275.1. GTDB lineage: Bacteria > Bacteroidota > Bacteroidia > Chitinophagales > Saprospiraceae > CALFUK01. Next base: position 83,592 of record CALGLU010000022.1, on the reverse strand, counting down.
TCACGATAATCGCCCAAAGCTGAGTATTGTCGTTCCAACAGAGTTGGCTATGAGGGAAAAACAGTGGTCTAATGCATGGTATGCAAACATTCAAAAATGTAAGCGCGAAGCCGAAGACGCTATAATTCTATCTGGAGCCAATAATATATTAAACGTTGAGATAGGGAATGAGTGGTGGTTGCAATGGGCTGGGGAAAAGTGTGGAAAGCCTGATGATCCTCAATATGCTGCTACTTATGAAGAATGTAGAAAAAGAAAACTTGGGAAATATGCTCATACTGCGCGGCGAATTGCACAACATATTGCCACCAAATTTCCTAATGCAAACTTTAATTTATTGGTTAATGGAGATTATACACGGCCTCATGAGTTTACGAAAATAAAAAATGTTTTTGGTGATAAAATAAACATAATTGATGGCGTAGCGCTACATGCATATGCAGGGTATAATACAAATACACATTATATTCCCAATCTTGTGAATCTTATTACTCAATGCAAAAATAATTTAGGTAAAGATTATGTGTCTTTATCCGAATGGGCGCCATCAAAAGCTTACAATCAAGATAAGAGGTTTGCTGAAGCTGCTAATATTTTGGTAGAGCAATTATATGAATTTGCGAGAGCTGGAGCAAATGATGCTGCATTTTGGTCACCTAGAAACGATGATATTTGGGGTTTAGGTCTCTTTGATAGAAATTTTAATATTCAATGGCCTACTGCACAGTTGTTAGGGGACATGGCAGTAAGTTTTAGAGGTGAGGTTCTTGGCGTTCAAGATGGAAGTATGAGAGGTGTCGCAAGTAAATTAAACAATGGTAATATTGTTGTTTATGTTGTTGGTAAAGATAAACCAATGACGAATGTCAACGTACGATTCATAGATGGTAATGAAAAAATTAATAAAGTGGTTTCTTCAACATTATGGGAGCCTGGAAATGCTCAACAAACAGGCATGGCAAGGAAGATGAAAATAACTAATAACCCTTCAAATACAATAAGTCCAGATAGAAAGAATGTTTCATTTAATGTCAATCAAAACAGTCAATACTCAATCTATAAAATTGAACTCGAATTACAATAGGAACTAGTGGTCTGTCAAGTTTATCTTGACGACCACCAGTCTAATTTTGTTATTATAGATTTTCTTTTAAGTCAACTGTAAGATTTTCGTCGTTTCAGCCCTCGTCTGTTTAACCAACTGCCTATCGGTCTTAAGTGACTGCCCAAATGTCGGAATCATCTCCTTAATGGTTGATTGCCAACCATCGCTCTTCCATAAATCTGGAAAGCATTGCTTCAAGGTATCTAGCATAATCGAAACAGCTGTCGATGCGCCAGGGGATGCGCCAAGCAAGGCTGCCAGCGAGCCATCAGGTGCACTGACGATCTCTGTCCCAAATTTTAAAACACCTCCTTTGTCCTTGTCCTTTTTAATGATCTGCACTCGCTGCCCAGCAATCAACAATTCCCAATCTTCAAATCTTGCTTCAGGGTAATATTGTTGCAAGAAACCAAAGCGCTCTTCTGGCGATTGAATCACTTGATTAACAAGATATTTTGTCAATTCTATGTTGTGCATACCCGCAGACAACATAGGCCAAATATTATGCATCTCGATTGAAAATGGTAAATCGAAAAGAGATCCTTCTTTTAAAAACTTAGTGGAAAATCCGGCATATGGACCAAACAATAATGAACGCTCACCATTCATGCGTCGTGTATCCAGATGCGGTACGGACATAGGTGGATTGCCTGTCGCGGCCTTACCATACACCTTGGCTTCATGCTGGAGCACAACCTCCTGATTCGTGCAGCGCAGCCATTGACCTGAAACCGGAAAGCCTCCATACCCACGGCCCTCCTCCAGCTCTGTTAATTCTAAAAGAGGAATCGCTCCGCCTCCAGCACCAATAAAGACAAAGTCAGCAACAACAGTATTCTGATAACCAGTATCAACATCCTTTACCTCCACTAACCAACCTTCGCGCGTGTTCGTCAAATCCTTCACTTCTTGTCCGAGATGCAATTCGATTTGATCATCTCCTTCTAAGTAGGCCATCATCGCTCTTGTGATCGAACCAAAATTGACATCTGTTCCAAGGTCCATGCGAGTCGATGCAAGGACATCTGTTGCCGGCCGCCCATTCATCAATAAGGGTATCTGCTCTCGAATTGCTTGATGATCTTCTTCAAACGCGAGATCCTCAAACAGGGGATATTGAACCATCGCCTCATATCTCTTCTTCAGAAAATCCACATTACTCTCACCCATAACAAAACTCATATGGGGGATATCATTAATAAAAAGATGCTTCATTTGAATCCATTCTTTTTGGACGAGGTGAGCCCAAAATTGTTTGGATTGTTCAAAGGCTTCACTGATATGCAAGGCTTTAGAAATATCAACGCTACCATCTTTTCGCAATGGCGTATAGTTCAATTCGCAATACGCGGCATGACCAGTCCCCGCATTATTCCAAGCATCAGAGCTCTCTGCTCCGACTCGATCCAGTCGCTCATAAATCTTAATGTTGGCATCGGGCATTAAGTGTCTAAGAAAGACACCCATCGTTGCACTCATTATGCCAGCGCCTATGAGTACAATTTGTTTTGGTTGGTTCATCTTTAAAATCTAATTCAATCTGCCTGCCAAAAACTTATCGATTTCAGCGGCTGGCTGGTCAACACCTATAATTTCTCCTTTAGGGTTGATTAAAAATTTAGTTGGTATTTCTGTGACATCGTAAGCATTAGCAAAAGCAGAAAGCCGCACAAATTTAACAACATCAACAATTTGGTTTTCCCACGCAAAGCCAAAGCGCTCAGCCATTTTTTGCCATCTGTCTTCTTTCTTTTCGAGAGCGATACTCACGACCTCAAAATCGTCTGCATCTGAAAAACTCTCGCCATGATACTTATTATATAAACTAACTACTTTGGGACTATCCTTGATACATGGCCCACACCACGAGGCCCAGAAATCAACCAATACATACTTACCCTCTAGATCAGTTATGCTGAAAGATTTTCCATTGACGAGTGTCGCTTCCACAGCAGGTGCTTTTTCTCCATGTGCGACATCAGGGGACTTTATAAATTTATTATAAACGAATAAAATGATAATAGCAACGAGAAGAACATTCAATATTTTAGACCACATAGTATTCTTTTTTAAATCGGGTTTCTGCATCTTGTAATGATCTTGTGCATAAACTAGTTCACCAAATGAATCAAGAACTTGTGAAAATCAATGGAGGCCGACATTTTATGCAACGTGATGTACCCCTTGATGCATTATGGGGCAACTATGACTTGTCCGTGTTTAATAACAAGATCGACATCACTCAATAAATTTATCCATCTCAATACATCTCCTTTGACTGCTATGATGTCTGCCTTTTTCCCCTCGCTTATCGTGCCATACTGATCTTCGACACCCATCATTTTTGCTGGCCAATAGGTGGCTGATTTAATCGCATACATGGCATCGATCCCAAATTCATTGACCCAAACATCTAGTTCATTCCAAGTAGACTGACAATGGAATTTCATCGGAATGCCACTATCTGTACCAATCAATAAGACAACACCGGCATCTATTAATTGTTTGACTTTTCGCTCGAGTGTAGGTCTTCGGCTAGGCGTTAACTGAAAATAAGGGAGGCGGCCAGGATGCTGAATTGACTGTTCAATGTCATCGATAATATCGTCAGGCATTCCCAGTTTCCAGCAATCATTGTCAAGCATTTCTGGATTGTCTCTGACATATTCATAATTATAAAGACCTTCTACTGTTGGTGTCCAGAAGAGAGGTCCTAGATTCATTTGAGCAGTTCGTTCTCTTATCTTCTCCATCACGTCTTCTGGATATTGAGGAGCAGAGGATAAGCCAGTATGTTCAAAATTATCGACCCCTGCAGCAAGGCCTCTTCTGATTTCTTCAGGCCGATGAGAATGGGCGACAACTGTTAAGTCATGCTTATGTGCTTCATCAACAACAGCGCTAACTTCTTCTTTTGTCATTTGGTCTTGATCGATGAGTTTGATGCAATCAACACCAGCATCAGCAAGTCGTTTAACTTTAGCCCTGGCATCACTTGCTCCAGAGACACCCCAACGAAATTTTTCAGTACCCGGATAGGGTTCATGTTGAATAAAAGGACCAGACATATACATCGTTGGTCCCGGAATATCTCCTCGATTGATCCGATCTCTAACATCGAGACTTGCATCGAGAGGTGCACCTAAATCTCGCGCACTTGTCACCCCGGCTCTCAGTAGCTGATTCGCAGAAGCTGGCATAATCACATCAGCAAACTGATTGATATAAGCAGTATCCCAATGTGTATAATTGCTATGACCATTGATCATAAGATGGACGTGCATATCCCAGAGTCCGGGCAAAACACTCATGCCTTCTGTCGAGATGACTTCAGCATTATCCGGTATACTGGTATTCCCTTGATGTCCAACTTTGACAATGGTTTCACCTTCTACGATAATGACACTGTTGTGAATGGGTGCACCACCAAAGCCATCGATGAGTGTCCCTCCAACAAGAGCTTTTGTTTGGCAAATGCAAAAGAGAGGTAAGATAATTGACAATAGAAAAATAAGAGTCTTCATAGTTTGGATGTCTTGTTTGATCTAAGATGAATAAGTCTCGAGAGCTTACCAAGGAATTGGGCTTAATTTAACTCACTATAAAAAATGATATGTAACTATAAGAGACCGTTTGTTTGTAGAAGTTACAAACAAATCTAAAACAAAAGAGTCTCCATAATGAATAATATCCAGTCATAAAAACTGCTGTTATGATTAAAGAAAAGACAGAATAAATATATATGAAAAAAATCATATATTATTAAATTAGGTTGACGCCTATGCAGAGCGGAGAAATCTATCTTTGACCAAGATTCAAAAATAAATATTTCTAGTTTCATAAAAACATAAGACTATTTAAGAATTCTGCACAAGGTCGAAATTGAGTAATAGACTATCATCTTATTTCTCTACTATCGCTCAGAATGACTGGTCCATCAACTTAAAGTTCGACTTATGTTTTGAGGCCTATCCTAATTGTTATTACTTTAATTGTATTGGCGCAATGTCCAATTGGAAACTCTACATGAAAAACTTCACCAATATAGATTATGAGTATTTTATAGAGCTCAAACTTACTGTTATTACTTTAAGTGTATTATTGAAAAGCGAGTATTGGCATCTCTGAATAACTCAGTTAGCGGATGTCCATAATTCAAGAAGACTGTTCTGCGGATGGGACGTAGTTATAAACAAAATATAAACATCAGAAAGAACTAGTCTTCCCAATCATATGCTATATTTGAAAAGTACAAACGACACATATGAAGCACATTGCCCTATTCTCTTTTATCATAAGCTTTCTCCTTCTATCATCATGTGGTCCAAAGCAATCAGGTGACATCCTGGTCTTTTCAAAAACAGAGGGCTTTCGACACGAATCAATTTCCTCTGGGATTGACATGTTTAAAGCGCTCGGAGAGGAGCACGGCTCCGCAGTTGTGTCCACAGAAGACGCCTCCTATTTTACAGAAGAAAATTTGAAAAACTTTAAAGTTGTTGTCTTTTTAAATACGACAGGAGACTGCTTGAATAACGAACAGCAATATGAATTTCAACGATTTATACAAGCAGGAGGAGGCTATGTAGGCATACATGCTGCAGCCGATACGGAGTATGAATGGCCGTGGTATAACGGACTTGTAGGGGCGTATTTTAGTGGGCATCCTAACAATCCAAATGTCCGTGATGGTTCCATAGATGTCGTAGATGCGAGTCATATATCTTGCAAACATTTACCAGCAAGATGGGACAGGACGGACGAATGGTATAATTATAAATCCATCCATCCGGGTATCAACACAGTATTGAATTTAGATGAAACCAGTTATGAAGGTGGGACGAATGGAGAGTCACATCCGATAGCTTGGTACCATGAATATGATGGTGGTCGCGCATTTTATACTGGCGGCGGTCATACGCATGAGTCGTACAAAGAGGAGAATTTTGTTCAGCATGTCTGGGGTGGAGTCCAATATGCATTTGGAGATGACAAGCCTGTTAATTATGAATTAGCGACAGTTGCTCCTGCAGAGAATCGGTTCAGTAAAGTTGTTTTTGATAGTTATCTGAATGAACCAATGGAGTTGGAAATATTGCCTGACGATCGCATCTTATTTATTGAGCGCCGAGGAGCCATAAAACTATACGAACCAGAAACGGATAAGAGCCGCGTGTTAGCCACCTTAGATGTGTTTAGCGATCTAGAAGATGGTCTGCTAGGGATGGCACTCGATCCAGCATTTGAAATGAATAAACACATTTTCTTATACTATTCTCCTCCAGGAAATGAGGCATACAATCAACTGTCCCGCTTTGAGCTGCATCCAGATAACGAAGAGCAAGCACTACAAAATGAAGTAAAAGTATTACGTGTCAATACACAACGTACGTCATGTTGCCACTCAGGAGGCTCACTAGAATTTGGTCCAGATGGTCATATCTTTTTAGGCACTGGCGACAATACTAATCCGCATGAATCTGATGGCTTTAGTCCGAGTGACTTTAGAGCTGGACGGTCACCCTATGACGCACAAAAGTCCTCTGCAAACACCAATGATTTGAGGGGGAAAATCTTGAGAATTAAACCTCAAGCTGATGGTTCGTATACGATACCTGAGGATAATTTATTTGCAGACGGAAAAGATGGACGTCCAGAAATCTATATCATGGGTTGTCGAAATCCCTATCGCTTCTCGATTGATCCACACACTAAATATCTATACTGGGGAGAGGTGGGTCCAGATGCCCGTAAGGACAGTTTGAAATATGGTCCTCGTGGTCATGATGAAGTAAACCAAGCAAAGCAGGCAGGCTTTTTTGGCTGGCCATTATTTGTAGGCAATAATAAACAATACCGCAAAAGAGACTTTGCAAAAAACACAACAGGTGATCTTTATGATCCCTTGCAGCCTGTCAATGAATCTCCTAATAATACGGGATCAAGAATATTACCGCCAGCAAAGGAGGCGATGATTTATTATCCCTATGCAAAATCTAAAGAGTTTCCATTACTTGGTACAGGTGGTAGAAACGCGATGGCGGGACCTGTCTTTTATGTAGATGATTATCCTGATAGTGATTATAGATATCCAACATATTATGATGGCAAATTCTTTGCTTATGAGTGGATGCGCGGCTGGATCATGGCTGTTAGTTTTGATGAAAATGGAGACTACGAATCGATGGAGCCTTTTCTCCCATCTATGAAGTGGAAAAACCTCATAGATATTGTCATTAGTGATGAAGGAGACATGTATACCCTTGAGTATGGTTCAGGCTGGTTTACTGAGAATAAAGATGCCTATTTGTCGAGGTTGAAATTCAACAAAGGGAATAGAGCACCAGTGGCCAGATTTGAGACAGATAAAACAGCAGGTGCTGCTCCTTTAGTTGCTAATTTTGATGCCTCTGTTTCTGATGATCCAGATGGTGATGCTCTCAGCTATTTGTGGGATTTTGGTGATGGCTCCACTGGTGAGGGCAAGAGTCCAAGCCATACCTTTGAAGAAGCGGGAGTGTATACCGTCAAGATGAAAGTCGTTGACAAAGATGAAGTTGAATCTGAAAATCAAGTCAAAGTCTATGTTGGTAATGAACCACCAGAAGTGACATGGACGATGAAAGGAAGCAATGAAATGTTTTTCTGGCCTTCAATTCCGCTGAATTATGAAGTTGGTGTTAGCGATAAAGAAGATGGTGCACTGGGATCTGGGATTGAGAATGATGAGCTGTCAGTCACGATTGATTTCTTAGAGCAAGGGCATGATGTCGTCGAGATAGCTATGGGACACCAAGCACTTAGCGAACTCAATGCTGGACATCCTGGATTGATGTATATGTCTAAGTCAGATTGTGGGTCTTGTCACAAAGAGTATGATATATCAGTTGGTCCTTCTTACGAAAAAGTGGCTTTGAAATATAAAGATGACAAAGACGCTGCGGCCTACTTGGCGGATAAAATTATTAATGGTGGCGGAGGTGTTTGGGGAGAAAACGTGATGGCAGCCCATCCTGACATGGATAAAAATGAGGCCCTTCAAATGGCAAACTATATTTTATCAATCAATGTCACAAAGGAAGAAAATTCTTTACCGCCTTCTGGGGAATTCACATTTGATAAAAATCCTGAAGCTTTTCCTGATGGCAAGTATATCCTGACTGCTTCATACCTCGATAAAGGAGCTGATGGTGCTGAGCGGTTGAGGCATCAAGAGATCAAGGTCTTGCGATCACCAGTAATGGGAGCTGATGAAGCAACAGAGGTAGAAGATGCGACTAAGTTTACAGTGACACCTGATCTGATGCCAGGCTTAGAAGAGAATTTTGATATTATGATTCTAAATGGTGGAGCGAGACTGGTGTATGAAGACATTGATTTAACAGGAGTTGAAGCTATCGAGTTTGCTTATAATGTAGTGTCACCTTACATGGCTGGTGGAGAATTAGTCATAAGCGTTGATGAGGAGGATAAGGTGCTAGGTGGAGGAGAAATGGTTGAAGCGAAAGCGGAGGGGCAATTTATGACCGTTCGTGTTTCGACAGGAGGATTGACAGGTAAACACAATTTGATTGCCAAAGCAAAAGGTGCAATGATCAGACCTGTTGGCGCACTTGTTAGTTTGAAATTCATTCCCGATAGTAAAAAAGCAATTTAGTCAGATGGACAATGAGTCCTGCCTATGTGTGCGTTTGTATAAGATGATGTGTAAACCTGGAGTTTATTGGCTGATTGTTTTGGTTTTGATGATTATTTTGCCATCCTGCAGGAACAATAGCGTAAGCGAAGAGACAATATCAAATGCTTCTGAAAACGACGTTGATGTTGTGCATGCAGGTATGCTCCAAGCGATCAAAGATGATCCATCAAACGCCTCTATTTGGGAAGCTAAATCAAGGTATCTATATGAGCACGAAAAGTATGATGAAGCCTTGCAGGATATAGAACAAGCCATTGCTTTGGACAGTACTGTCATCGACTACCAACATCTCAAAGCAGATATCCAATTGGATTACTACAAATCCAGAGAGGCAATTGCTACCCTACAACAGATACTTTTACGGAATCCGAATCGAATACCAACACTACTTAAACTATCGGAATTTCAGCACATCTTGAAAAATTACGACGCGTCTATTCAAACGATCAATGAAGTTATTCGATTACAATCATATAATGCCGAAGCGTACTTTATGCTTGGCATGAATTTTAGAGAATTGAATGATATTGAGAAAGCTAAAGCCAGCTTTCAGCGAGCTGTTGAGCTTGATGCTGATCTAACAGATGGATGGATTATCCTCGGTAATATGTATGAGGCAGAAAAAAATAATCAGGCACTTCAATATTACAACAGTGCGGTCAGCTCTAATCCTAGGAGTATAGCAGCCTTACATTCCAAAGCGTTTTATTTGCAGAATGATGATGACATTCTAGGAGCGATTCAGATCTATCGCCAAATCAATCAATTAGACCCTCAGTACGAGGATGCCTATTTAAATACTGGTATTTTATATTTAAGTATCGATTCATTACAACAAGCAAAAGAGCATTTTAATATTCTGCGCCAGATAAATCCGGCTAATCCATTTGCGTTTTATTATACTGGACTTACAGAAGAATATTTAGGCAACTTAGACAGAGCAAAGGCATCTTATTCGACAGCGCTTAGACTTAAGCCTGATTACACGAAAGCACAAGAAGCATTGGCAGGTTTAAAATAAAAGCTGATTTATTGTCTTACAAAAAAGAAGGATTTATAGAAATGCTTTGTCTAAGTGATTAGACTGAGGACTTAAGCGTAATTCTTGTCTCTAGTCAAACCAATAGGCGTGAATCTAAATATTCAATAATGAACTACATATATTCTTTTGCAATTCTTACCTTCAGTTTATGCGTAATGAGTTGCGGTTCATCGTCTTCTAAGACAATGAAAAATACTGCCAACTTACCAAGCTCTGATGATCTAAGCGAGATTAACTATATGGATAGTTATATGATTACGAGTGATACATATGGTACAGTAACAACTGTAGAAATAAAAGATGGGCAACGCATTATGAAATCAAATGCTTTACCAAATCATCAGACGGGCAGCTTCCCAAATCAAGGAAACCCAAACACCATCAGCGCACAAACAGTGAATTATACAATACCTGTTAAGCCAAAATTGTCAGGAGATTCTAAATGGGCCAGGCAGCCAGGCGTTGCGGTTAATGGGATAAAGTTTGAGCCTGAAACAGCAGAACGGTTTGTCTGCGAGACAGGAGAAGTTTATAGAATCGAAGCCTTTCAAGAATTAGTGGATATGGGTCTGGATCATAATCATGCGCATGTACAGCCAACGGGAGCATATCACTATCACGGAGTACCAACAGAATTAGTCAACGCTCTCGATACAGGACAGGACTTAGTTATGGTGGGCTTTGCCTTAGATGGCTTCTCTATTTATTATTCTAAAAGTGGTCAATACAAACCAAGTTTTAGGTTAACAGAAGAATTAAGATCTGGAGACGCGTGCTCTTACAATAACCCAAAGCAATCATTAGACATGGAAATAAATAACACAAAAGCTGATGGCACCTTTGTCTCTGATTGGACATATGATGAAAGCTTAGGAGAATTAGATGAGTGTAATGGAAAAATCATAGATGGACAATATGCCTATTTCGTTACAGACGATTACCCCTTTATGAGCCGGTGCCTTAAAGGTGAATTTAAAGAAGAGAGAAGAAAAGGTCCACCTCCTGGAGGCCATTCTCATCGAGGGCCTCGTCCTAGAGGCAATTAATTAATTTCATAAGGATTTCCCTCTCCTTTTGAAACCAAGAAATAAATGAAAATAAAGATACCTGTCTAAAGAAAGGAATCATCCTTATACTCCTGTTGAAGCCTTCGCAATTCAAGCTTCATGTCTAGTACAATTTGTGCATAGTCTGCATTCGCATATTCATTTGACAGTTCATTGGGATCAGTATCCAAATCATATAATTCCCATTCGTTGTCTTCATAATAGTTAATGAGTTTGTATCGATTTGTCCGCACGCCATAATGCTTTTTGACAGTATGCCATCCAGTTGATTGGTAGTAGTGATAATAGACCGATTGACGCCAATTGTCTGGGGTACTAGCTTCGCAAAGTGGCCGAATGGATGTGCCTTGTATTTCAGCAGGAACCTCAATGCCAGCGTAGTCTAGGAGCGTTGCTGCATGATCAATATTGACAACAAACTCATCTGATAGCTGGCCGGCTTTTATCTTTTTTGGGTACCGCATGACATGTGGAGTTCCAAATGATTCTTCATACATAAAGCGTTTATCATACCACCCATGCTCGCCCAAATAAAATCCCTGATCAGAGGTATAGATTACAATTGTATTTTCAGTTAGCTCATTTTTATCTAGATAATCTAAAACCCGTCCGATGTTGTTATCAACAGATTTGACACAAGCAAGATAATCTCTTAGGTACCGAGTTATTTTCCACTTGTCAAGTGCTTCTCCAGACAGCTTAGCTTCTTTGAATGATTCTCCAATGGGATCATATCGCTCATCCCATGCCGCCTTTTGCTCAGCATTCATTCTGTTGTAATTGCCCGCCCAACCAACTTCAGCATTAAACGTTGCCATGCCTCCAGTTCCTGTGTGGGATTCGTAGTGTTGCGGTTGTAATTTAAAATCATTGGATAGATTCATGTTGACGACTTCCATATCCTGTAAGTGGGCGGCACTTGTCCGACTGCTATAATCGTCGTAGAATGTTTCTGGAAACGGGATGTCTTTGTCAGCAAACTCATCGAAGTGCTTAGAGTCAGGCATCCAGTTTCGATGTGGTGCTTTGTGGTGGTAAAACAAACAAAAAGGTTTGTTCTGATCTCGATTTTCTAAAACGTCAAGAGCTAAGTCTGTTGTAATATCTGTCACATAGCCTTCATAATCCAAGGTGTCGCCATTATTCACAAAGGTTGGATTGTAATAATGGCCTTGTCCAATGAGGATATTCCAATAGTCAAATCCTGTGGGTTTATTTTTTAAATGCCACTTGCCGACAATTGATGTTTCGTATCCATTTCGCTGTAACAGTTTTGGGAATGTTTCCTGGCTTGTATCAAATTGATCATGATTGTCTTTAAAGCCATTAATGTGACTATATTTTCCTGTTAACAAAACAGCACGGCTTGGTCCACAAATTGAATTTGTGACAAAGCTATTTGTGAACACAATACCTTCTTTTCCTATCCGATCAATATTCGTTGTTTGGATTAAATCACTCCCATAAATACTTGTTGCATTTTTAGCATGATCGTCTGTGAAAATGACAATAATGTTTGGAGGTGTTTCATCAGTTAGATGTTGATCTTGTACACAAGAGTAACAACAGATCAGTAGTATTGAAAAAATAAAATAGAATGTATAGTCGCGCATATCATTATTAATTCCTAGTGAAAAACAATTTCAATTAAGATAAGAATATTTATACCTTCCTATTTCATTTCTTGTAATGTTATGCTGGTAAGACTGTCTCTTTTTATACTATAATAAATTGTGATGATGAGAGAACACATTAAATACGCGATCATTAAAGGTGTAGATAATTGAAAGGATTCTTGTAGTAAAAACCAGCCACCAAAGTAATTGAGAATAGAAAATCCTAAAAGAGTTTTGATAATCTCAGCTGGCAGAGCGACCCAACTTCTATCCATTAATGCGGTATAAGAAAATATAGATAGACCGACAAAAAGACCATAGATTAATAAATACCAATAAGACATCATGGGTAGTAATTCTAGAAAGTGAAATTGAACTGCGATATGCAATACAACTTGAAGTAAGAACCAAGAGGTTAGTAAGGGCGTTGATTGTGTTTTGTATTTAATCTGTGTGTGTGCATCTTCGATAGAGGTGACAGGATATTTCTCCATCACATCTGCTGGTCTCCAACCAGTCGGTTTATACCAAATGCGAAATTTATCAGCAAGATGTTGTGTGTGCCAACAATCTTTGATGAGTTGCCAGATATGCATGAAATTGATAAGAAATGGATTCCATGTTTGTGCGGCTCTCTTTATACCAAAGACGGGCGGGTTTGTGTCTTGTTCTTCTTCGTACGTGCCAAACCATTTGTCCCAGACAATAAAAATCGCAGAGAAATTTTTGTCAAGGTACTCTTTATTGATGGCGTGATGCACTCGGTGGTGAGACGGTGTCACGATAATGTGTTCTAAAAAGCCCATCCGATTGATAAGTCGTGTATGATACCAAAATTGTGCGAAGCGATGTAGTGGAGCAATGACGGCAACGACCACGGTTGGGATGCCCAACAAGGCAACTGGAATGTATAGAAAGAAGTATAGCTCAATAAAACCAGAAATAGGCTGACGCATACCCGCGGAGAGATTGAATTCTTCACTGCTGTGGTGAATGAGATGGCGATTCCATAAAAAGTTGATTTCGTGCGCCCAGCGATGTCGCCAATAGTAAGCAAAATCAAATCCAATAAAACATAAGATATAGGCAGTCACACTTGCCTTCATTTCAAATAAGGCTAAATGCCCGACCATCCATTCATACGACAATATTATGACTGTCAATTTTAGTAAACTCTTGACGTTATTGGTTAGCCCTGAGCTCATGCCACTCACAGCATCCAATGTATTATAGATTTTCTTTTTTAAGATGAGGCTCAGTAACCACTCTACAGCAAGCATAGCAAAGTAAATAATCAGGATTACTTTAACAGCATTTGAATACGTAGTCATAGTTCGAATTTGCGACAACTTTAAGTTAACGGCTATAGTTGCTTTTCTTCCCTTCCTAGCTAATTTTATTTTTAAAATTATCCTTTGATAAGAGATGATTTAGATTTTTTTGAAATGAATTATCCGTTGCTTAATGATTGGCCTAACTATACTAAAACAGCTCATTACAGAAGGGCACAATTTTTTTGTTAGTGTTTACCGTCATAAAAGATTGCTTGCTACGCAAACTCAATCCAACGGCCATCATCTGCAGCACTTTCATATATAGCTTCAATCAGTTTGACTGCTTTCATCGACTCTTCCCCCGTGACTAACAACTCTGCTTGACCTTCTAGCGCAGCAATGACATTCTCAAAATTCAATTGGTGTCCTTCGTAATCCATTGCGGTGGGATCGTTAGCTCCCATGGCTCCTTTTTGAGAAGACATGTGCTCTCGTTTTACAAGTTCATCATCTGGGTGAGCCTCCATAAAGTCCCAGACTCTAAAATGATCATCCGTCATAAATACCGATCCTTGATCACCACAAATATGAACTTCTGCGGGGTGGCCTGTGGAGGACCAACAAGAGGTTGATCCTTGAATCACGCCCCGAGCGCCGTTCTGAAATTCTAAAATGGCAACGGCAGTGTCTTCAACTTCTATGCCTTGGTGTGTGAGGCAAGCTGTGCTCGCAGTGAGTCTTTTAACTGGCCCCATCACATATAAGAGTAAGTCAATCGTATGTATGCCTTGATTCATGAGTGCGCCTCCGCCGTCTAATGCTTTAGTACCTCGCCACTCACCCGAGTCATAATAAGCTTGTGTCCTGTACCATTTGATTTGTGCTTCACATAAACTGATTCGACCAAATCTGTTTTTCTCAACAGCCTGTTTGAGATATGCTACAGTGGGAAAGAAACGACGATTAAAAATGCCAGAGAACAGGACATTGTTTTCTTGGCAGACAGTTATTATATTCTTGATACGATCAGTCGTTACTTCAACAGGTTTTTCACAAATGATGTGTTTGCCAGCTTGGGCAGCTTGGCGACAAGGCTCAAGGTGTGCGCCTGAAGGTGTAGTGATGGTGACGATTTGCAATTCAGAATGCTGTAATAGTTTTTCTAGGTCATCATAAGAATCACAAGTATACTTAGCTGCGAATTGTGCAACTTTTGTTGGATTTCTACCATATACAGCAAGGAGATTTGCATTGGGCATCGCTTGGATGGCTTGTGCATGAAAGTGTGCGACGTTGCCACAACCGATAATTGCAAAATTCCAGATAGCCATAGATTTTATATTTAAAACGAAATGAAAATACTGAAAATAGGGCATAAAAAAGGCCCTGCTATAGATGCAGAGCCTTATTATTTTAGAGAGCTAAAACCTTTGCTAGTAAATTAGTCTATTCTCCTTATATCGTGTTGTCTTGTATGTAAGCCAAAGCTTGGCTCCTCTGATTCCGGTATTATCATCACTGCATCTTCAACAACAGTATGAATGACTGGCTTTCGTTTAGGTACATCAGATTTTATGGATTGTAAGCGAATAGGCTTGCTTTCTTTGCCTTGAAGAGCAATTGTCTCTATCGTTCGAGAAAGATTCTTTTCGATAGTAGTAATTCGAGTTGATTGAGTTTGGACTAGAGGAACTTCATTTCGGATGATGGCCAAATCTGTTTCTTCTTGTGAAGCCAAATCAAATAACTCACTTGTCGGCAAGGTCAATGTATATTGACCTTTGTGCTCAGGTATATAATTTCTGATGTACTGCGGATTTAATTCTTTGATTAAATCAAAATCAAGACCAGAGGCTTTGCTGATGTCCTTGAAAGATAAGCCATCGTAGACATGCGCTGTTGAAGTATTGTGATAATCAAACTCTAGTGCATCTGGTTGCAAATCATGAGCATAATAGTATTGAGTCAAGTAAATGATCGCAATCAATTTAGGTACATACTTTTGTGTCTCTTTTGGGAGATACTTTCTGATAGACCAAAAATCTGATTTTCCAGATTTACGCATTGCTTTATTAACATTGCCTGGCCCACAATTGTATGCGGCAATAGCTAAGGTCCAATCGCCGTACTTGTTATATAAATCTAATAAAAACGCTGCAGCGGCTTCAGTCGCTTTTTCTGGATCTCGCCTTTCGTCAACATACTTTGTTTGGTCGAGATCATACAATTTACCTGTAGACTTCATAAACTGCCAAAGCCCGGCAGCGCCATATGGAGAGATGGCATCTGGTTTTAGATTAGATTCTACAATCGCGAGACACTTGATCTCATCGGGAATTCCTTTTTCTCGAAGTTTTTCTTGAAACATCGGGAAGTAAATAGAAGATCGGCCGAGAATATCTTCTGCAGCATATCTATACTTTACGGTATAGTCGCGGATATACTGTTTAACCTCATTGGTTAGACGTAGATCAATTTCGCTATACATGTTGCTGATACGTTCTTCTAATACTGCGTCTGTAGCTTCTTCATAGCTGAATAGCTGTTTATCTGCATTAAGCGAATTCGCTGATACGGATGCCATAAATGGACTTAACATTAAACCGACGCATACCGCAGTTGCGATACGAAACATTGTGTTCATGGGGTCAAAATTTAAAATCAGTAATTGGTAATCAACAACCGTACACTATAATTTGGAAATTTTGGGAAAAACCAAATTATATTAGTTTAATATTAAAAAATTAACTAATGTATAAACAGTTGAAGCTGCAAATATATACTATAATTGAGTATAATGCAAGATTATACATATTACAATAAATAGCAATGTTTATAATATTGTTATTCAGTGAGTTAAAGTGTTCTGGACGACTTTTCCAAGCTCTATGAGTTGTGCTTCTGTGTAGCTTTTACTCATCACCTGCATCCCAAACGGATTACCAGACTCATCTTTTCCTAATGGAATCGAAAGAGCTGGAATACCTGTTAAGTTAGCAATGACGGTAAAAATGTCTGATAAATAGACTGCTACTGGATCATGATCCATAGATCCTATTTGCCAAGCGACATTCATACTTGTAGGTAAAATCAGACAATCATTCTCACTTAGAATAGAATCGATTGCTTCTGTTACCAGCCTTCTCACTTTTTGAGCTTTGGTATAATACGCGTCGTAATATCCAGAACTTAAGACAAAAGTGCCGAGCATAATTCTTCTCTTGACTTCTTTGCCAAAGCCTTCGTTTCGAGTCTGCTGATACACATTGTCTATGGAATCTGCCTTTTCACTGCGGTGGCCGTATCGAATACCATCGTACCGACCGAGATTAGAAGATGCCTCCGCGGTGGTTAAAACGTAATAGGCTGGTACGAGGTATTTTAGTAGTGGAAATGTGACTTCATTAACAGAATTTCCTTGAGATGTTAGATTTTTTAACAATTCTTGTGAGGCTTCACGAATCGACTGATCCATCTTTGGATGATTCATGACTTCATCTATATAGGCAAACTTATAAGAGCTAGCAGGTGCCACTTCTTGTAGGACGGTAGTAGAGCTTGATGTACCGTCCATCTCATCCCGACCACTCATCGAGTGAATAAATTGACCAACATCTTCAAGGACATGTCCAATGACTCCAATTTGATCAAAAGATGATCCATAGGCGATCACGCCATACCTTGAAATGCGACCATAAGATGGTTTCATACCAATCACGCCATTGAAGGCTGCCGGTTGTCTAACTGATCCTCCTGTATCCGTTCCTAAAGAGACTAGGCAGGTATCTTGCTGCACAGACACTGCAGCTCCTCCACTTGATCCTCCTGCAATCCGACTTGGATCTACTCCATTTTTTGTGACTCCATAGACCGAATTTTCATTTGAAGAACCCATCGCGAATTCATCACAGTTGGTCCTTCCGATAACAATCACATCTTGATCCAATAATCTCTGTAAAGCTGTCGCAGTAAATTGTGATGTAAACCCATCTAATATTTTTGAAGCAGCGGTGACCTTGTGTCCTTGATAACAAATGACATCTTTGATCGAGATAACAGCTCCGAATAATGAGCCGAGCTGTTCTCCAGCTTGCACTTTCTGGTCTAATACTTTTGCCTGAGCCTTGGCTTCCTCGGCAAAGACCTCAACGTAAATATTTAATGCTGCAGATGCTTCAATATTCTCCAAATAATAATCCACAATCTCAAGGACAGTCTGCTCACCTTGTCGTATCCCGTCTTGTATTTCTTTTAGACTTTTCCCTTTCATCTCATTATATTATTTCCATCTTTCGATTAATTGTTCCACAGTCACCTTCTCTTGCTCGCCGCTTTCCATGTTTTTTAACATGATCTCACCACTGTTCATCTCCTGATCACCAATGATCCCTGCAAAGGGAATCCCTCTCTCATTGACATATTTCATTTGCTTTTTCATCTTTGTCGCATCTGGGTAAAGCTCACAAGCAATACCTGCTTTACGTAGCGCTGCTGTTTGCAAATAAGCGTATTGATGACAAGCATCATCAAATGCACAAAAGATTATTTTACTTTGGTTCGCCAGCGTAGAAGGAAATATATTTAGCTCCTCCATGACATCAAAAATTCTAGCTGCGCCAAATGAAATCCCAACTCCGGAGACTCCTTTCATACCAAAGACGCTTGTTAACTCATCATAGCGTCCTCCACCACCAATGCTTCCGATTTCTACATCTTTTGCCTTGACTTCAAAAATGCAGCCCGTATAATAGTTCAGACCCCTAGCGAGTGATATATCAAAGACCACATTATTCGTAAATCCCACTCCATCTGCATAGTGATGAAACTGTCTTAATTCTTCAATACCTTTTTTGCCCGTCTCGCAATGTTCAAATGCCACCGCCAATTCATCCAATCCAGTAATCGTTAGCAAGTCTAAAATTTGCTGTCCCTTCTCTCCGTCTATGTCTTTATAGGCAAGCTCTTGCAATACACCTTGCGCTCCAATCTTATCAAGCTTATCTATGGCAATCGTCATATCCATAAATTGGTCCTCAATACCAACAGCCTCTGCTATCCCAAAGAGCACCTTTCTATTGTTGACTTTGATGTCGACGTCAACTTTTAGTTTGTCAAACACCTCATCATATATCTTGACCAACTCAGCTTCACACATCAGTGAGTCTGTGCCAACAACATCGACATCGCATTGATAAAATTCCTGATAGCGCCCTTTCTGCGGCCGGTCAGCTCTCCACACTGGTTGTATCTGATAGCGCTTAAAGGGAAACTGAATATCATTTTGGTGCATGACCACATATCTTGCAAAAGGCACAGTCAAATCATAACGCATCCCTCGTTTCGAAATAGAGGCCGTTAATTTTTGAGAGTTCTTATCTGCTAAAGCTTGCTCATTTGCTTTCGCTAAATAATCACCATTGTTCAAAACTTTAAACAATAAGCGATCGCCTTCTTCTCCATATTTTCCTGTCAAGGTCTCCAGTTTTTCCATCGCAGGAGTTTCGATTGGAATATAACCATAGGTCTGAAAAACAGACTCGATGGTATTAAAGATATACTTGCGTTTGAGGACTTGATCTGGCAAGAAGTCTCGTGTCCCTTTAGCTATGCTTGGCTTCATATTTCAGATCTAAACTGAGAGATAAATCGAATATCATTTTCAAAAATCATGCGGATATCACTGATACCATACTTCTGCATGGCTGAGCGCTCGATACCGATACCAAATGCGAAGCCTGAATATTTATCTGAATCAATGTTGCAATTCTCCAAGACATTGGGATCGACAATACCACAACCAAGCACTTCTAGCCAACCCGTTCCTTTTGTTAGTTTTTTTGCTTCTTCTGTTTTAGTCCCCATCCATACATCCATCTCTGCACTCGGTTCTGTAAAAGGGAAAAAGCTTGGCCGCAGTCTAATTTTTGTTTCTGGTCCATACATCTCTCGAGCAAAATAATCCAGCGTTTGCTTCATGTCCGCAAACGAGACTTTCTCATCCACATACAAGCCTTCGACCTGATGAAACTGGCAGTGTGATCTGGCCGAGATGGTTTCATTTCGATACACTCTGCCAGGAGCGATGATTCGTATGGGAGGCTTTTGGCTTGTCATGACTCTTGCCTGCACAGACGAGGTGTGGGTTCGAAGCAAATGAGTTGTTGAGTCCTTTAAGTAAAAGGTGTCTTGCATATCGCGCGCGGGATGATCCTCTGGCGTATTCATCGCTGTGAAATTATGCCAGTCATCTTCTATTTCGCGATCTTCTGCAACGGTAAATCCGATTTTTGTGAAAATGTTGATGATTCTGTTCATAACGATTGACACAGGATGTCTCGAACCAACCATTAACTCTCCAGGTGGCGCAGTCATATCTATATCAGCAACAGTCTGTTGGGTCACGTCTCCAGCAACGGCTGCTTTTAGGGAATCAAACTTTTGCTCAGCCGTTTGCTTGACGTCATTCAGTAATTGCCCATATTCCTTCTTTCGTTCATTAGGAATATTGCGCATTTCTGCAAAGAGCGGTTTGATTTGGTTTTTAGTCCCCAAATATTGGATCCGAAACGCTTCTAATTGCTCAGCTGTCGTGACCTCTGTATCCAGTATCTTCTGCTTCGTCTCCTCTGCTTTTTGAAATATTGCATCTGCCATAAAACTCTCTCATCTGATTGAATGTGCAAAAATACGGTTTCATTTGGAAAGATAGGGTATGCTCCCTTTGGTCGCAATGTTGAATGTGGGAGTGAAGCGGAGATCCCGCGGTGAACATAGTGAATGGCGGGGTTGAGTGTTGAATGTTGAGTGGGCTGAATTCTTTAGCTTAATTTGTTTTTTGCAAGGAGACTCGCCTCAGGTATTGGATATCTGAAGTTTTCAACTTCAGATTAATACGATTGAATGGTAATCATATAAATACGAGCTTGAAAACCTCGTATATCTGGGCGCGCCGTCTGCATTGGGGGATAAATTGCTTTATTTTCTTCGAAAACATGACGGTGCGTTGCACCTATAGACATTATGGTGCGCTGCACCTGAATTAATGCGAGGTTAAAACCATCGTATATCCTATACTTTTACTTGAATCTGTATTACTGAGCCACAATCATTTTCTTAACCTCTGTTAGCTGACCTTGTATTAAGAAATAATAGATCAGACCTGCTCCCTTTAAGTCGGATGAAGAAAGAGTTACTTCGTTGGGACCTTTAGTAAATCCTTGATTGATGCTGTGTACAAATTCACCAGCATTATTGTAAAACAACAAGCTTGCAGCGGCGTCGCTCGGCAAATAAAATGAAATAGTCGTTTGATCTAATACGGGGTTAGGGTAATTCTGCTCTAGTGTGAACTGCAGATCTATGGCTTCTGTGCCCTTCTTCTGGGCAGAAGCTTTCAACTGTATTTCTACAACACCATTTGCAGCGATATCACCATATTTTTCAATTGCTTTCTCGTCCTTTAATACATGTATTTCTGCGATATCATCTGAATTTAAGTGATCTGAAATAAAGTGCTCATCTTGGATGACACCATCGATGACAAATAGAGGTTTTCTCTCAGACTCGAGTGATATGCTTTGATGCATAGGCTCAGACGCATTAATCCTATCAAGTTTGTTAAGTTGTGGATCTACCGTCTGTCGCTCGACAAGTACCTCATAATGTAAGTGTGGGTACGTTGCCCGACCACTCATTCCTATGGCACCAATTTGCTGTCCTGCTTTGACTTGCTGACCTTCGACTACGTTAAGGGAAGACATGTGAGCATAGAGACTCTGAGTCTTATCATTGTGCTTGATCTTTATGTATTGACCATATTTCTCATGATTAAGGCTCAGGGTAGAGACAACACCATCAGCTGTGGCCATGACAGAGACACCAGGCACTGCTCTAAAATCAATGCCATTATGAGTACCCATTTGTTTTAACAATGGGTGCATTGTGTTTCCAAAGGGAATGATCGGACCAACAACTTTACTGCTCTCGACTGGCTCGACTTGATAGGCGATTTTGACCTGTTCAGGAATCAGCACTTGGTCTTTATATATTTGGAATGATCCATATTCTGGTGGAAATATTGTCCATGGTTTAGAGTTGTCTTTTGCTGAGGTGTTATCATCAGAGATGGAATCACTCTCATCATTTTCCAACTTAAATTTTACGGGTAGAGTGTATAGGACTTTTACAGCTTTGCCTCTTTGAAATCCAGGTCGCCATTTTAAATTGGTTTTGACAACTTTAATTGTTTCCACATATGTCTTTTCATTAAAAGTGGTGATGGTATCCATACGCGTTAAGTCCTTCATACTATTGACCACATGTAATGCAGCTTCTCCACAACCACCGCCAATATCTCTTGCAATTTTAGTATCGTGCATCGAACCTTCTTCATCGATTGTGAATTGAATAACCACTGTACCTTGCACCTTATTTTTCTTAGCTAGTGCAGGGTATGTAATGTTTTTATAGACATACTCTAGTAATTTTTGATTGGAACATTTTCGTTTAGATTCCACACTGTCGTCACTATCTTCACATCCTGGGAATCGTGGCATTTCTTCTGCCACTGATACAAAACCTTCTGCCTGCTGACAGAATACAAATGAAGGGATGATGAGCAGAGTGAATAGCAATAGATTTTTCATAGTGTTGCTTTTAGATATAACTAAGATACTGAATAATAGATGCAATAATTTATCATTATGGTGTGCGAGTATTTCTTTTACTGGACAACAATGGTCAAAACATTACAGATCCATTGGGTGCTGATAAGACGTCAGACAGTCAAGAATTACACAAAATCAAAAGAATTAATTGTTTATTTCAATAGATTAAAGTCTGAAGTAATTTAACTTAGGATGAATAAGATTGGAACATAATCTTATTGATATTGGCGTGAAACCTCGAACCTGCTTTTAAAGGGAACTGCTAACTTTGGTTTACTAATCATCGGCACTAATACATAATAAATCTCACTGGATCGAAGTCCAACGAGGGCGGAGTGTATTTCAAATTGCACACTAACTTAAATCTTAATAATTCTAAGCTCAACTGCACTCTTAATCCCAAAAAGAAGACAAATGCTGAGTTATGTTATAAATTTAACTGGGAGGAATTCCCTTTAGGGTTAGGGCGCGAGAAGGCAATTACATAATTTACTTGTAAAAAGTGCAACTTGAAATACACACACGAGTGCGTGAGTTATTTGAAAACCTCCCATATCCTTATTTTGTCAAGAGCAAAAGTTCTACCTTAGACATAAGCGAATACACATTCCAATGAAAAACTCTCTATACATTTTTGTCCTATTCTGTTGCTTTTCTTGTAGCACGACAAAGCAGATCGTGGACATGCCTGCCCCAAGTACACCGATCATCCAATCTGAATCGATTGATCAAATTATAACAGATTATGAAGCTTTTCAAGAGGATTTAAATACTAAAGAATCGCCTTGGCCCGACTTGAGCGAAGCAAGAAACGATAAAGAATTGGCTGGTGTTACTCAATTATTATCAAGACTTAATTCGATTGAGTTATCAGATGCTGATATCAGTGAATTGATTAATCAACAAATGCTGACACTGATTTTAGAAGACTGGAAATATGGTTTAGAATATGAGACTCATCTGTTTCCACTAAATGCTGAGGGAGGATTTTTAGCAGGCGTGATCTATGGCGTACAAGGTCGATTTATTGATTCTGCTAAGGACGTAGAGACATATCTTAACAAGATGAGTGCTTTACCTAGCTATTTTACGACTCGGATTGAAAACATGAAAGAAGGGCAGCTGAATGGAAAAAGCTCGCCGCGTAAAATCGTTGAGAATTGCATACAATTGATAGATCATCTATTGGATACACCGATTGAGGAGCAGTTTTTTATGACATCTGTCGATGATGAGTTTAAAGAAGTTGTTAGACCAATTATTGAAAACGAGGTAATACCAGCTTATAAGAACTTACGTCAATATTTAAATGATGACTATTTGGCAAAAGCTCCAGAAAAAATAGGTGCCTCACAAATGACATCGGGTAAATCATATTATGAGCAGCGCGTCCGCTATTTCACCACCTTTGACATTTCTCCACAAGAAGTCTTTGATACCGGTATGTCAGAAGTGGCGCGCATTAAATCTGAGATGGAAGACATTATAACTGCACTTAAATTCGATGGGAGCTTTGCAGACTTTTTAGTGTTTCTGAGAACAGATCCCCAGTTTTATCCAAAATCAGGAAGAGAATTACTCAATCGAGCAGCCTGGATTACGAAGGAGATGGAAGGTGAGCTGCCTAAGTATTTTGGCAAATTGCCGCGGATGCCCTTGACTGTAAAACCTGTACCAGATGCCTTAGCTCCTAATTATACGGGAGGCAGATATTCACCTGGCTCGTACAAGGATAACCGCGCTGGGCAATATTGGGTCAACACCTATAAATTGGAAAGTAGGCCGTATTATGTTTTGCCAGCTTTGTCACTCCATGAAGGCGTACCAGGCCATCATCTGCAAATCATGTTGGCGGCAGAACTACAAGACTTACCAGCATTTCGTAAAACATATATTTCCGCATTTGGAGAAGGGTGGGGTTTGTATTCAGAATATTTGGGAAAGGAAGCTGGCATGTACAAGACGCCTTATGAAGAGTTTGGAGCCTTGACTTATGAGATGTGGCGAGCGTGTCGCTTAGTGGTTGATCCAGGTATGCACTATTTGGGCTGGACTCGTGATCAGGCAGTTGAGTTTATGGCTTCCAATACAGCGTTGTCCATGCATGAAGTGAATACGGAAATCGATCGCTATATCGGTTGGCCAGGTCAGGCAGTATCCTATAAAATGGGTGAGCTTAAAATCCGAGCACTTCGCAAAAAGGTTGAGCAAGCACTGGGCGATCAGTTTGACATTAGAGCTTTTCACGATACGGTATTAGAGAATGGATCTATACCCTTAGCTAGTCTTGAAAGCGTAATTGATCTCTTTATTGAGCATCAAAAAAAGTGATGGCGTTTAAGCTGTTTTAGCTTTTCGAATAAACAACAAATAGGTGAGCAGCATGATGCCTACTAATATCCAGCCGATCGCTATAAACTGCGCTTGCGACCAATCCAAGCCCATATAATCATACTTGTCATTCACACGGATAGTTTCAATCCACCAGCGCTGCATCCCATTCCAGATGAGATAGATGCCAGTGATAACACCAGCAATTTTCATGCGTTTGCGAAAAGCCCAGAGGATGCCAAAGACGGACAGATTTGCCATGGTCTCCCAGACAGACGTCGGATATACTTTTGGATCTAGATAGGTGCAATATTTCCATTCGCAGCCTTCAAGCTTTGGCCCGCGCTGGTAAAAATCTGCCACATTATGCGGATACTCATAGGCCCACAACCAATCAGGAAAAAACCACCAACCTGGCTGCGCTGCCGCTGCAATCCCCCAATCCCCATCTCCAGAAAAATGACAGCCCATTCGCCCGACGGCATACCCAAAAATATATGCTAGTGCAATTGCATCTAAAAAGTGTAACCAAGGAATGCCAGCTTTGCGGGTGTAATATAAAAGTGCAGCTAATGCCACAATCAAGCCACCATAAATTGTCAAGCCACTACCCGAAAACAACTGACCAAGCGGATCCGCCCAAAAGGCATCTAGATTTTCTAAAATCGAAAAGAGGCGCGCACCTGCGACCCCAAATAGGGCTGCGATAAAGGCCATATCTGTAACCCGCTGGTGAGGATAGACGACTTTAGATGATTGTGTATCTGGACTAGACAAGACTTTTTTGCTTTGCCAATAATGCAAGGCAAATAAGCCAATCAGGCCAAGCACACCAATCAATGCATTTCCTTTAGAGGAGAACACCATCCCTGCAGCATCCTCTTTAAAGGCTTCAAAGTTAGAAATGATAAAAGGCAGCTTAAAAGCGAAAAAACCACCAATCAAGCTATTCATGATGATATCCGTCCAAATTTTTCGTTTGTTCGATTTGACATCCACTGTTTTAGGCGTTAGATAGCCTTCACCTTCTTTACGCTTAAATTCTTTAAATAAGATGACGGCGCCAGAAAAGATGGATGCGCCTAAAAACAGACCAAATGTTTTGAAAACACTGGTCCAGTTGTCTGGATCGGTTCCGATAAGGTCGTGGAGAAAATAAGATAAATCTGGATACATATGTTGATCGATTCGAAACCAAATGTAAGAAAACAGTAGCGAAACCTCGTTGCTTAAGGCATAGGTGTGTAGAAGATAGTGTACTCTTTGTATTTGGATATATCAACTTTGTTATTATAAAAAGTATGAGCAGTCTTCCAAAACAGGAAAACCGCTTGGTTCTGGCAATAAATAAGGGACACTCATTGAGGGAGGAACCACCTCGTCTCCGCATTACATGCGGAGCCACTCCTTCGCAGGAGGAGAATTCTCCTCCTGCGAAGGAGTGGCGGCCGCTAACCGGTCGGATGACGAGGTGGTTTTCCCTTCAAAGGAGAAGAAATATGGCATAGGCAGAAATGTACATTAGATGTTGATGGCCCAAACTGCAAAATGTTCTACACCGCTGTCATGCAGCTCGTTGATAATATACCTCGACATAGACTGCTATGCCTACGTTTTTTTGCCTTGACCTGTTCAATTTCCTGTCTTAATCTTACCTGACAAACTAAAATCCATTAGGTATAACTATATTAGGACACTAAAACTCAATATCATGAAGAGACGTCATTTTCTTTCTGTGGGCGCAGCAGCTGGGCTGGGTTCTTGTGCAAGTGCTAAATCAACGACTGCAGCCTTAAGTACCGCAGCGATTGCTCCACAAACAATGCCTGATGGGATGACTATATTATTTCAAGGAGATTCAATTACGGATGGTGGACGTAACCGTGGTCGCTACTACGCGAATGATTCAGGAGGTATGGGCGGTGGTTATGTGAATATGCTGGTCGGGCAGCTACTGAAGGAGCATGCAGGAAAAGGGATGAAGATTTATAATCGAGGCATTAGTGGGCATAAAGTCTTTCAATTGAGAGATCGATGGGATGAAGATTGTCTTCATCTAGAACCTGATGTGCTGAGTTTGATGATTGGTGTGAATGACTTTTGGCATACTTTGACGCATGCTTATGAAGGTACAGTTGATGTGTATAAAAATGATTTGATTGCCTTGCTAGAGCAAACGAAGACAGCAAACCCTAACATCAAAATGATTATAGGCGAGCCATTTGCGGTGAAAGGTGGGCGAGCAGTGTCGGCCTTTTTTGATGGGACCTTTGATGAGTATCGATATGCATCTAAAGCCGTGGCGGATCAATTTGGGGCAGCGTTTATTCCCTATCATTCGATTTTTGAGGAAGCGGCAAAGGTGGGTGGTGCAAAGCATTGGTGTCCTGATGGGGTGCATCCGTCTTTAGCAGGAGGGGCATTGATGGCAGATGCGTGGATGGCAGCGTTTAATGGCTTATATTAATATAAAGATAAGTGTGTGTAAAGTGGAGACTAAAACACAGTCATCCTGATCCCCTAAAATCCTGCGGGCTATAAAATTATACTGATGACAAATAGCAATGTACCTCAGTATCTAGTATGAGATCCTAAATCGACTTCAAGATGACGGTACAACTGGAAGTGTAGTGTTTTAAAAAGTCCGTGTCATTCCGAGTCCCCTAAAGATAACGACAATCAACTTACTTTGACACACAACTCTACCCAACTTTCAATAAAGATTTTCGAATACCTGTTTACCTTTTTGATTTCTAAATAGATAGACTACTGAATAAGTGTCACTAATTAGTAATTAATAAAAAGTATTATGAAATATTTTACCAATCAAATTATTTTAGTGTTATCTCTTTTTTCCTTAATCTTCTTTTTTACGTCCTGTCAAAAAGAGGATACGCTGAGTACGTTAGAAAGCGATAAAACTGTCCCTGAGATTCCAGAAAACATTTCAGATTTGATCGAAGAAGGGACTAAAAAATCTGGCTACTTTGTCTATCCATATAACGGCCAAAAACTTGATAGAGACGGAAATTATATTATTAAGGCCAACAGGAATTCAACCACTTCAAGGTATGCCATTTTAATGCTGCAAAATGGCAAAACTGCGTGGAATAACTACTGGGGTAGTGAGGGCACACAAGGCATGTTTTATTTAACACCTTTTGATCCTGAGTATTTTGATTTTAATCTTGGCAAAGCTAGTGTTTTGGTCTGGCATCTTGTAAACGGACAATGGCAATATAAATCAGCAATCACCATACATTTATATCACAATTGGAATCAACCAGTGTTAACTGCAAATCAAATAACCAGCTTGTGTGGATGGCGAAGTTTATCGAGTGGTCAAGATTGTCACTCTGGTATGGATATAGGTCATAGTTTAGGTGGAGGTGAAGTACTTGGAGACAACGTCAGAGCTGTTGCTGCCGGTAAAGTAGTAGAGTCAGATTTGGGCAATGCTGGGTCAGTGACGATAGAACACAATGGAGGTAGATATTCGACGCGCTATAGGCATTTAAGCTCTATCAGATCTAGTGTAAAAGTAGGGAGGACTGTCAATAAGGGGCAGATTATAGGTCAACTTGGTGAGAATGGTGCACCAAATATGCCACATCTTCATTTCGAATATTACTTTGGCGTACAACACGAACAATTTATAGGAAATGAGGACGCCTATTATGATTGTCCATTAGCTAATTTCTGCTATGTAAACCCAAGATCTATACTCCGTGTTAATAATGAAAATGACGTTAATATGACCTTAACATCGTATTGCAATTCTATTGATCATTTTGGTCGCTATTGCAATTAAGCATTGAGAAAATTAAATTGGGCTTGCTAACTAAAAGTGAGCCCAATCTATTTTTGCTTAGTTGTATTTAAATTTCAGTGAGCTCTGGAAATAACAGAATACCCACTTACCGCCACTCAAAAGTCTCAATCAAATGCAACACATCATCCCTAACAAAGTCATGAATAATCTGCATGGAGTCTGGGTTGACCTTATTATTAAAATATAAGGAGCCCATAAAAAAGTGCTGGGTGCTGTCTGTCACATAAAATAATAAGGGGCTAGCAACTGGTCCTTGGATGTCAAAAAGTAATCCGTCTACATCATTATTGTCAATCACACTTTCTCTGGCAAAGGAGGCTTTGGAGTGATGCTTACTCACTAAATCAAAGGCATCGCCAATGAGATCATCTAACACCTCTCGACTAGTGAGTTCAAAATAACTGCAATGAAGACGACCATTAAATTCTTTGTAATAGACATCAAACCAGCAAGGGTGCAAAGGGGCCTCGCCGAAGTAGCTTGTTTTTGCTTCGATCACTGCATAAGTTGGAAAATCAAAAGTGAGGCTGCATTCTGAATCTGAAAATAAAATATATTCGCGTGCTGGAAAATCTACCCGTGGATACTGATGTGGTTTAGGTAATGGTGCAGATGAATTCTGACAAGCTATAAAAGCAATACTCAATAAAAGTCCTAAAAGTAAGCGCATTAAGCAATAGTCATTTTAATTCTTTCAATCCGTCTTTCAGTGGCATCCAGTATTCTGAATGTATAATTTTCAAGAGATATGATTTGCCCTTCTTTCGGAATTTTGCCATATAGCTCCAACAGGATGCCGGCAAGTGAATCTGCATCTCCCTTTACCTCATCGAACGATTCAACAGGCGTCCCTATTACTCTACAGACATCATTAATCATCGTTTTGCCTTCGAAGATATAATTGTGGTCATCCAGTTTTATGTATTCAAATTCCTCTTGATCAAACTCATCTTTAATGTCACCAATCACTTCTTCTAACACATCTTCTAAGGTGACTATACCAGAACTGCCTCCATATTCATCTACAACGATGGCCATATGAATTCTCTGTTTTTGAAATTCTTTGAGCAACTCATTTATCTTTTTTGATTCAGGGATATAGAGTACATTTTCTTTGATAAGTTTTTGCCAATCAAAGGATTCTTTTTCTCCTAAATAACCAAGTAAATCTTTAACATATAATAAGCCAG
This sequence comes from uncultured Saprospiraceae bacterium, assembly GCA_937959275.1. Lineage (GTDB taxonomy): Bacteria > Bacteroidota > Bacteroidia > Chitinophagales > Saprospiraceae > CALFUK01. Next base: position 53,770 of record CALGLU010000022.1, on the reverse strand, counting down.
CGATGGAGTCAAAATCATCTATAAAAATGGGAATTCTGGAATAACCTGAGGCTTTGACGGCCTCCATCAAATCATTGAAAGGAGTAGAAATTTCCAGAGCCATAACATCGACGCGTGATTTCATAATCTGCTTGACAGTTACATCTCCAAACTTGATGATACCTTTTAAAATGTCAACATTGTCATCTGCATTACCTTCAGCGTTCATGGCGAGCTCAATCGCTCTATCTATCTCTTCTATGTCTGTGGTTCCTTGATACTGATCTACCTTCGTTTCGATATAAGTCGTCATTTTAACTAGCGGTCTACTCAGCGGCCTAGTGAATACGGTTAGAAAACCCAAAGGCGCAGACATGAATTGAGCAAATCTTATATTATTGACATTCGCATAAATCTTAGGTGTCACCTCCCCGAATAATACGAGTATGAATGTCGCTACAAAGGTGGTGCATAAGAACTCAATTGCTGTTGGTAGCCAAGTTAACTGAGTCCCTAAGAACTCATTTATGATGGATGACCATCCGGCTAATAGATCTTCAGAAAGTAATTTATCGAAAATGAAAAATGAAACGATGACAATCGCAATGTTGACTAGGTTATTAAAAATGAGAATGGTAGCCAATAATTCTTTTGGACGATTGTATAATTCGATAATTCGATTTGAAACTTTGGTCTCGTCTTCTTTTAGTTCTTTTAGATCAGTTGGACTTATAGAAAAGTAAGCAACCTCAGAGCCAGAAATGAGCGCTGAGCAAATGATTAAAATAATCAAAAAGCATAAGGCAATGGAGACATTCCAAAATACCGAACTTAATAAGATGATGGCCGAAATACTATAATGGGGTATCGGGGGCTCAGGATCCAATAGCGGAAAGTTTAGTTATACCATGTCTTGAAGATGATCCCATTTTAAAATGGTAGGTCATCTTCAGCGTCAGGTGCAGGCGTATTTGACGGTGCCGGATTTGCTACTGGTGTTGGTGGACTTGCTGCTGGTGTCGTAGGGCCACTGTTGACATAAGGTGCTGCGTCTTCCGCCGTAGGGAAGCTATTCGCATAACCCGATCCACCACCTTCGCGTTTTTCTAACATTTTCACAGTGCTAGCGACGATGTCCGTTGAATAGCGATCTTTTCCTTCTTGGTCTTGCCACTTACGATAGGTGACTTTACCTTCGATGAAGACCATCATGCCTTTTTTGAAATCACGCTCTGCCTTCTCTGCCATGTAGCGCCAAGCAATAACATTATGCCATTCTGTCTTCTTTTGCCATTCACCAGCGGTGTCCTGGTAGTTCTCATTTGTAGCAAGAGAGAATTTTGCGACTTTCGTGCCGCTGTCTAGTGTTCTTACATCAGGATCTGCACCGAGATTCCCTATTAATATGACTTTATTATACATCCTTTTAGATTAACTAAATAAAGATATCGAATTATCCTTCAAATACCAATCAATAATTTTGGGGACTGCAAAACTGCTACTATTTTTCAGTTGTACCAAATCTAAATCATTCTCTTTCGCAATGGATTTTAAATCAGATTGGTATATGGTATAAAAGCGGGCAATGATCCGCTGATGTGACAAGATTTGAGACTTAGGCCCTTTCACTAGAATGTCTGCTTTTTTCGCACTTACATGGGTGTATTCTTTGACAAAGCCTTTCAAGACCTTGAGTGAAAGTTGCTTGTTTTCATCATGTTCAATCGAGGGAAAATCATAGAGGTGCTGCCAAATATCCTTGTCTTGTCTTTTTTTAAATAAGATGTGCTTATCATCTTTAATGACTAGATAGTGGAAATAACGATCGCGCCGCTTGATTTTAGATATTCTTAAGGGAATACTTTTTACTTCATTTTGCTGAAAAGCAAGACACGTTTTGGAGAATGGACAAGCTTGACAATTAGGGGATTTTGGCTTACAAACGGTTGCACCAAAATCCATAATCGCTTGATTAAACAAGGCTGGTTGCTTCTTGTTAAATGACTGGTCCAATAAGAGCTGCAACTCTTTTTTATTAGCCGCCGCCATGACGTCTTTTGTATAGCCGTAATAACGAGCAATGACACGCTTAACATTACCATCCATAACGGGGTACGGCAAATCAAAAGCAAAGCTTGCGATGGCTGCAGCAGTGTAAGGGCCAATTCCTTTTAAAGCTAAAATAGCCTCATAATTCTCTGGGAACTGACCATTATGTTTATCGACGATTGTTTTAGCTGTATGATGAAGGTTTCGAGCTCTACTATAATAGCCAAGTCCTTTCCAAAGGCTGTATACCTCATCCTGACTCGCTTTTGCTAGTTGTTGAATTGTTGGATAGGTCTCGATAAATTTTAAATAATAAGGTGTGCCTGCTTCAACGCGAGTCTGTTGGAGGATAATTTCTGACAACCAAATGAAGTATGGATTTTTGATTTTTTTCCAAGGATGTGATCTAGCATTCTTGCTGTACCACTTCAGTAACTGTTTGGAAAAATTTGGCGTCTTCAATATGCTTAAATCACGTCTAAATGAAAAATCGGAAACAATATACATTGCTTCCGATTCATACTACTAACTAATTATTCTTAATCGACTAACTATATTATGCTGTTAGTTTAGCTCTGACTAAATTATAATCACCATAGTGAGCTATGATTTTTGCTTTGAGCGCTTTTCGAGCGAAGAAAATTCTACTCTTAACTGTACCTAATGGCAACACTAATTCATCAGCAATTTCTTGGTACTTAAATCCCTCAAAATGTTTCATGAATGGTATTCTAATACTATCCTCTAGGGAGTTAATCATACCATTTAATTCATTCATCAACATATTTGCACCAGCATCATTAGAAATAACAACACTTCCTGAATTTAGGAAATACATGTTTTCTGTAGAGTCAATAATTGTATTCTTTTTGACCTTTTTTCTGTAATTGTTAATGAAAATATTTTTCATGATGGTAAACAACCAAGCTTTGAAGTTGGTACCAGGATTGAATTTTTCACGATTAGATACGGCTCTTAAGGCTGTCTCTTGATATAGGTCGTGAGCATCTTCTTCGTTCTTTGTCAAATTATAAGCAAATGATCGAAGCGATGACTCAAGATTAATGAAGTTTTGATCGAAATCTACAGTTGACATAATAGGGGTTTTTTGTTGACCCAAAGTTACACTTTAATTAAACAAAACGCAACATGTGCATAAACAATTTAGCTGATTGAGTGAACCAAAGGGAATCAATTGAACATAATACCCTGACAGTCAATAAAATACAATACAACTTAACAAATGTTAAGTTTCAAAACTTATTGAAAGTTTATTTCTGTGCTTTGATAATATAGTAAATCGCGATGGTTAGAAACACAATATTTGGTATCCAGACCCCTAAAGAAGGTGATAAAGACAGATTGTGCGCAAAGGTCACTGTGAACTTGGAGAGTAAAACAAACGCAGAGCCTACCACAACACCGCTCGCTAAATGCATCCCTGTGCCACCACGAACTTTTCTTGAAGCTATCGCAACACCGATCAAAGTCAAGATGATAATGGTGAATGGATCTGCTGTTCGACGTTGTAGTTCGATATAATACTTTTTGGTATTATCGATGCCTCGCTCTTCCTCCCTTCGGATATATTGTCGCAGATCTTTTGTTGTCATGATTTCCATCTGCTTTGTATTAAGGACAAAGTCTTCTGGTTTAAAATTAAGGGAAGTATCCAGTGTCTCTCCATCTGCGACTAGCAAGGATTCATTATTACTATTTAATGTTCTAACACTATAGTCTTTCAATGACCAGGTATGAGGAGGTTCTTTAAATTCTACGCGATCGGCTTTGATGAGTTTAATCAATTGCCCATTTTCATCAAAAGTTTCAAGTCTGAATGTCGTAATACTCGTATCTCTTTTTTTGTAGTACTGTACAAATATTTTGGAATCTGGACTTATAAAAAAATGAGTGTCATTAGAGTGAGTTTGTTTTCGAACTTTCAATTTATGTAATTGTTCGAAATCAGTTTTTGCTCGTGTACTGTTAGGAATAAGAAAATTAATACCGACCCATAGTAGTCCGGCTATTAAAGATGCACCAATTAGATAGGGTCTGAGTATTCTGTTATAACTAACACCTGCATTTAAAATGGATATAATTTCTGAATCACTAGCCATCCTAGAAGTGAAAAAGATGACTGAAACTAAAGCTATCAAAGGCCATAATAGGCCATTTACCCAAGGAATAAATGGGAGATAATACCCAAATAGAACTTCGCTAAAAGAAAGAGAGACTTTTAAAAATTTATGCACATTCTCTGCCAAATCAATTACCACTGCAACCATTGATATCAAGAGTGCGGAAAAGAAGAACGTACTCAGATACTTGCGAAGGATATATCGATCTAAAATGTTTAACACTATATCATAACGTGTTTAAATGAAAAATATCATATTCTGGTGGCGAGTTGACTCACGATTTGGTTTTTCCACGAGTAAAATTCTCCCGTTATTATTTTTTGTCTCGCTTCTTTGACTAACCATAAGAAGAATGTAAGATTTTGAAGAGTCGCAATTTGAGGGCCTAAGGTTTCGCGAGTCATAAACAAATGTCTCAGATAGGCCTTTGTGTGATGATTACTAGTCGGACACGATATGTCTTCATCAATTGCTGAAAAGTCAGCTTTCCATTTGGCATTTTTAATATTGATCACTCCCTGCTTTGTGTACAGCATGCCATGTCTGGCATTACGCGTTGGTAGTACGCAGTCGAACATGTCAATACCGAGGGCTATATTTTCAAGTAAGTTTTCTGGTGTGCCTACGCCCATCAGATACCGTGGTTTTTCTACAGGTAAATGTTCGCAGACGATACCAGACATCTCGTACATTTCTGGAGCCGGTTCTCCAACAGATAGACCGCCTATCGCATTGATTTCAGCATCTTTATCTGCGATGTATTTTGCTGACTCGACTCTTAAATCTTTATACGTACTCCCTTGGACGATAGGTGCGAAGCTCTGCTTATAGCCATAGAGTGCAGGCGACTTGTCAAAGGCAGTGAATCCTCTTTCTAACCAGCGATGTGTCATAGCCAAGGAACGCTTGGCATAGTTGTAGTCGCAAGGGTAAGGTGTACACTCATCAAACGCCATGATAATATCTGCACCAATCTTTCTCTGTATATCGACGGTTCGCTCTGGTGTAAATAAATGTTTGGATCCATCAATGTGAGATTTGAACTCTGCACCTTCTTCTTTAATTTTTCGCTGTGTACTCAAGGAGTAAACTTGATAACCACCACTATCCGTTAGCAGTGGCTTCTCCCAATTGATAAATTTATGCAGTCCGCCCGCTTGCTGTATAATATCTGTACCAGGTCGCAGATAAAGATGGTATGTATTCCCAAGGATAATTTGTGCTTGGATAGGATCCAAAAGTTCGCTTTGGTGTACAGCTTTGACTGTCCCCAATGTCCCGACAGGCATAAATATTGGCGTTTCAATCTGCCCGTGATCTGTATGTAAGAGTCCGGCCCGCGCATCACTCGAAGGGTCTTTATGTAAAAGGTCAAATTTCATAATCTCGATAATCTATCCATGTCCATTTTAAGCAATATTCCTGTCATTATTGAAAATATCAACAATGATGATCCTCCCCTACTTATAAACGGAAGAGGAATGCCAACAATTGGCATCAGCCCCATTGTCATGCCAATATTTATAAAATAGTGAAAGAAGAGAATGCCGGCAAAGCCATAAGCATAATGAAGAATAAATTTATGCCGGCTTCGCTCAGCGATAATTGTCATTCGTATTAATAAGATTGTAAATAGTACGACAATGCCAATACTACCGATAAAGCCTTGCTCCTCGCCGATGGTACTAAAAATAAAATCAGTCGATTGCTCTGGCACATAATTCAATTTGGTCATGGTCCCATTCAAAAAACCTTTGCCTTGCAATCCACCAGACCCAATCGCTGCCTGTGATTGAATAAGGTTATATCTCGACCCGTGAGGATCTGTTTCCGCTGGTTGTAGCCACACATTAATTCTATCTTTTTGGTGCGGTTGTAAAAATTCGTGAAAGGCATAATTAGACCCAAAAGAAAAAAGTGTCAATACAAGCACACTGCTAAACAACATGGTCGAAAACTTTGCCTTCCCCTTTTGAAGCAAATAAAATAAAAATATTGTCATCAAAGACAGTAATCCAACTAAGGCTGGCAACTGAAAACCCTGATAAAATAAAACACTTGCAGCAATACTCATAATGGCTACGGCAAGAGACCAGACCAGTTTATTGTCTAACTGAGAAATACAAAACACTAGCCCTCCCATGAATAGCGCTAACATGACCACATAAGGCGAATAGATCAGAGAGAATATAAACACTAAAATAAATGACAGGCCTAAAATATAAATTGCTGGCGTTAAGCCTGAGCGAAAAAACATAATGAAAAATGAGCCAAACACAATAGCAGAGCCGGCATCAGGTTGCATCAAGATAAGCAAGACTGGTGAGAGAACTAAGGCAAATAGAGTCAGAACAGATCTAGATTCTGAAAAAGAAAAACGACTTGAACTTAGATAAGCTGATAAGGCCAGACAGGTACCAAGCTTCGCAAATTCAGATGGCTGGAACCGAAACCCAAACACACTAATCCAAGCGCGCGCTCCTTTGACCTCGGTGCCAAATAAAAGCACGATAAGCAATAGAAAAATAGCTAAGCCAAACAAGGGGTAAGCAAAGGTATACCAGACCTTCCAGTCTACTATCAACATTAAAACGAATGCCCCTAATGAAATGACAACCCAAATCAATTGTCTCTGAAAAGAAGGTGTAAAGTCCAAAAGATCAGAATCCTGCTTATAGTCAGTGGCATATAACATTAAGACGCCAATGACAACAAGACTGATGTAGAGTGAGAAACTTATCCAATCAAAACTTGCAGTTGAAGTTTGCCTTGATGAAGACATACCTTAATGTACCAATAGCTCTTCTTCACGAATATCTGCGACGATCGGAATTGCTCCAGGGAAATCTTTTTTTATTTCAATTAAGAATCCTTGATAGTCGAGCTTGTCTTTGAAGGCACCAACTTTGACTAGGTAATAGGGGACGTTGTGCTCCCAATCCGAATTGATTTCAGGATATATATTTCTGAATTTGTAAAGGGCATTTTCCATTTTACGGCGATCATCTGTTGCAATGATCTGGACACGATAGCCCTTAATGTTATCATTCTCCTTATTGTATTGGATATAACTAGACAGCAAGCTTTGGATGCCATCATGCTCCCGTACCTGGATGCCTTGACCAAAGATATCAGCTAAGACAAATAAAGATCCAACCAAAATCAATACTAAAGTTTTCATCAATACAATTTTTGCAAACTTACTAAATACCGACCCAGCATTATCATGCTGGTCTACAAATATGTCACACCTTCGGTGATTTTACTTTCATACAATTTGTCGAAAGAAACAAATTTTAACAAAAAAAGTGACGTTTTGCTAAGCGTTTTATAAGGCTTGTCTCTTTATACAAGTAAAAGAGATAACGAAAGAGTTAATACAATGGTATCGAACAACTTTTTGTGATTCCAAATAAACCCGGTAAAGTCCGGGTTTTTTTTAATTCTTACCGTGACATTGTTTGTACTTCTTGCCACTTCCACAAGGGCAAGGTTCATTTCGCCCTACCTTCTTTTCTTCACGTTTAAATGTTTCAGGTTTAGCCCGTTCTGCCCGACCTGCGCTTTGTGCTGCAGCTTTAGCCATTTGCTCTGCTCGGCTAGTTTTGACATTACTCAAATCTGTCTTTTCAATTTTCGCTTCTTTTATCTCTCCCTCTCCAGGCATGACCACGTTTCCTTTCATTAGATAGGCACAGGTCTCTTCATTAATTCTATATATCAATTCTTCGAATAGCTTATAAGCTTCCATTTTGTAAACGACAAGAGGATCTTTTTGCTCAAAGGAGGCAGCTTGAACAGAATCTTTTAATTCATCCATTGACCGCAAATGCTCTTTCCAGTTTTCATCAATTATAGCTAAGGTGACTGCTTTTTCGATATCAGTCATGATGCTATTGCCTTTGCTATCCATTGCTTCCTTGAGATCAGCTGAGATAGGGAGCGGACTTTGTCTACCATCTGTAAACGGAATAGCAATACGCTTATACCGGTGTCCCTCATTTAAGAAAACACGCTCTATAATTGGTCCTAACAAATGTCCAATTCGATCGCCCTTACGTTGATATTGTTCGCCTGCTTGCTCCTGCAATTTATCTATTAGGTCACTTTCTTCGCCTTCATTAAAATTAGCAGCTGATATGTCTGGATCTAGACCGAGGACTCTCAAACACTCATTTCTAAAGCCATCAAAATCATTCATGCGTTTGTAATCGGATACTAAGCTTTCTGTCATCGAAATGAACATGTTGTTTATATCTATAGACAGGCGATCTCCACTTAAGGCATTTTTACGCTTAGTGTATATCGCACCCCTTTGAATATTCATAACATCATCATACTCCAATAATCGTTTACGAATACCAAAATTGTTTTCCTCAACTTTCTTCTGTGCTCGTTCGATTGATTTCGTGACCATATTGTGTTGGATCACTTCTCCTTCTTGATGCCCCATTTTATCCATGAGCTTAGAGATCCGTTCTGAGTTAAACAGACGCATCAAATTATCCTCAAGAGATACGTAAAACTGTGATGCTCCTGGATCACCCTGCCTTCCTGCACGACCACGTAACTGGCGATCAACACGTCGCGAATCATGCCTTTCAGTCGCTATAATCGCGAGGCCTCCCGCCTGTTTCACTTCGTTAGATATTTTGATATCCGTTCCCCGACCAGCCATATTTGTTGCTATGGTGACATTGCCAGCATGCCCTGCTTCTGTCACAATCTCTGCTTCACGCTGATGCTGCTTGGCATTTAAGACATTGTGTTTGATGCCTTGAAGATTCATCATTCGACTCAGTTTTTCCGAGATATCAACAGATGTTGTACCGACTAAGACAGGTCTTCCAGCAGATGTCAATTCCTGTATTTTTGTGATAACGGCATTGTATTTTTCTCTTGCTGTCTTGTATACTAGATCTTCTTGATCATCCCTGACAATCGGTCTATTCGTAGGGATCACGACCACGTCCAACTCATAGATATCCCATAGCTCTCCAGCCTCTGTCTCTGCAGTACCGGTCATGCCAGCGAGCTTATGATACATCCTAAAATAGTTTTGCAGTGTAATCGTCGCGTAGGTTTGAGTAATGTCACCAATTTTGACAGACTCCTTGGCTTCTAGCGCTTGGTGTAGTCCATCAGAATATCGACGTCCTTCCATCATCCGTCCTGTCTGCTCATCTACGATTTTGACCTGGCTATCAAGGACAACATATTCTTCATCTTTTTCGAATAAGGTATAGGCTTTGAGTAGTTGACTGACAGCGTGCAAACGTCTTGACTTAACAGAAAAATCCTGAATCAACGCTTCTCGTTCGTCTGCTAGTTTTATTTCTTGTTCTTTTTCTTCTTCATCGATTGCCTGCATTTCTACAGCGATATCAGGCATCACGAAAAAATTATTATCAGATTCTCCTTTTGATAAAAATTCGACACCTCTTTCTGTCAGCTCTACAGACCTATTCTTTTCATCAATGGTGAAATATAAATCTTCATCGACGAGATGCATTCGCTTCGACTGCTCTTGCATATAGAAGTTCTCCGCTTTTTGCAGTGTGATCTTGACACCTTCTTCACTTAAGAATTTGATGAGAGGTCTATATTTTGGTAAGGAGCGATAGGCACGCAGTAGATGCATACCAGCTTCTCCATCCTGATAACCTCGATCACCTTCTTTGAAGAGACGCTTGGCCTCAGCGAGGTATTTTGTTGACAACTGTCGTTGAGCAGAGATAAGTTTTTCGACTTTAGGTTTTAAGGCTATATATTCTTGCTCCTCAGTGCCTGCCGGGACTGGTCCTGAGATGATCAATGGTGTCCTTGCGTCATCAATCAAGACAGAATCAACCTCATCAATCATCGCATAGTGATGCTTACCTTGTACGACTTCTCCGACAGATCGGATCATATTGTCTCTTAGATAATCAAAGCCAAATTCATTATTGGTCCCGTAGACGATATCTTTTTTGTAGGCAGCAATTCGTTCAGGAGAGTGCGGCTTATATTTATCTATACAGTCTACAGTCAGATGTAAAAATTCAAACACTGGACCGACCCACTCACTATCACGAATAGCCAGATAATTATTGACGGTAATAATGTGTACGCCTTTACCTGCTAAGCCATTGAGATAAGCAGGTAGTGTCGCGACCAAGGTTTTACCTTCTCCAGTCTGCATTTCTGCGACCTTACCATCATGTAGCACTTGTCCGCCGATTAGTTGTACGTCATAATGGATCATATTCCAGGTGATCTCTCCACCGGCTGCTTTCCATGTATTACTATAAGTGGCTTGATCACCATTGATCGTGATGTATTCCTTTTTGGCGGCGATGGCTTGATCTTGATCTGTGGCCGTGACGGTGATGCTTTCATTTTCCGTAAAGCGTCTAGCGGTCTCTTTGACAACAGCAAAAGCCTCTGCTAAAATATCTTTAAGAACTTCTTCGAGATGTTTGTCTCTGTCGGTTTTTAATTCATCGAGTTCTTTGTAGAGCTCTTCCTTTCTTGCGATGTCTTCTTCAGTTTGCGTTTCTTTATCTAAGGCAGCGATATCATCATCTATCCCCTTTAGGTGCGCTGCGATTTTTTCTCTGAATTCTAGCGTCTTATTTCTGAGTTGGTCGTTTGACAAGGAGGCATAGGAATTAAAATACTCGTTAATTTCCTGAACGAACGGTGAATAGGTTTTCACATCCCGATCATACTTGGAGCCAAACAACTTCTTTAGTGCGTTGAACATTTTTTCGAATTAGTGTGCAAAGATAATAGTCTTTAGATCATATATGATACCAATGTTTAAATGGGTGGTTCTGGTATGACAGCATGGCAAAATTCGGTAGAAACGGCTGAAAATGGGTGCTATTTTGTCTAAAATTGAGATTTTAATTGGCTTAATCCTCTCTTAACGCTTGTGTGATATACCATGGCAAATACAAAAAGGCCATGTCAAGCAATAAAATTACCATTTCAAGATTCGTTTCTTTAGTCTATACATCACGATTATGAAAACACTCATTATTCCACTTCTAGTCTGCATGAACATTGCATTATCAGCACAATATCAAATCGGTTTAATCCCAAGAGTTAGTCCTGATCGGTCCCTTTCAGAAGTAGTAGGATATACGAAAATTGACATAGCATATGGTAGTCCTAAGACAAATGGAAGAGCGATTTTTGGGGAATTGGTGCCGTATGGTGAAGTGTGGAGAGCTGGGGCTAATAATGCGACGACGATTGAATTGAGTCATGATGTCTTGATTAATGATGAACCTCTTGCTGCTGGGGAATATGGTTTCTTTGTTATTCCTAGAAAAGATGCAGATTGGACTATCATTTTTAATTCTAATTCAAAACAGTGGGGTTCATTTCGATATGCGGATAGCACAGATGTCTTAAGGATAGATGTAGCAGCGACTCCGAATACGCACGTTGAATCTCTCCGCTACTCAATGGAAGCAGTCAATACGGAGACAGCCAATTTTTTTTTGGATTGGGCGCAGGCCAGACTTGCTTTGACCATCCAAGTAGATAATCTAAAGATCATTTCAGAACTTGTCGAAGCGCGCGTGGCAAAACAGTCTGTCAATACATCATGGGTTGTGTATCTGCAGGGTGCAGAATATTTAGTGGGACAAGAGCGGTATATTGATCAAGCGCTTAATTGGCTGAATACCAGTGAGGAGCTTTATGAAGAGGTAAAAGAATGGCGTAAGGAGTATTATCCTCAGGAGTATGTTTTAGCACATTTGTATTGGGTCAAAGCGCAGGCATTGGCATTGCAGGAGGATGTGGCAGAGGCAAAGGTGTATGTGGAGAAATTAAAAGGCTTGGGTGATGTTGCTGATCAGTTTTTGGACCTCGAACTTATAGATTCTTGGTAACATATTTTGAGATTTTAATTATGTGATCACCAGATTGGTGCTTGGTAAAATCAATTCACGGACATCCAGAATCTACATTCATGATTTCAAAATGACTACCAATTTCTACTTCAAAAGAGTTTAGCAATTCTATAATATCCTTAGCATAAAATTTAACGGCATTGGTCCCAGTAAGACCTGAGTAAATATGTCCAGACGAACTCAAAGACAATTTTGATTGATAGACACCTGGCAGAATTGGGTCATTATTTACAATTAAGTGATCTTGTAAAAGACTACATGGATTTTGGCATGCCGTTGTGACTTCTGTATTGTTTGCACAGCCACTTAAATTACCAGAGATAGAGATTAGGGAAGGGTCTACATTTAAAATATTGCAAATACCACTTACAGTACAATACGATAAGTTTGGGTTGGAAGAGATGGCTGTATTTTCAATAGGAATAGAATTAAGATTATTTAACCCCTCTAAGGATGTCAATATCTGGTTATTATAAATCCTTATATGGTTTTCAACATTTGTCAACCCTTGTAAGCCGTCAAAGGTCTGTAACGTTGCATTAGAGGAGATGTCTAAGTCTCTAACAAAACTCAAAGACTCAAGACCTAACAAATTATTCAGCAAAGGATTAAACGAAATATTAAATCTGCCGTCGACATAATTTAGATTTTGCAGCGCAGATAAATCTGATAAATTAGCATTAAAAGAAACCCTAAATTCGACGTTAGTGATATCGAGTCCATCACCCACGAAATTTAAATTTTCAAGACCACTTAAAGAGGTCAATGAGTTGTTATTAGAAATTGAAAAATATAAATCTATTGAACTTAGTCCTTGCAAACCGTTTAGGTCATTTAAGCTATGGTTTCCATAAATTTCAATGTGTGCTATATTAAGTAGATTCCCCAGAGCAGTTAGGTTATTTAGGAATGGATTATCCAATAAGTAAAAAACGTCTATACTGGAGACACCATTTAAGCCATCAATTGTCGTCAATGCACTATTATTTTTTATATCAACACCACCAATTGTTGTTACATTATTCAGACCTGTGAGCGTTGTTAATGATCCTGTATTCTCAATTACTAATGAATTTATTTGAGTGAGTCCACTAAGTCCATTCAAATTGGTTATGGTATTCCCGGAGATGCTTAAGTCATTTGTAATGTTGGTGCAACCTGGATAATTGGAGTTGAAATTATCTACTTGTAGTTGGCTAGTTAAGTTAACTGCATTGTTTGGACATTGTCCACAAAGCAGTTGTAATTTCAGAAAAAATAAAGCAGAAACTAAAAGCGATGTAATTTTCATTTGATTATGGTTTTTAACAGCTTATCTACGTACAATAAAGTTAGGATTTATAAGACCTGAAACATACCTTCAATAACATATCATTGAAAGACATAGAATATTACCCATGAGCAAAAATAATAGTGCAAGTTTTATGAAAGTAGGTCACTCGTGGTCTGTCTAGTAAAACATGAGGCTATAGGATTATATACCACAACTTAATATTAAAGAGAATAGGAGAGGTGCAAAGAAATTTTTGGATGAGAAGCTATTAGAAGCTCGATCATAAAATGAAATAGTATTAAAAAGGTTACAGGAATTTATACTGATATTAGTAGTGACATAATAGCGAAAGTAGATAGGCTTTAGCATATCTAAGCCTTTTGGGAGGTGAATAGTAAAGGGAAGAAATGATGGGAAACGTGGTATAAAAAAGTTAGTTATTATAAGTCCTAAATAAACAAAATACTTGCACAATGTGTCAAAAAATGATATATTTGATTGTGCAGGTAAAGATTAAGACAAAGCAAAATAAAGAGTATGAAGCTCTTATCGAACAATTTGTCAAAAGTGACTTGAGATTTGTCAATAAGGATTGGAAATTCAAATGGAAGCAAATTTTTCAACCTAAAGTTCTTTTCTATAAAGTCCTCTTTGAGAACCAAATACAAGGAATTATTAAACTTGAAGAAGAAAATGAAGCATACTATGTTCTTAAAAATATTGAGGTAGCACCGTGGAATTATGGTTCCAATGGCAAATTCAAAAAAGTCGCTGAAATACTGATTTCATTTGCTTGTTTAAAGTCTTTCGAGTTAAACGAAGGTAATTATAAAGGTTTCCTTGTATTTACTAGTAAAGGAGAATTGATCGAGTATTATCAGAAAAAATATAATGCAGAATTAATTTTTCGTGAAAGGATGATAATAAATCCGCAGTTTGGAAAGCAGCTTATATTAACAAACTTAAAAATTGACTTGGATAATGAAAGATAAATATTTTGACCATATTTTAGGCAAACAAAAAGATAAGACAACAGACAAAGAGCGTAAGTTAACAAAGAACATTCTTGATGCATACATAAAGGAATTACCCAAAGCAGAGATTGCCGAAAATCAAAGAATTGGTGTCAAGTTACAGATGAAGTCATACCTTGAAAATGAAACGAAAGAAACAATTGTAGCTGGCGAATTCCTCAATAGACTTCTCCTAATTTATAACATTAAAAAAACAAAATTTGCTGAATTTTTAGGGGTCGAAAATGCAAATCTTCATGCTTTAATTAAAGGAAGAAGAAAATTCAATAGTAAAATATCGACGGTTGTAGGTGAAGCATTCAAAATCAATCCTGAAATATGGATGTTCATAGAAGCTAAAAATGAGCTTAAGAAATTCAACTCAATCAAAAAACAGAAACGAAGAAAAGTTGACTTGTTCGAATTAAGTCACGACAGGTAACAAAAGATCCTATGTAAAAGCCTTTAAGTTGACGACTAATTTCGTGGGTAAAACAACAACCTAAATAATTTTTAATTATATAACATTTTTGTGGATCGCAATTTTTATTGAAGATCTTATCGGGATTATTTATCATATAGACTAAACCTTTCCTCGTAACTTAGTCTAATAGTTATGCGATCAAAACAGATAAATCAATCAGTTCTTACCTTTCTGGCTTTTGTACTATTAGGGTTAACCCCAATACTTAGCCAGAAATCAAAACCGAATATCCTTCTAATCATCGCAGATGATATGGGAATAGATGTGACTAATGGCTACCAACAAAATCCAGTGATGCCGACAACTCCACATTTAGATGCGCTACGAGCTAATGACATCACGTACATGAATGCATGGTCGTCGCCAACCTGTACACCGACCAGAGCGTCCATTATGAGTGGCAAGTATGGTGTAAAGACAGGAGTAATGAGCGTGCCAGATAATTTAGACCTTACACATACTTCTCTGTTTAAAAGACTTCGTGATTTGAATGCGGACACTTACGCACAAGCAGTCATTGGTAAATGGCATATTTCTAATCCTGTAAATGCAAATCACCCGATGGAACATGGAGTCGATCATTTTGAGGGTATACTAAGAGGAGGAGTAACCGATTATTATCAATGGGAAAAAGTAACTAACGGAGTTGCCTCGCAAGAGAACGATTACGTTACCTCTCATTTTACTGATGCTGCTATTGACTGGGTTGCGGACCAGGCTAAACCTTGGTTTCTGTGGCTAGCTCATGTCGCACCTCACGATCCTTTTCATATTCCACCAGATGGCCTATACTCGATCGATAATACCAATGGAGATCTTAATAAATATGTCGCTGCTATAGAAGCAATGGATCATGAAATCGGTAGACTTTTAGAGAGCCTTGATACGACGACTCTTGAAAACACAGTCATTATTTTTATTGGAGATAATGGTACGCCTCGTTCTGTTATCCAGAATTTTGAAGGCGATCACGGGAAGGGAACTTTGTATGAGGGAGGAATCCATGTTCCTATGATCGTAAGTGGAAAGGGAGTATCTAGAATGGGTGAAGAAGAAGAGGGACTGACTCATGTGTCGGATATTCACGCTACAGTTGTCGAGCTGACTGGAAACCAGTTACAGGGAGGGATTCTTAATAGCTTGAGTCTAAAGCCGAGCTTTTCTTGTGATGGGATGATCGATAGGCCTTTCATTTATTCTGATAGAGAAAACTCAAATCAAGGCATATTATTCTGGACGATCAGAAATGATCAATATAAGTTGATCGAAGATGAAAATGGCAATATAGAATTTTATGATGTGCAGAATGATGTACTTGAGCAGAATGACCTAGTTGGATCATTGACGAATGATCAAATGATGATTTTCACAGACCTGCAAAATGAGGCCTATACGATAAGAGATGAATGGTCTTGCCGAGATCAAATTCGCAATGGAGAAGAAAAAGGAATCGATGACTGTGAGGCAAACTGTGAGGCAGATGATTCGTTAAGCTCTACAAATATAGGCTGCTGTGATATGCCTTCTGAACCGAGTGTATATTACGAATTTGAAGACGGAGCTGAAAGGAATATATATTCTAACAATTATCCCAATCATAATTTTTGTTACAACCCCAATAATATTCCTTCACAGAAGTATTATAATTTTAAAATAGATTTAAAGCCAACGATTGCCGCTGAGATTACTTCTGTCTTAAGTGATAATGGAAGACCCGATCGATATTTTGGAGTCGCGTTAAATGGTTGTGTGATGGCACCAGCTCCTGCGGCCCCATTTATTTTTGAAAATCCGAGTACAGGAGAATTTAATTGGGATTGGGTATTTGAGCCGACGACTAACCAAGGAGATGGAATGGGCTTGGTAAAACTAGACTGTGCGTCAGCGCATACAGGACCGCAAGGATATCATTACCACGGAGAAATGTTTGAATATTTAGAAACAATTCTGCCAGGTGTAACGATGGTATCAGAAGTGCCTGAAAAGCCGATACATATCGGTTGGGCAGCGGATGGCTTTCCGATCGTCTATAAATATGGTCCAGACCCTGATGGAAATATAAAGGAGCTACTTCCTAGCTTCCAATTAAAAAAAGGCTTGCGTCCTGGAAATGGAATTCAGGAACCTTGCGGTGCATATAATGGAAAGTATACTCTAGATTTTGAATACATATGTGGTAGGGGAGATTTGGATGGATGTAATGGTATCGAGTCGTCTATTACAATAGCAACAGCAATAGGTACTGAGACGTTTGAATATTTCTATGTGATTACGTCTGCATTTCCGCAGATATCAAGGTGTCTAGTCGGACATGTAAGTGAGGACTTTGATAACGATGCCCCCGATCTTAGAGGCATGGATAACGATGGCGATGGATTTATAGAAGCCTTTGATTGTGATGATAATAATGCAGCGATCAATCCGGCTGCAGTAGAAATTTTTGGTAATGATATTGATGAAGACTGTAATGGTATCACAACGTCTACCAGTGACGTAGAAATACAAGGATTAAATATCGGCCCTAACCCGTCTAATGGAACCGTTACGATTAGAAAAGAAGATACCCAAAAAATGAAGGTCTTTGTGTATACTGTCGATGGTCGAATGATTGTAAGTAAAAAGGGTGGAGCGCAAGTTATTCTTTCGGGATTAGAAACGGGGGCTTATATCGTCAAGATAATAGACACTAATCATAACACAGCAGTACGAAAACTAGTTGTGGAATAATGAAGACAATCTACAAAAGAACTTATGCATTTTCCCTTATATTTTTGCGTAATTAATCTTTTTATTAAAAAATTAGAAAACTCCCAACTACAGTTAGAATAATACCAAAAATAAATAAGAAAAAATAGCAAATTATGACAGGTAAAAATTTGAGAATTGTTATGAAAATAGACTGCTTATAAACTCGCTTCATGGCGATAAATAAATAAATGGCCATTGCAATTAATGTCCAGGGTACTAATTTTTCAAAAATGCCTTCTGGAAATAAAAGAAGAATAGACAAAATGAATAAAAAGAAAGAATTGAGGTGAATGCCAAAAACCAGATGTTCCAAATACAAAATGTCGCGTTTCAAATAAAGGATTCTGAAAATAAGTGAAAGCAATAATAAAACAAAAAAGACCACCCAAGTTATTTTTCCCATAAGGAAAGGAAGGAAGCTTGTCCCTTCCTTTATCATCTTTACTTTTTGCTGTACCATCAACCGTTTATAAAACCCTTTTACTTTATAAACATCTATAAGTTCTTCAGATGAATATTTTTCAAAATCCTCCACGGCAATATTAAAATCAAAGTCATCCATGATACTCAATGCATCGTTAATGTTAATGCTATCAACACGTTTTCCTGATTTCTTATAAAAAAATGTTGATAAAGTATCCAATGTTTCAAGAACCGAATGTTGGTTTGTCTTTTCTGAAATAGAATGTATTCCTTCATCTAAAACACCCATCAGTCGCTTTCGCTCCTTTAAACCTTCAATCTGCTCTATATCTAGTTGACTTAGAGTGGATATATCGACTTGATATTTGAAGACACCCAAATAAATTATTATCAATACTAAAAATAATCGGATCGGGTGATAATATTTTAGGCGTTGTCCATTCAAAAAAGCATTGGTAAGTTTTCCTGGAATTAATATTGCACCGATTGTTCGAAATATTTTGGAATCTAGATTGAAAACATTATTGAAAAATTGTGAAAAGAGTTCTTTTAAGGTAAGTCTGCCATCGGTATTTTTTTGACCACAGGTGTGGCAAAAGCCTGCCTTATTGATCAAAGGGGAATGACAATTAGAACAACAATCGGATTTCTCTTGAATTGAATTTTGTTCATCCATTAAATGAAAAAACTTGTTTGAGTGTAAAATAGACTTTTTCTTTTTACTGAATATCAGTATACACAATATGTTCACCAATAGTTCTAAGAAGTTAATTATTCAGGAATAGACAAAATCCTAATTATCTTACACGCTCAAATTGATCATTATGCGTTTACTATTCATTCTATTTTTGTTAATAAGTTTTGGGTCCCTGTTTGCTCAAGCAACATATCATCATCCGGTCATCAAAGAATTTGGCGGTATTTACCCAATCGATCAAGCGACTGTCGTTCCTGATGCAAAGCAGAAATATGATATTGTCATTGATCTATATTCTGGAGACGACCCTGCGCAATTAAATTCAGCGTTGAATAATGTCGCTCGAATGATAAATCTTCATGCGATCGCTGGTGTACATCCAGATTCCATTCATGTGGTATTGGCGATTCATGGCCAAGCAACAAAAACTGTTTTGAATGATGATGGGTATGTCAATAGATATGATACTAAAAATCCAAACCATAATTTGATTCGTGCATTGAAAGAGGCTGGCGTAAAACTGACCGTTTGTGGTCAATCATTAATCGGCAGAGAGATTGATCCAGATGAGGTAAATGAAAATATCGAAATAGCCACTTCAATGCTCACGACTGTGACGACCTATCAATTGAAGGGATATACTTTGCTCAAGTTTTGACGGTTTATGATTTTGTGTCAACTTTCTACCTCTCGGCGGTAGACAAAAGTGACGTAAAGAGTAGTTAATTAATAAGAACACTTAACTTAACTTAATTGACAGATGTTACAGACAATACAAAATGAACGATTGACATGCACTATAGAATCCAACGGAGCAGAAATACGTTCGTTAAAGAATACGAAAACTGGCCAAGAGTATATCTGGCAAATAGACAAGTCAATATGGGGAAGTAGTTCTCCTGTACTGTTCCCAGCTATCGGAAAAATAAAAGACAATAGGCTTGTTTATAAGGGTAAAGAGTATGCAATGACGAAGCACGGCATTATCCGAGACAATGATCTGTTGAGTTTTGAACAACAGGGCGTTTCTAAGTGTGCCTTGACATTAGAGAGCTCCGCAATAACGCTAAAATTATATCCATTTAACTTTCTTTTCTCAGTAGAGTACGAACTCATTGATAAGCGTTTATTGATGACGTATAAAATAGAAAACCGAGATTCAGATCCAATGTATTTTGCTTGCGGTGGACATACAGCATATGCCTGCCCGTTAAGTAAAGATGTGAGCTTATCAGACTACGTCCTTGAATTTCCTGCTCCATTTGACTTTATGTCAAACACACTAGGCCCATCAGGCTTGCTCTCTAATCACAAACGCAACGTTGTAAGCAATAAAGAAATACTTACACTATCAGACACACTATTTAATGAAGATGCCTTAATATTTTCAGACATAGATTTCGATTGGATTCGATTACGAAAAAAGAATGAGAAAACAGGTATCGTCGTTCGATTTAAAGACTATCCTCATCTTGCTTTGTGGTCCAAACCCGGTGCTGATTATGTGTGTATAGAACCTTGGCTCGGGCTACCTGATGGAGAGAATGAATCTTTAGATATAACGCAAAAAGCGAGTTATAAAACGATAGAAGCTTACACTAAATTTTCGATTACGATTGAAACTGAGATAGAGTAATCTTTGTCAAGCCACCGCCACTGTTAGCTTACAATATTATATGAGTTGATTGTAAGTTAAGTTCATAACAAATTAAAAGTAGTCGTGGAAACAAGATGGAATTAAACTCCAAGCTCTTGCATAACAATTCCTTTTACATAATATTTACTTGCAAAAACTATGGACTCTGCACTTGCTAATTTAGACAATGCAAAAGCAATTATAAGAGATGCGATTGCACGATGTGAAGCATCGGGACATGGTAATGAATCCACTCCCCCGACCATGCCAGCTCCGCAAGACTTACCAGGACATAATTCCCCTCCAAGTTCTAGTACACCTATAGTTCCAATGCCCAATCCACAAGATATGCCAGGTCATAATTCACCTCCAGCAAGTGATGCTAGTCCAGAAGCTCCACCAGAACCGGTCACACCAGTACAAAGTTGGACAGTTGAAGGCGGTGCCTTTGGTGGCCTAGAAGGATTACCTGCAGCACTTAGCGTAGGAGGCGATGGGAGTGTAGCAATTACGCAGTTGAGTGATGGCAGTTTCGATATAACCATGGGTCTTACGGGAAATGTATCCGGCGGATTAGCTGGCAATGGAATAGAAGGAGGACGGGGTGGTGCAGTTACATATCGTGTTACACCTGAAGAATTAGCATACCTCAGAGAACAAGGTATTCCAATTCCAGACGGGATCATTCCGCCAGGAACCGATTCTTCAAATGTAAATGCAAATCCTTTTGATAATATCACAAGTGTTGAAGCGACGTCGTATGCAGAACTTGCCCTTCACGATTTTGATATCCCTGATGCAGCACAAACAGCAGCGCAAGATTTCTTTAATACTGATTTGCCAGATGGAGTCAGTGCCGCTGCAGGAGGTGAAACAGGCTTTGAGGCTAGACAAAATCAAAATGGTGAGTGGGAATTTGTTCAAAAAGCTTCTGTTAATGGAAGTTATGATATCGAGGAGCACGAACAAAGCGCAGGCGGCCTTGGCGGCTTAATCAGTGATTTCACACCTGTCGATTTAAATGGTACAACCATTACAGGAGAAAGAGTAGATTATGAAGTCGAGCGTGTCTTTAATACTGAAACAGGACAAACAGAGACAAGAGTGATTGAAACCCGAACATCACTCGAAGCTGAAGGTAGTCAAGCTGGTATCGACATCCAGATTTCGCCAGTTCCAATTCCAGATTTTGTTCCAGGCAGTGAACATTTACCATCAATAGAACACACATTCGCAGAGGAATCTAGCGGCACCACTACAACCGTGACAACCACAACAGTCTACGATAATAGCGGAAATGTGGTCAGTTCAGATGAATCAACAAGTAATGGAACATTCACCCAAGGAGAAGGCAATTTAGTCGTTATCGGGGCAGATGGTCAAAGTACTCATGAAGTTTATTCGTAATGGACGACCATCTTTATAAAACCAATTTTTTTTAATACGCCGCCACAAAATTGATAGGGCTTGGGCTTCTTTTTACTTTCTTTAAAAATGAAAAGGCTTTACACCTAAGAAAGTTAATTTTCGAAGGGCAACCCGACTTTATTTTTTTAGTGTAAGCCATTTATATTTTTCAAAAAATATAAATGGTTGCGTATAGAAATAATACTTTATAGTTTTTAACTATACGCTGTTGGTAAGAAAGAGATTTGGATATAATCTTTGTCACTTTTCCTTGATGAAAAGTAACCAAAAATCAATGACAAATAATCTGCTCGAATTAGATCTATTGCGGACGACCTTCCGACCTTATTTCTTTTAGTGTAAACCATTTCATTTTCCGTCAAAAACTGAAAACTGTTTGAGCAGATAAATAGCACTTTAAAAGCATAAAACATTTTACATTTAGTCATTTAATTCCCTCATAATCTCAGCAAAGAGCCGATAAGATTTCACACGCTTCTGTGCAGAATAAATATGGCTAACCACAATAAGCTCATCAATTTGGGTAGACTCAATAAAATCTTTTATTTCATGTTTAACGGTTTTTTTGCTACCCATAAAAGTATATTTAAGCATGTGTTGAACAGCAGCCTGTTGGCTGATGTCACGTAGCTGATCCGTCATGTCAAAGGGAGCTTGCATTTTATTTCTTTTCCCAGTCAATAAGTTAATGATCATAGTGTAAAGGGAAGTAGACAAGTGTTCTGCTTCCTCATCAGTATCGGCCACAATGACATTAACCCCTGCAAGGGTATACGGTCTATCTAAAGTGTCTGAAGCTTGAAATTCACTGCGATAAATGTCAAGGGCAGTCATTAATTGGGCTGTGGCAAAATGACTTGCAAAAGCGTAGGGCAATCCTTTTTTAGCGGCTAAATGCGCACTCTCTGTACTTGATCCTAATATATAGAGCGGAACCGTAACGCCTTCCGCCACATTTGCACGTACGTTTTCTCGTGCATTGTCAATAGAAAAATAGTCTTGTATTTTTTGAACTTCATTGGGAAAGGACATCGCTGCCTGATAGAAGTCAGAACGGATAGCTCTTGCTGTTGCTTGATCTGTGCCTGGCGCTCTACCTAAACCCAAGTCAATTCTGTTTGGATAAAGTGTTCCCAAGGTGCCGAATTGTTCAGCAATAATTAATGGAGAAGGATTCGGCAACATAATACCACCTGATCCCACCCGAATTCGATCTGTGCCTTCGGCAATCTTCCCTATCAAAATAGAAGACGCGCTACTACCGATGGTATCTGAATTATGATGCTCCGCTAACCAATAGCGGGTATACCCTTCGCTATCTGCTACTTTGGCAAGCGCTAAAGCCTCATCGAATGTTTGGCGTAAAGAGCTACATTCTACTCTAATCGCAAGATCTAAAATGGAGTAAGCCGTTTCTTTTTTTACCATAGGAAACATAATAAACAATAAAAACTCAAAAAGAGTGAATCTAAGTAACATAAGGAATACAAACAATCACTTTCTCGTGCTGGTCAAGCTTTTTATAAATTCTAAAAAGAATAATCACCTCTCAATAATATTTCCTTTTAAGTCAATGCTAATATTCTTAAGGACTTGAGCTGCATCTCTTAAGCGTACGTTGTAGATTACCTGACCGTCTTTCACCGATTGATTAATTCTAAGGACTTCATGATTCACATACCTTGTCTTGACCTTTTGCTCTAGATCTAACGGAAGACTGTCATAGTAGGAGACAGTGTTATCGTGAAACCTTGCAGGAATCGCATTTCCTCGCAATTCTACAAAAGTGTTGGGTCCACTTTCATTTTTGATGATGTCAAATGCATCGTACAATTCTCCTGTTGCAGTGATCGATTCGTAGCTGAGTCGATCTCCATCTATGCTGATGGACTGTATGAGCTGTGTGTTCTCTGCCGCCCTTTCGCGATCTGCTTCCCAACCTTCCCAAGCATTTTCTCTGATATTATACATCTTCCCACCACTCACAGACACGACGTAGACCGTTCCTGTTTGATCTAACGTATTAACACCAGACATCAAGTTGTATTCAGGAGGGCTGACCCGACCACGTGCATAACTATGGTCATGACCTTGTAAGACGAGATCGACATGGTACTTGTCAAACAATGGTTTTAGTATATTCCTTAATGCTGCATTGTCCCGTCCACCAGAAGCTGAAAAGAGCGGGTGGTGAAATATAGCTATCGTCCATTGATGCGGATTGTTCTTCAATACGTTTTCTAACCAAACCACTTGTTCCGCATTGTCAACATTTGTATTTAAGCCGATGAATCTAGTATTCTGATAATCAACATAAAATGTAGTCTCAGCTAATGAATCAGGTCCATTCAAAGGTAAGTTAAATTGTGGCCTCCAATAAAGAGAAAGTTGGCGCGCTTCACCATCATTAAGCGCTGCATATTCATGATTTCCTGGAATAGAAATGGAAGGCACCATACTATGAATAAATGAACCCGCTTCGAACCATTCATGCCATTGTCGATCGCTATTAGCATTATTGATTAGGTCGCCAGCATGAATGATGAAAGAGGCATCAGGATTGGATTTGTAACCTTGCCGAATGAGTCTAGACCACAATTCGAGTACATAATTTTGTGCATCTCCAACGTATAAAAAAGAAAAAGGCGCTTCACTTTTGGCGGCTGTCTTAAAATGAATCCATTCGCTCCAGTGATCACCATCGCCTACACGGTAACCGTAAGTTGTATTGGCTTCTAGATCTAAAAAGTTGACACTGTGATAATTTGATACGACTCCAGCTCTAGGAACATCAGATAGATCTAGTGTTTCTGTGGTTGCATTGATTCTAATTGCGTTTCGCCAAAACTTAGGGGCAGCAGTAGCGATAGCAATTTCTGCATACGCTGTGCTTGTATCGATAGACGTTCTCCAAGTTACGTTCATGCTGTTACAAGGATCTTCTGTTAGATTTAATACAATACGATCGGGATGCACTGACGGAGCACTCCATTCAGAGGTATAAGTAGGTGCGTGATAGTGATGTACTTTTTCTTGAGCGATCAAGGTGGAAAAGCTAAGGCTTAGAGCGTAAATGATGTTGGTCAATCTGTTCATAGGATGGAGCTTTGTCTTCTTTATAAATGTAGTATTTTTTTTGGCTAAGAGTGTAAATGGATCTTAGGTTTTGTTTGCCACAGAGATAATGGAAATCCATTAAGGCAATAGAAACTCAATTATGGATCGTAAAGGAAAACAGAAACAAGCATAGCTGCAGCCTACACCGAATGAGGGGCATATTACTTCAAAACAAAAATTTGAATTAATAAACACAAACCGATTTATCCGCTTTTTCAAAATACGATTTATAATTTTTAGCAGTTTCATCTTTACAACCACATAAATTCAATACTTCTACTTTTCTAAATTCCACGGGGTGACTTTCACTCTGCAAAGAAATATAGCCTTCACTTAAAGGCCGTCCGTCTTTCTTTAAACTTCCATCATGCCCGCCTACATTCCCACCGCCATATTGCGGCTTAGTGTATGCTAATACTTTTTCGCCTTCCACAAAATGTTGGATTAAAGAATCGCCTAAAACTAAAAATTCTGCTGACACCCATTGATCGCCATGATAGGTTTTGGAAGAAGAAGAAATGCAGTGAGGTGTAAATAAAGTATCAGCCATAAAAACAGCTGTGCCGGGCGTACATAGATTGGCCGTAGGCCGTTCATCTGTTCCATTACCTCCCAACAGTTGAGCTTCAATGCTGATTGGAAAATCCTGATGCTTCCCCATACTTTTTGCCGACTGTGAATGAAGCATCGCTCCACTATTTCTAGATGCCCATCCTGGCCCGCCTTTCGCTTGTTCGCCTGTAAAACGATATTCTAATTTTAACTTATAATGCGAAAATATTTCTTTATAAAATATGTGTCCAAAGCGATCATTGTATTTGTCATAGGCATCATATTTCGTTTTCATCATGCCATCTTCCACATAAAAAGTTTCGCCGAAATTGTCATTTAAATCATAGCCGTTTATTTTTATATCCCACCCATTTAAATTCTTACCATTAAATAACGACTGCCATTCTTCTACAGTAGGATCGACATGTTTTCCACAAGAAATAAAGAGAAGAATAGTAATTAATAAAAACAGGTTTTTCATTTTTTCATTTTTTTGGAAATAAATAGTAATATACTTAGTTTAAAATCTAGTTTTAATAGGGACTGTTGATGAGTACCTTCCGACCTTATTGTTTTTAGCGGAAAGCGATTCTTTTCTCGTAAAAACTGAAAACTGTCTGAGCGAAATAGAATTCAAATAAAAACATAAAGTTTCTTGCACCATTAAATGCCATATTAAATATTTCATCCAGTCGCGAATTTTTTCAGTTTAGGGAAAAGAAGCGATTGGAGCGTTAAGAAAACAATCAAGTCTTGACCCGCCAGTGGTCGGGCAGGCTTTTTTGGTTACTTTTGTGTTAAGACAAAAGTAACGTTAAAGATTATTTTAAAACTAGTTAATTTTATAATAAATCGAATCGATCTTGCCTGTTGGACATGTGGGTTTGGAATGACGGCTCATATTTAATTTCTCAAAAAAGTGTAATATCTTTTACACACCATTCGCGCTTTTTTCACGTAACTTACTAATTCTTTTATGAAACGGCAGATACAGCCAGGAAACCATTTAATGTTTTAATAAATGAACGGTGTATTACCTCTTGACAAGCACAGAACCAACTAAGGTTCTACTATTACCATCATCCATTTCTAAAGTCGTGATGTAAGAGTAGATTCCTTGCTCCACCACTGTACCATGGAGTTTACCATCCCAGCCACTGCTGTTATTGAGGAGTTCGTAAGTGCCGCTGTATACTTGTTGACCCCATCTGTCATAGATGTCAAGCGTTTTGATCTTAGAAAGGTCGGGGCCTCCTAATATTATAAACTGATCATTCCTTTCATCTCCATTAGGTGTAAAGATGTTAGGGATGTAGACATGATAATACTCTAATTGTAGATGCACGAGACTATCGCATCCGATATCATTCATGAGGCTGACATCGTAAGTGCCAGCAGCATCGAATTTATTTTGATCGACACCTTCAAACGTTTCCCCTTCAAATATTTTTGCGACAACAGTATCCATTAATTCAGGTAGGACTGTAACCGTAAGGTCTACGATACTATCGCAGTTGTTGCTGTTCTTAAGCGTCTCTATATATTTTCCAGATGCTGAAATCGTGGTTGGTCCAAATTGTAAAAGCTCATCATGACATAGTCTTATGCTTGTCATCGTTTCGATTATTGGAATACGATAAACATAGGCTTCAGTCAGTAGGCAGGACCCATCACTTATTGTTCTTACTTGATACTCACCTTCTCCGTAGATTTGAGAAAGCAGGGAGGCGGTTTCGCCGATTAGAGCGATGCCATTTTTATACCATTGATAAGATATGTTTTCTTCTTGAGGTACGCTCAATGTAAAGTCGGTAGCACAAGGATGATTTACTTCTGAAATTTGAAACTCAAAAGAACGTAAATCTGCTAAAACCAAATTATCAAAAAAGTAATAATTCGTTGTATTCGCATCAGACGACTCGCATGGAGGTCCGATAGCAATCGCTTGAATATCTTCCTCTGGGGTAATCGTTATCTCTGTTTTGACCCACGCGGAACCGCCGCCACCACCTACGTTTTGTGCGCCTAATTCTTTCCAATTGGGCCCATTCGTAGGGCACCCCAAGTCTGGATTTCCAGACCCAAAGGGAATGTTATCACAATCGGTCGTCCCAAAAAAAGTAATATCAAGTGTTGGTGAAAGTGTTTCATTTGTAAAGCCAATGTAAAATTCAAACCGATATTCAGTATTGGCCTTTAGCGGACCCGTTAAGCAAGCGCCGGCATACTCCTTCCAATTATACTCTGCAAATCCTCCGCCTACACGACCATTCGCAAAGCCCATAATTGCTTCACCATCAGGAAAAGGAGTTGGTGGAAAATGACCATTCCATCCCGTCCATCCACAGGGATGAATGAGGTCTGTAGTCGGCTCTGAAGCTTGCACCCAACCAACTGCACAGTTGAGCATACTCCGTTGTACAGGACAACAGGTTGATTCCTCGAATGATGGGTTGGGGATAAGTGATTCGGGACTCAATATTTCACAAATGCAATCGGGATCATTGAGATCAATCAGACCATCATCATCGTCATCTAAGGCATTGCTGCAATCTTCCATCATTAAACTATGGATGGTAGCAAATGAGAGAAGCGAGTCAACACTTAGTATAAGTATGACAAGGGTTGCTATTAGCAGGATGATATTTGAGTCCTTAGTAGTCAATTCACCAATTTAGTGTAACAACATTTAAATGAAAGTAGAAAACTTATCGATATTAGTTCTAATCTTATCGAATTTGAATGTCAAATGTCAGCATGGTAACCATGATACCCCGTCCGACGTAGCTGTAGACTCCGTATTAAGGCGCCAGTTACCTTGTATACTTATTGTGATTTTGAACTGCTTGTTGCTTGAATTCTTGTCTGTAGGGCCGTAAAATTCCTGTACTGCTATAAAATTAAAATATGAGATTGACAATATGAAAAGAGTCAGACAAGGTGGTAATTAAGATAAAAAAGCGAGGAATTAAGCTCGAAAGTTATCGTTCTCAAGTCTTTAATTACGGGTGGAATCTCAGACCTAATCAGCCTCAGCATGTTATCCTATGTAATTTTGATGATTTATATATCTATGACTTCTCTGTCCAGGATGAACCAGAAGACAGGCATAAGATTGAAAATCTTGGCCGGAGAATGGTAAAGCGTCAACTCTATATTGAGGTCTGATTTTTAGCATGAATACAAATCCATTTCACTGACAGGAAGCCTACTACCCGCAGCAATAACCTTTGATATGAAAAGATCACATTCATCTTTAGATAGCTGACCTGCTTTCATCGCTTCACATAAGAAATCCATAGTCGTCAAATATCTAATTTGATACTTCTGACAGTAAGTTTTGATGTCTTTTATATTACTGCTCGCGACAATATCTTGTGAAAATCTTGCTACAGCCAGGCAGGCACTTTCCCCTTTCCCCATCTTTTGAATTAGAGTAAAGTACTCTTTAGTGATATCCATGTTTGCGTGTGGGAAGCTCATTTGAATATCTGGATATGATTGGAAGAAATTTTCAATATTTACAGCTCTACTTGAATATCTTCTCAGTTCTGCCTCTACTTATTCTAATACCTTCATTGGTTCTTGAAATATCTTTGGTAGTAACATTAACTGATCTCCCTTGATAAAGTGGGAAAGCACATCACAGTCCACTAATATCATTCGTTTAGATTACCGCTGAATAATACTTCCACCTCTTGTGAGTTCATCCCTAAGTCATGCAGCAAAGAAATATAATGCGATTCGGAGATTTTTTCCTTTTCAAATAATCGATTGGCTATACTTCCATAGTCTCCAATAACTTTATCGGAGTTACCTTCTTTATAGAGATTGATAGGATATCCATTTCTCACTGCTGAACTCATGGGTTTTTGCTTATGTATTTCTAGGAGTGAATTATCTATTATCTGAAGCTCTTTAAGCCGATAGAGCATGGCTATGCGAGAACAACTAAAGTAATGTTCTAGTTTTAGGACAGTCTGAATACTTATCTTATTCTTCACTAACTCTTGATCAGGAATCATTGACTTAATACCTGTTTCTGGCATGAGTAGGTATGCTGCAAATACATCTGCATAATATTCTTGAGTATCTTTCGATTTATCAAACACTCCAGTTTGGCATCGCTGATATTCAAATTTCTCTTGAATATATAAGTGATATAGCTCATGACATATCGTAAAATGCTGCTTGCCTAATGAATGATCCGAATTGACCATCATGAAACGATGACAGCCACCCTCATTTTTAGCTACCTTTACAGCCATTCCTGCAAAAGGGCTACTTAAAGGTTTGAACACCGTTATCACATTCAATTGTGATAATAAACTACTAAATCTTATAGGTTCTTTATCATTCAGTCCCCATTGCGTTCTGAATAAAGATGCCTTCTTTTCCAATATGAGCTTATTCATTCATTAGTCGTTGTAGTTTTAAATAATTCTTGACGATTCGCTTGAATGAAGCAATACTTTCAAGATCTGATTTATTCAAGTCGTCTGCGCGAAAAGCAAAACTTAGATTAACACTTGTGTTTTCAACCTTATCCTCAAGTAATTCTGATGCTTTTATACCTATAAGATTGCTGAATGATTCAAGAATTTGTACTGGAATGTCTCGTTTTCCATTCTCATAATAATTGATTTCTACTCTGTTGATTTTAAGGTAATCTGCTAATGCATTCTGTGTGAGTCCGAGCATCTCTCGATATTTTCTTAGATTGTTAGCGACAATAGGATTAGGCATGATGTTGAGTTTGTTACAAAAATAACATTTTATTATTGAAACTAATATTATGTAACATTAGTTGTTATGGCATTGAACATTAAATTTTAAATAACATATGGCAAATTATCATGTAACTTATGATCGATCTTCTAAAAATTGGAAAGTTAAGAAAGCGGGGGGATCTAATGCTTCGGGACGTAGAGCAACACAAAAAGAAGCAGAGGCTTTAGCAAAGTATTTTTGTTCTGAATCAGGTGGGGGCGAAGTAAGAATTCATAGAAAAGACAACAATGAAATCCGTGACTCTGATACTGTCAAGCCAGGAAATGATCCTCGGAAAATCAAAGACACAAAGCATTAATAAATCGCCATTTCTAACGCCTTTAAACCTTAGGGCACATCAAATAGGTTATGCCTAACTGGCTACCACACTCTATAAGAACAGTTTTTGCACCTGCCCTTCCAGCCTGTATAGCGGCAATAGTCCCAGCCGTGCCACCTCCAACTATCAATACATCAGTTGTGATACTGTTGCTTTTTATTTTATAAGGTTCTGCTAATCGCTCTGCTTTTGACAATGATGGTGTAGCCATACCCAATGACAAAGCTCCAAATGATTTAATGGCGCTTCTTCTTTTTAATTTTTACATTTAGGATTTTTTAGGCATTTAGAAACTCTATTGATCTTTTTTTACGACATGATAAATTTACTTCATATTCACAAGTACGGGTTGTGTCCATGCAGCTTCGTACAAAATATTCTCAATAGGGTTTTCTTGTAATTTTGATGACGTTATTTTACATCTCACAAAAAGAAGATCATCTGTTAATTCAAAGCTTGCCTTATCTCCGTTGGTAGACATTAATTCTTCAGGGTCAAGCTTTCCTTTCTTGCACCCGATGAAATCAATTTTGTACGTTATTCCTTCCTCTTGCATGAGTTCGACAGCAATCCTGTTATTATCTATTGTCAACTCTTTAAGTTCAACTCCTGTGCTGGCATAAAAATCGCCAGCTTCCATGGCGTCTATTAATGATTTTGGACTTAGAGATTCAGCCCGCACTTCGATCCAACCTCTACCAGCATTACTCCAGTCACGGCCTTTGGTGTGGTAGTGATGGGAGTCATCTGTAGCAAGCCCATACATTATCGGTTTATTCTTTTCGATGTATGCTATATTAATAAAATCCCACATGTTTTCGGTAGACATATGGGTGGAGTCTCCAGAATTATTGACCATGTGATGTCCATTGTAAACCTCAAAAAATTGTTCATTTTTTAAAGCTATCATATCCTCTAGTTCAAGGGCATAACCAAAATTAGGATGATTGATATGTGCAATCATAGGGATGTCTAATTCATCCCGCTGTTTGATGACGGCGTCAATATTATTTTGCAACACGTCCACCACACTATTACCACCTTGAGCGTCTATCTTAGTTTGAATATTTGTTGCATTCATATGCAAGGGTTTTCCATCGAAGTGATCTGTAATTTCTTCAGATTGAATTATCAAAAACTTTTCTGCTTCTTCAAATTTACCTTTGTATTCCTTATAAGTCTTCAATTTTACTTGTGTATGATCTGATGAATCAATCTTATAATTCACCCACTCTGAGCCATAGGTTTGTAGATAGTTTTCAAATGCATCTTGGAAAATTGAGTTTTGCGGGATAACTTTCCATTTATCACCTTCTGCTAAGGTGTTGTGGTCCGACAGTGCGACAAACTGATAATCATGAGATTTGTACCAGTCCATAATTAGTTCTGGAAATTCGTCGCCGTCACTCCAATACGAATGTGTATGCAAATTTCCTTTGTACCATTGTTTTGTAGGCGATTGTTTTTCTGTGCTGCAGCCAATGATTGCGATGATTGATATGGCTATAAGTAATCTGGAATGATTCATGTCTATAATTTTTCCTCAAGTCTTCAAATGACTACCAACGGCAGAGATTGAATATACCTAATCTAAACTTCAATTAAAATAAAGATTGGCTAGTATAGATTAAATCTAAAAATCAGTATGCAAAGCTGCATATATGCATATTCGATTTTATCCTATTGTATTATCTCAAAGAGCCTTTCAGATAACTCACGATTTATCTAATTAATCGTTATGGACTCACCTTACACCCCGATTAACATTATAATTCTAATTTTACTATTTTATTTCAACTGACTTTATATCAAATATTTAGATTGAAATGTGTAAATTTTTACTACATCTGAATGCTTCTACTATAAAATAAATGTATTTGTAATCGATAATTTTAGATAAAAGCACCTTAGCAGTTGTTGACCGGACAAAAAGAGTCAAGGTGTGAGCAAAATGTCTGAACTGTGATTTTAATGATTTAATGATAGACTATGATTAATGAAAAGTATAAATATTCTGATCTGACTTCTAAGATTATAGGTTCTGCTATGACTGTTCATAAGGCTTTAGGGAATGGCTTTCAAGAAGTCATTTATCAAAGAGCCTTAGAGATAGAAATGGAAGAGG
Organism: uncultured Saprospiraceae bacterium; assembly: GCA_937959275.1. Classification (GTDB taxonomy): domain Bacteria; phylum Bacteroidota; class Bacteroidia; order Chitinophagales; family Saprospiraceae; genus CALFUK01. Next base: position 21,088 of record CALGLU010000022.1, on the reverse strand, counting down.
CAGGTATATCATTTATTCGAGAAATGGAAATGCCTGTATTCTATAGAAATCGCCAGTTAGGCACGCGAAGAGTAGATTTTTTAATCGAAGATGTTATTGCTCTTGAATTAAAAGCTATTATAGAAATGAGTGATGTTCACTTGGCACAGGCCATCAATTATCTGGAAGCTTTTGATCTTGAGGTTGGTTTACTCATTAACTTTGGAAGTAAGAGCTTACAGTTCAAGAGACTGTCTAACAAATCGTTCAAACAAAAAAATCAAGGTAATCCGAAAATCAAATAAATCATAGTTCAGACAAATGAATGACAACAGCTACATACAACTACTAGAGTTCATTAAGGCTCGCATTCATTCTGCGCAGCACCAAGTGGCGATGTAATCAGGACGATTTAGTTGTGCAGCCAGTGGCTGGACAATTTCATGATTTTTACCTTTCTACCAACTCCACACGCTCAACCTCTCTACAAAACCCAACCCCCTGCATCTTCAAACTCTGAATCCGATACAAATAAGCTGCCCCTTCCATAATCTGCTGCGCCACATCAGCCACTTTACGTTGCTCATAATGCTCTAAGTAAGACCCCTTTACCCAATCATTAAACGCACCCATAGATGGCCCACACCAGATCTGATAGTCCAACACTCTATCGGGCGTACCGGCATTCGCCCAATTAGAAGAGAGCCCTAAGTACCATCTAAATATCAATGCCATTTTGCGATGAGGATTATCTTTAGCTCGCTCGATTTGCTCTGGATCCCGTTCTTGAAAAAAGGCAATACAGGATTGCCAAACGTCTTCTAATGGTTGCTTGAATATTTTTTGCTCCAGAGCTTCCCGCTCTGCTGCTGGTATCTCGTCAATCGATTTGTATGTCATATAATAGGCATACAGCTTCTTCGCTCTTGGCCCAAATAAAGTCCCGCGCTTGACCACTTGTAAGTCAACACCCATCTCAAACATATCAGAGGCTGGTGCGGCCATGACATCGGTTGACTCGACGGTTTGCAAAAGCTTCCTCACGTGATCCGAAGTACCCGCTTCCACACAAGCTTGGTTGACACTACCAGTCACCACATACGCTGCGCCCATCATGAACGCCGCCAAGGCCGATGCTGGTGTAGAGATGCCACCAGCTGCACCGATTCTGATGGGTGTTGCAAATGCGTTTTGCTTTTGCATCTCGTCTCTGAGTTGAATGAGTATAGGCAGTAAAGCAACGAGCGGTCGATTATCTGTATGGCCTCCAGAGTCTGCTTCTACAGTAATATCATCTGCCATAGGGACTTGCTTGGCTAACGCCGCTTGTAAGGGTGTGATCTTACCCTTTGCCAAGAGGGACTGTACGAATTCTTCTGGGGCTGCATTCATAAAAGGGAGTGCGACTTCCTTTCGAGACACTTTGGCGATGACTCGATTGCCAATGACGATGTTTTGATCAGCATCACGACTCAGACCCGCCACACGATAGTATACAATGTTTTCTGTCAAGGCTAAAAACGCAGAAGCCTCCACGACCGTCACTCCTTTACTCAAGAATAAATCGACAGCTGCAGATTCTAGCGCTTCCTCTGCTGGCGAATGAATCAAATTCACAGCATAAGTCTGATTACTTAACTGTGCTTGTATTTTATCAAGTGACTCAATGATTTTGGCTGGGACTTGACCTGCTGCACCGTATGAGCCCAACAGATTTGCCTGGCCTATCGCCACGACCAATTCAGCTGATGCGATGCCATTCGCCATCGCCCCAGTCATATAGGCATACTTGAGATTATAGTCTTTACAAAAGGTCGGATCGCCCAACTGCGACGCCGTCATGGGAGCTGTCATTGCCAACACTTGCAAGCCTCTGCCTTCCGAAACCAAGGTCCCCGTATTGCTCACACCGATACGTCCATTGAAATCCTGTAGGACATAACAGGCCTTATCCGTTTGTCGAAGTTTCTCTTTGATTAAGTCATCATCAAAGACAATGTCACGGGGCGAACCCTGCCAGAATAATTGTTGTGGTGTACCATTGAAATTCATACTCATTTTCTTAATTCCTAAATTCCTTCATACTTCATACTTCATACTTCATACTTCATACTTCACCCTTCACCCTTCATACTTCACCCTTCACCCTTCACCCTTCATACTTCATACTTCATACTTCATACTTCATACTTCACCCTTCACCCTTCACCCTTCACCCTTCATACTTCACCCTTCTTCTTCACCCTTCTTCTTTTAATAAACTTGATTATCTATTTCGCTCTAAAGTGATTTAACAATACGTTCTTAAATCGATTCTTCAATCCCTAAGGCAATATCTGTCACTTGATATATTCTCATCGTGTCATTCCACAGAAAAGCATCCGCAATCATGACCAATTGTGATCCTCTCGTTTCTATTGTTTTGATATGTACCTCCAAGTGCATTTCTTTGACATTAAGGAGTATCTGTCCACGATATTTCCAGACTGTTTTATGATTTGGTAGGTGTACAAAAGCGGGCGACTCGAACTCTTTGCCTAGATCTTGTTGTAGCGCATATACCTGCATCGCTTGTAAGATTGATTCGACACCAAGTGAGCCCGGCATCACAGGATCTTGATAGAAGTGACAGGTGAAAAACCAATCATAGGTATTGATAAATTTGGTTGCATGAATGTATCCTTTGCCATGCTGACCTTTGTCCTTGGCAATAATTAAATCATCTAGCATATTGAGTTGATCTTCAGCCAGGCGGTAGTGAGGTTTTGATGCGGGCGCTTTAAACAACTTCATTCGTCCATACAGTGAGTCCAACTTGATTTGCATATAGTCAGTCGCTTGTAATCCCTCGCTGACATACCAAGCTGGGATTTCTGCACCCTTGTCTAATCCTGCTTGTGCGGCAAGTGCCTCTTTGGCGAAAAAACCAAAAGAAGAATTGCCCTTATAAAATACATGTCCATCTACCGATAACTCAAAGGTGTAGCGCTGCAGTATCGTCCCGCTATGTGCGATGGAAGAGGTCAGTACTGATCTGTTTGTAATCGTTTTACCTCTAAAGTCTGTCCCCTGAGGTAAAGCAAAGGTCTCACCATCGCCGTCTAGGTTTCTTAAATATAAATCCTTGTCAGGAAATTCTAGCGTGCTCCCTAAGTAAGCACCCAGTAAACCACAAGGCTGCAGGGCGATCTCCATGATCATGGAATAAGGCATCGTCACATGAGAGTTCTGCAAGTAATACCAAGCCTTTTCAGGTACATCGTATTCTGCAAGGATCGGCACAGCTTTAGAAAAGTCTCCCTTGGTGCCATCCACACTGAGTATTCTTGAGATCAATTGTAGATCTGAGTTGGGCTGTCTTGATGTAGATCGACCATCATAAATTGCATAGTCAGGACCAAAGCATTCGGCCATATTGCCTAAAGCGAAAGTCGTGATGTCTTTTTCATTCATCAATGAGCCAGCTGATCTTGGTGATATCTTCACGCCATCAGTTTGGTCAAGGTATTTGGGATTGTCTTTTTCTCGTAATTGTAAACCAAGATTTTCAAAATGAACCGTGATAACGCCATCTGAAATAATTTCTAAGTCTCCAATCATATACGGATCAGGGAATAGACCTATTTCTTTAATTTCTAATGTATAGATCAACTTGGTGTCTGCTGTAGGCGTCACCTGCTTTCTGCAACGCACTTTTTGTCCTAGTCCAAAGATGGGTTGAAAGCGCGCATCTTTTGTCATGCGCTGCAGTCCCAACATCATCATAAAGAACCGCAGTAAGTTGCCGCCTCCCTCTGCCTGAAGAGATCCAGCCAACACTTCATCATCTCTAAAGTGACAAGGAAAGTACCAATCATCAGGATGCAAATCCTTTTCTGCTACAATGTACCCGAGGCCATAAGAGCCTCCTGTGACATCAACAGAGCTGATCCGATCGAGCATCAATATCTTTTCTGGAGGAATTCTTAGCGATGGATTTCGACCATTAGCAAAGTAGGAGATATCGTCAAAGCATTTTTCTATGTCTCCGTTAATTAAATGCTGTAAATCTTCTTTTGAGAATGTCGTTTTTGCCGTATTTAATAATGGCGTAAAGTATTGTCGTTTGGCATTTTGTCTGGCTTCGATTTCGCTATTGGCATACACAACGCCCGCGCCATCGACGAGTTGATCATCGGCAAAGAAGCCTGCACAACCGCCATCCATTTTCAAGACCAATCGATCTTGAACAAAGCACTCATAGCTAAAGAAGAAAAGCAAATTCTCTCCGTTCTTTACAAATGAATTGATAGAAATGTCATAGCGCAAAGTCTGTCCTTCGTAAGGTAGATCATCCATAAAGGTCAGCGTACAATCCAATAGTCTGTACGCCAGATTCCCTTTGTTCGTGAGATCAATACCCAAATAAGATATCAACAGTAAATCACATTGGCCCGACTCGACACAGACTGCTGAAGGGATTTGTTTGTCCGTTGTGTACCAAGCATTATACGGAATGTCATATTCAGTGGTCATCGTTGATGGCTCATAGACGCCCAGTTGTGCATTCATTTTTGTGACCCGACTGACGAGTAGGTATGGATGCATGGGCAGCATGACGCGCCGTCGATATGTATCGATAATCGCGTACTCCGGACCAAACACATTAGCAATTTTTCCAGTTGCAAATTCCTCTAAGTCTTCTTGCGAAAAGATAATTTCTTTACCTTCAAATTGTTCACCTGATTCAAAATTCTGGAGGCGCAACCCATTTTCTCCAACTGTCTGTTTTGGGTCTGTGATTGAATCTAAAGGTAGAGTTTTCTCATTCGTTATCGTTGATGTATCTGTATCTGTATCCATAAGTGAGCTTCTTTTTTCGTCTGTATTTATCTTAGTATTAATTGGAATGTTTTGTCTTGATTGTTTTCTATTACTATCTAGTGTGACTGCTAATGCAGAATGAGCGTTTCCCGATTCTACGCCAGCCATCACCAAGGATGCCGCAGCTACTTTTTTCTTTATGATGCGTGGCATATTTCTAAATCGCTTCTGTACGTCAGTATCCATAAACAACTCCTTAATTGGCGTGCCGCCAGGAATTATCTTCTTCATAAACTCTCGCTGCTTCTCGGTGTCTTTTATAGTTGGGAATAATAAGGACAGATCTAAGTCCACGCCATGACTCGTCAATTGTGCCAGCAAACTCACCAAACTGTCTATATCAGACTTGCCCTTTTGGTTGATAGCAACTGCATGATGCGCCTGCTCTTTCAAATGACTTTGAATCCAATTCGTACAAGTGGAATTAGCTCCAACTTCTATGAAGATGCGAGCGCCTGCATTATATACGGTTTGAATTGTTTTTGGAAAATTGACCTGCTGCGCACAAACGGCTACAGAGTTTTCAGCAATCTCTTGACTGCCAATCTTTATCTTTTCTTGAGAGATACTAGAGTAAAAATCAATCTCTGGTTGCTCTACAATATCAAAATGATGCATGTCTAACAAACCATCTTTTTCTTTAATGCAAAAGTCATGATGAATGACATTTTGAAAAGGAACGGGGATAGAATGGCATTCTAGTTCTTCAGCAATGTTTAGACAGATAGTCTTATCTCCAGAAATGATAACTTCTTCATCAGTATTAATAAATGTCAAAAACACGTTCTCTTTTCCTGCTATCAGTGACTCAATTTTTTTAACTGGAGCTAAGAGTACTAGACTGATCCATGTATCTTTTGCGGTTGCACTATCAATGCCCCAATGCTCAGCGAGTAAGTCTAGATCACCAGCAAATCGATTTTTAAAAATATCGGACTGTCTAAATTTTTCTGCACCATTCGGATGCCAGACGCCTAAGGAGTACCACATACTACTGCACTCTCCCATGCTGTACCCAAAGGCAATCTCCGGCGTAAGTTTGAAGTAGTCACGCAAGATGTCGGTGTATATCGCAGAATAGAATACCCCAGCAGACATCATCGCTATAGAATTGTCATAAATGTTTGGCGGTACTTCGTCTTTACTTTTCAGCTTTGGAAAAAGATCGTCGCTATGTATAAACCGATCGAGGTCACCGACACGATTTTCGTATTTAGTTAACAACTCTGGGAACAACTGAAAACTATCTCGACCAAGACCTCTATAGGCTGTCGCGGATCCCGGATAGACAAAGGCGACTTGACCCTCATGCCCTAAAGGATTGGGAGTAAAGTAACTTCCAATTGGTGTTTTTAAAACCTTGTTATTGCTAAATGATTGAGTCAATTGGTTTCGAAAAAACCTAATCTCTTTATTTAATTCAATTTTAGATTGAGCGACTAAAACGATCGTATACTTTAATTGTGAATCGCAAGAATGTCGATAAAATTGCTGAGCAATATGACCTATGTTAAGCGCTGAAGTGAGGTCAGCTATAAGTCGATCAAGTTGAGCGATCAGTTGATCACAGTCATCTCCTTTCAATACAAATAGGCTCGGTGCTTTGTCTAGAGCTAATGATTGAGTATCAATACTATTTTCGGTGCAGCTTGATAGTCGGAGTTGAATATCTCCCACACCATTTACGGCTGCAGTTCTTTTTGTCTGACCAGCTGGCAAAATCCAAGGCCGTGACTGACTAGGAAAGTAGTATGCCGAATTATTAAAATCTATACGCTGAGGACTTGACCAATTCGGAATGCCTGGTATGAATCGGTGATACATACACAGCGCTGTCTTTATCAAACTCGCCATTCCTGATGCTGCAAAGGTATGACCGATGTTTGACTTGATAGAACCTAGAGCAATTGGGTTTTTAGATTGAGACTTTATGAGTCCAGCTTGCTCTGATTGGTCTTGCTCTGCCATCCCAGTTGCTGCTAATTCTATATACTCAACTGATGACTGATCACTAGCCTTACTCGCCTTACCTATGGAGTCGATGACAGAATAAACCTTATGATTCTTGAGGACATTATTTTTTAGAACGATAGCGCCTGCTCCTTCCCCAATCATCCAGCCTTTATTATTCTTATCAAATGAACAAGAAGCGTTTCCGTCAGTATGCGTGGGGTAATCCTTTTGTTTTAATAAGACATGCTCTAGACCTCCAGAAAAATCTACAGCGCCGACAACTACAGCGTCGACTTCTCCCAGTGAGAGCATATTCTGTGCAATCTCCAAAGCTTTGAAGACGGAGTTTACACCACAAGACACTGTAAAAGAAGCACCAGAAAAATCCCATAAGGCACTAATTCTACTCGCCATTAAATTGCCAATAAAACTGGTAAATTCACTTGGTGCTGTTTTCCCTTCTCGTTGATAGATTCCTTTTTTCACTAGAGCAATTAACTCTGCTGTCGCCTCCTCATCCAAATCCAAATCAGTAGTTGCCAAAGCGTCTTTAACTTGCCACTCGACATCCCATCTTGCCAAGCATTGGTGTATCGCCAGTTCTGTTTCCATAGCTACAAGTACAGCTACATTAGCATGCTCTTCCAGTCCAGCATCTTTGATGGCATTGTCTGTCACCTTAAGTAATAAGGCTTGCTGAGGATGCAACCTTTCTGCTTCTTTGGGTTGTATTTTATAGCGAAGTAAGTCTATTTCAAATTCATCAATGTATGCGCCTTGTGGCACACGCCCATCTGCAAAACCATATTTTTCTAGCAGCTCACCATGCTCTTCTATTCCTTTCCATCGATGCTTAGGAAGAGCTCTGAAGTGTTGCTCGCCGTTATATATTGTATGATAAAAAGAGGCTAGATTTTCACAATTACCAAAGTGTGCATCCATGCCAACTATTGCCATAGACTGCAATGAAATCGGTGTGCTAGAATTCGTTTTCCCAAGCTTCCTGCCCAAGTAATTCTGAACTACCATATGTGCATTCGTCCCTCCGAAGCCGAAAGAATTAATGCCGGCTTGTTTTATCTTATGTTTCCACGGTGTATGATTGATGATCATATTCTCGCTACCGGTCCAGTCTCCATCGGCCTTGATTGGATTCGCGAGATTGATGTTGGGAGGAATCACCTCATGCTGCATGGCAAGCAAGACCTTGAGCAAACCAGTCATGCCGGCGGCTGTCAATAGGTGGCCCATATTTGACTTCACAGAACCAAGCAATGGATAGGTATCATGCTGCGTAAAATATTTTGCTATTGAATTTAGTTCTGTGCTATCACCAAGAGGCGTGCCAGTAGCATGACACTCTAAGTAGGATGTGTCGGTTGGTGAAATATCATTATTATCATACGTTCTTTCAAAAGCTAGATATTGCCCTTTTGGATTGGGACTCAATAGAAACTTACCTCGTCCATCATTTGATAATCCAATCCCGCCTATCACGCCAAGGATTTGATCTCCATCTCGTTCGGCATCCTCCAATCGTTTAAGCAATACCATCCCTGCCCCTTCTGAAGAAACCAAGCCAGCCGAGTCTTTATCAAATGGGACAAACTTCTGATCCATTGGAGAGTAGGCATGGAATATTGAAAAGCCCATATGGATAAATAATTGATCCGATGCGCTCACTGCTCCTGCCAGCATCATGTCAGCCTTGCCTGTCAGTAATTCATCACAAGCCATCTTAATGGCATAGAGGGAGGTGGCACAGGCAGCATCCATTGCGTAATCTGTTTTCCCTAATGCCAATGCTTCACTGACCATAGCCGAAGGCGTATAGGCTAGCACTTCGTTTTCTGGTGGCGCTTGTTGGTGATCTTTTAATGTAAACTCCGGCGCGTTTAATAATTCTTGAATATTTGTCTCAATCGCCCGATTGTATATATCCGCAATTAACTGATGAGAAGAGCTTGTTGGAAAGGATAAATTTCCCAAAATCAAACCACAGTTTTGTAATTGCTCTTTGTCTTGAAAATAGCCAGCATCAATCAGTGCTTCCTTTGCTGTATAAAGAGACCATTGATATAACTTATCTTGCTTTCGCAAAAAGTCAGCTGACAATTCAAAGCCATTTGGATCAAATTTAAAATCGCGGATATAACCTCCCCGTGTAGAATAGCATCGATCTTCTACACCTTTTTCTGGATGAAAGATAGAAGCAGGATCTACCCCAAAATCATGCTGCGTCGCACGACTTGTCAAGTCTTTTTCAGACATGAGGTTTTCCCAAAAAGCTTCTGGTGTAGACGCTCCAGGAAAAAGAGCAGAGGTTCCTATGATCGCAATTTTGCTCATGTTATTTGATGACCGTAATTTTGATTTTGATTTTCATTTTGATTTTAATTTCCCTCTACCATACGAGTTGTTTTGATATGGTGACTGTCGCACCTATTGTTTTAATATAGACTTCGCCTTGCTCATCATAGACAGTACATGCTGCGATTAATTTTGATTCATCAGCCTCTTGTACGCGGACATTGACAAACAACTGTTTCCCAAATGGTATCGGACGATATAAGATGGCGCTATCAGTTTGCAAGGGCAAGCTATTGGCACCACCGCAGTTCATTTGTACCCACACCAACATACCTTGATACTGTATGTCGGCAAAGAATGTATTGATGCTGTGTATGGGAAATTGGCCTTGCTCTGATAGGGGTACTTCTGGAGCCTTGCAAGACAACACGATCTGCTGTTCTGTGCAGTCTAGTATCTTTTCTATTCCTTGAAAATGTGTGCCATGAAAAAGAGAACCATCTTGATATAATGTCGCTCCTTCAGTAGCTTGGTAAGTACCACTGATTGTATGCTCAAATTTTGGAGATGCTGGAATCGAGGCCTTATTGATTAGCGTGACTGTAGCTCTGTAATGGTTGGTTGGCAATTTTCGGCCTTCACTCATCACAGTCGTTTCAAATACAATTTTTGCTTCGTCCTTTTCTAGTTCTTTTATTTCTAGTATGTAATCTTCTTTTTGATTTCCATCAAATATGATGCCTTTGAAAAGAGACGTGTTCTCAATTTTAAAGACGGTATAATCAGGATATAGTTTCTCACAACTTTGCGCCATCCAGCTGACTGCGTTAACAACAGGTAAGACAGGATTATTTTGAATTTTGTGGTGATTCAAAAATGGATTGTTCTCCAATTTTAATTGTCTGTGGATCCGATGTGTTCGTAAAGCTCCTAAGTGACTTACTGCTGCGGGTAGGGTGCCACCTATTATGACTTGAGCTTGACTTGAGTAGTCAGTATTTAACTCATTAACTAAGAGTGCAGCTCCGCCATCGCTATTGACTAAACTGATGCCTGCTGCTTCAAACTGTGCCTTGAGTTCTCCACTAACCATGCCACTATCCCATGCGCCCCAATTGATAGCAGAGACTTGCGTATTCGGATGATTGGTTTTGAATAGATGTGCGGCCTTGCTCAGTATCTCATTAGCGATAGCATAATCTGTTTGCCCCACATTCCCATAAAAACCAGCCACTGAAGAAAATAGAATCAAGTGGTCTAACTGGTTGATATCTACCGCTCCAAATAAGCTCAACATCCCATCTAGTTTTACAGCAAGAACATTTTCAAAATCATTGTCTGTTTTGTCTTGAATGTACTTATCTGCCAATCGTCCTGCCCCGTGAATGATGCCAGTAATGTTTCCTAGTTGACTGGTTGCTTGATCTAGATCTGATTTAAAGCTGCCTAAATCTGTCACATCTCCTTGCAGGTAAATGACCTCAGCGCCGTGTTGTTGAATACTCGTAATCGTTTCATCAATTTCTTTCTTAGCACTTATGTTTTTATAAATGCTTTTTACGTTTGGAAGACTTGGTTTCTCTCCTTTGGACTTCATGTCGTCCATGATCAAGCGCTTCAGTGTACCTTCATCAGCTTCATCTATGGCAAAGGCTGGTAGTTCGAAGTCAATAGCAGATCTTCCTAGTAGAATAAATTTACACTTAAAGGTTTTTGCCATTTCGATGACACAGCTAGCCGTCACACCTCTTGCGCCACCGCTGACAAGAAATACTGAATCACAAGTAACTGTAGTTGATATCTCCTGATGCTCGACAAGCTCTGTTGGCTTAGCCGAAGTCGTTGTTCTGCCTTCTTCTGAATACCCAACTTCTACTATCGAGACATTCGCATCATGATATTCTGCTAGTAGTTGAGAGACGATTTGATCCGTGGACAATTCTGGCTGGATATCAACTGCTCGACAAAACACAGGTGACCATTCCAAATTCAAGCACTTCACCAATCCTGTAATACCACCACCGACTACAGATGTATTCCCTCGTTTCCCGTGACCTAATTGCCCATCCATTCTAGTGCACGTCAAGAAATTGGCTCTTTGGTTGATCCCTAATTCATTCAAATCCTGTTGCACATGTTTGGCGATGAAGAACAAAGTTTTCAGTACTGCTTTTTCTGTTGAGAAATGTTGAGTAAAATTACCTTGAGTAAACTCGAAATGTGGATGCAGATGTATGAAGCTTCCGATCTTTCCGTATTGACGTTGAATGTCATTGATAGCAATTCCTACCGCTTCGTCAGTGGCGTTGGATAAAGTAATGACTTGATCGCCGCTGATTGGATTATCTATCCCACTTAAGTTTAAGACCACGATTTGGTTGCCGCTTTTTCGGAGAGCAGAGACGACTTGAGCTGTCAATGCTGAGCCATCATTCGTGACAAGGACTACATGTGAGCTAGGTATAGAAAATTCTAATAGATCTGCTTGTGGCAAGTATTTCAATTCAACCTCAAAGCGCTTCACGCCATGAAAGGCTCCTGTTGTTACCTTGTTTTTCTTGTTCTCATTATCGGTAGTGCTGCTTGTCTCAGCCGTATTCAGTTGGCTGCTTGTTAAGCTTGCGCTATCATTTTTTTTTTACCGCTTTCACTAACAAAAGAAACAATTTCAGCCAAGGTTCTCAATTCTTTCAATTCATTCGGATTGATGCCAGACATTTCTGGATGTAGTTTTGTCAAGGCGCCGAATATTTCTACACGCTTAATCGAATCGATGCCAAGGTCGGCTTCCATATCCATATTGAGCTCCAACATCTCTGCTGGATAGCCTGTCTTCTCGCTGACGACTTGGAGCAATGATGTCGTTAGTTTACTCAAATCCATTGTGCCATTGCTTATGGCTGGATCTGTTCCGTTGCCATTCGGTGTAGCCGATACTTGAGCTACAGGAACTGACACTTGAGCGACTACTGGAGTTGCCACATTGGTGGTTGCGCTGATGCCACTATTACCAGTCACGAAGCTGACGATCTCCTGCAATGTCCTTAACTCTTTCAATTCATTCGGATTGATTCCAGACATTTCTGGATGTAGCTTTGTCAAGGCTCCAAATATTTCTACACGCTTAATCGAATCAATACCTAGGTCGGCTTCCATATCCATATTGAGCTCCAACATCTCTGCTGGATAGCCAGTCTTTTCACTGACAACTTGGAGTAATGATGTCTTTAGTTTATTTATATCCATTGTGCCATTGCTAGAGGCTGTATGTGTTCCGTTGCCATTCGGTGTAGCCGATACTTGAGCTACAGGAACTGACACTTGAGCGACTACTGGAGTTGCCACATTGGTGCTTGCGCTTATGCCACTATTGCCAGTCACAAAGCTGACGATCTCCTGCAATGTCCTTAACTCTTTCAATTCATTGGGATTGATGCCAGACATTTCTGGATGTAGCTTTGTCAAGGCGCCGAATATTTCCACACGCTTAATCGAATCAATACCTAGGTCAGCTTCCATATCCATATTGAGCTCCAACATCTCTGCTGGATAGCCTGTCTTTTCGCTGACAACTTGGAGTAATGATGTTGTTAGTTTATTTATGTCCATGCTGCCATTGCTAGCGGCTGGATGTGCTGCGCTGCCATTCGATGAAGTCGACACTTGTTCAACCGGAATAGACACTTGAGCGACGACAGGAGTTGCCACGTTGCTTGCTGTGCTAATGCCACTATTACCAGTCACGAAGCTGACAATCTCCTGCAAGGTTCTTAACTCTTTCAATTCATTCGGATTGATGCCAGACATTTCTGGATGCAGCTTTGTCAAGGCGCCGAATATTTCTACACGCTTAATCGAGTCAATCCCGAGGTCGGCTTCCATATCCATATTCAGTTCCAACATCTCTGCTGGATAGCCTGTCTTCTCGCTGACGACTTGGAGCAATGATGTTGTTAGTTTATTTATATCCATGCTGCCATTGCTAGCGGCGGGATGTGCTCCGTTGCCAATAAATGGAGCCGACACTTGAGCGACGATTGGAGTAATGGGAGTGGCTATCGGTGCACTTACATGTACATGTCCGTTAGATCCATTTGAACTTGAGCTTGCATAGGTCCCATTTGTTCCGTTACTCGCCTGTGATACATTCTGTATCTGTGTATTCAGACCATTTGCAATCAGTGGTGATTGTTGTTGTATAGTTCCGTTCCCACCATTCATTTGTTGGGATAGAATAGTCAACAATTGCTGTGACTGCTGATTTTGTTCATTCATAAATCGTTCAAAAATCTCTAGAGATTTCGTTTGATTTGTTTTGAATGAATCTATCGTGGCGTGGAGTAATGTATATAATTCTTTGTTCATGATTTCTTCTTCATTTTCGGTTTGGAAATTGGATCCATGTTGTGTAGGGACTTCTACTGTTTTTTCAACAGTGACAATTTTTTCAACAACTTTTGTTTCTCCTCCTGAAATTTTAAAACCATCAGTCATCAGATCATGATGAGCTTTCTGGGTTGCTGCTGAGACAAAATTGTTGCCACTCAGCGCGACAGTCAATTGTGACTTAGGAGGGAGCGGTACAAGTTCTTTTTTGTATGGGTCAACATTGGTTAGCTCAATGCCGAGTACTTGCATTTGTACTGTCGCTTGACGAAATAATAAATCACTGTCTTTCTTTGCGCGTGCATTTATGGCAATGGCATAATGTTCTTTACCCTCTAGAATATTGTGGACTAAATTTGTCAATATGCCTTTTGGGCCAAACTCTATAAAGACTCGACCGCCTGCATCATAAAGATTATCAATTTGATTTTTAAATAAAACAGGATTTAAAATTTGATTTTTTAGAATTGATTTAAGCTCTCTAATCCCTTCAGGATAGACATCTCCAGTTGTGTTAGAATACACAGGTATTTGAGGAGATTTAAATTTCTGTTTAGTTACAAACTTTGAAAACGGTGCCTGAGCATGTTTGACAAACTCCGTATGAAATGCTGCTGCAACGGGCAGAGGGACAACTGAAAATCCGCTTGCCTTAAGTTGCTCTTCTGCCGACTTAATTGCAGCAGTACTGCCACCAAGTACAACTTGCTGATTTGAATTTACATTTGCTATAAGAACGCCAGCTATATTCTGAATTGCAGCGGCTACATTCTGTCGAGAATCTTTTACGGCGAGCATGGTGCCTGCATCCGCATTGGGATTGTCAATTGCCATGGCTTCTCCTCTAGTCTTCGCTAGGTTTAAAAAGCACTCGTCATCGTAGACGTCTGCAGCCCAAAGAGCTGTCAATTCGCCAAAGCTATGTCCAGCCGTAAAGTCTGGAGAAAAGCCTGCGTTTTGCAGGGTCTTATATTGCCCCATGCTTAATGCACCGATAGCTGGCTGAGCAAACTGCGTCTGTGTCAATTGCTTTTGCTGCTGAGCTTTTTCTTCTCGACTAAAGGCAGGTATTGGGAATATAGTTTTTGATAATGGCTGAGCACCTGTGGTTTGGTATAATGTATCTACCTGTTGAAATGATTTTGCTAGCGAAGGAAACGCATTGGCCATTTCTTTGCCCATGCCTATATATTGTGATCCTTGTCCTGCAAATAAGGCAACCACTTTATTCTTATTGATATCTAGTCCGGATGATCTATAGTAAATCCCCTTTGGATGATCCCAGGCCTCTGTAGAAAAGCCTTGCGTTATGCCAGCGTTAAGCAGATCAATACATTCGGCCTTGGACGTCGCTACAAAACCAATTCTTGCGTTTTGTTTAAGAAGAGATATGGTTTTACTTTCCACGACCAATTGATTGAAGGCTGCATCGCCTTCTGAGCCATTTAATTGATTGATGATGTCATTGCTGAGCGTTAGCAATTCCGTTGGGCTGGCGGCCTGTAGGAATATTGTTTTATAGGGTTCGTGCAGTCGATATTGCTCTTTGACCTGACCTTGGTATTCTTCCATGGTGATATGAACATTGATACCGCCAAATCCAAATGCACTGACGCCTGATCGACGAGGATGTCCGTTGGTCAACCACGGGCGAGCTTCTGTATTGATATAAATGGCAGACTCTTCTATGTCAAATTTTGAGTTGGGTTGCTCCACATTAATTGTGGGAGGCAGTACTTTATGGTGTAAGGCTAGTACGGCCTTTATAATCCCGGCAGCACCTGCAGCCGATTTGGTATGCCCAATTTGTGACTTGACTGAACCTAAGGCAATATGTTGCTTTTGTGGATTATTGGCACCAAAGACCATCTGCATAGATGTAAACTCTGTCGGGTCACCTGCTCCTGTACCAGTACCATGTGCTTCTAATAGACCAACAGTATCTGGTGCATAACCTGCATCCTCATAGGCACGATTCATGGCTAGTGCTTGACCAGCTGGACGTGGTGCATAGACTGATTTAAATCGACCATCACTAGACGTGCCGACTCCTTTTATAACGGCATAGATTTGATCTCCATCACGCTCGGCGTCTTCTAGTCTCTTTAAGACGAGCATGCCCAGCCCTTCTCCGATCAACATCCCATCCGCGGCATCGCTAAACGGACTGATATTGCCAGATTTAGAAAATGCTGGCGTCTTACTAAAGGACATATACATGAATGGAGAATTATCCGTATCGACCCCACCAGTCAACATCATATCACATCGTCCTTCCACTAATTCGCTTAAGGACATTTTGATGGCACTTAACGAAGCGGCACAAGCTGCATCGACGACACTATTGATGCCACCTAAGTCAAAGCGGTTGGTGATCCGACCAGAAATCACATTGCCTAATAGCCCTGGAAACGAATTTTCATTCCAGCCTACATAGGCACTCTTCATTTTCTCTATAATCTTTGGAATGTCATCCTCTGCAACATTGCAGGCGCGCAAGGCTCGTTCCCAAATCGGATATTGTAGTCTTGTCAGCAGAGGAGTGATCAATTTTTGTCCTCCGCCTACACCGAGTAATACACCTGTTTTTTCCTTAAGTGCTTTCGTGAATTTCTCTGATGTTCGGCCATATCCAGCATCCTCTAACGCATCTCTTGCAGCGACTAGCCCTAGGAGCTGTGAGGCATCCGTCACTTCTAATATATTAGGAGGTAGACCAAACTCCATTGGATTAAAATCTATCTCGGGCAGAAATCCTCCTCGCTTACAATAGGTCTTATCTGGCGCAAACATATCTTCATCGTAGTAGTCATCAATCAACCAGCGACTAGCAGGCACATCTTTGATACTATCTTTTGATTGAATGATGTTAGTCCAATACTCTTCGATATTTTTTGAGTCAGCAAACATCGCTGATAAACCTATAACTGCAATCGGAGTTTTCTTTAAAGACGAATTTATATTCATTCAATGTTTGTTTAATTATATCACGACAACTTCAACGACTTCAAATAGACACTCTAAATAATTCTTCTTGGATGTGGAGTAATTCAATTCCCTTTATGGTACAAAGTCCACGTAAATAAGGAACCATAATGCCGAATGTCAACCGCTCTTTACTGAATTCAGTAACAGGAAATATGCTATTGTCTTTCAATAATTTTAGCAATTGCAACACGGTCTTGCCGACAACCTCTACATCCATGTCTTCTTGAAAAATGCCGTCCTTAATTCCGGCGTCTGCTAACTGCACTAATTGTCTATGGGCATAGTTGTCATATCTCTGATAGGACTCATTCAACAGTCCAGGATAATAATGAATAATGTCTCCAAAAAAATTAGGGTTGACTAGATAGGATCGACGAACAATCTTTTGATGTAGATGTCCCATTGCTTCGAGGACATTACTTGCTGATTGTATGATCTCATCGTTTTCAGCACAGATTTTGACATTGTAGACATCAAGACAAGCAGTTAACAAGGATACTTTATCCTCAAAATGGCTATAAATCGTACGCTTAGATGTTCGGAGCTCCTTGACTATCCTGTCAATTGTGACGGTTTTTACGCCATGTTCCATGAACAATTGAGTCGCGGTTTCGATAATAATCTCCTTAGTAACCATTCTAAATAATACGATTTAACACTTGTGGTAATATTATAGTTTCCTCAGTACCGCACAAAGAAAGCAATTACTTTTTGATTTTATGTCTCTATTTGAATTAATCATTACTTTTAATTTCCCACGGATTGAGAATGAGTGAGTAAAGCATTAAAGAGTTTTTGCACATGTTGATTTGAATGAAGGATTTACTAGATCTGACAATTTTTACGGCTGATACGAAGCCATTGATTCAACAGAAATCACTGGGTCAGCTGCTGGAGCGCTTACCTACTTCTTTGCATGCTAGAGCCATGCGCTACAAGTCTGAATTGAGTGCCTATAATTATGTCATCGGTCGGTTGCTCTTAATGCATGGGTTAGCTACATTCAATGTAGATGATTCTTTAGAAGACATTACACTCTTGGCTAATGGGAAACCTGACCTACCTGGCATTGACTTTAATATTTCACATTCAGACAATCAAGTTGTTTGTGCTTTTTCTAGGAGTGGTCCTATTGGTGTAGATATAGAAGCAGTTAAGCCAATTGACTTTGATGATTTCACTTCGTCATTTACGCCAAATGAGTGGCATGTCATACAGAATGCCGATAATCCTCTGCAGAGGTTTTATTGGTTCTGGACAAGAAAAGAAAGTATTATAAAAGCTCTTGGATTGAATCTGAGTTATCTGCATCAAATTGAACTTGATGTCTCCTCTGATCAATTTGTGATTGATGGGAAGACATGGTTTTTGAGAGAAATAGATGTAGGGGATGGCTTTGTTGGGATGGTTTGTAGTGTGCAAGAGATTAAGAATCTTGATATGATTAGGTTAGCGTTTTGATTATCAACGTAAGCTTATTGGAAAAGTAGTGCATTATGTCAATAAAGAGCCCTTTGGATAAAGTTAGCTTTGGTTGGAGAGGAGAAAAAGAGGACGAAATGATGGGAGAGCCGTATTATAAACAAGTTTCATTAAAAAATGAAAACCATCAACTAAGACAAATATTTAAAACCGACGTGAAAAATGAGAAAAGTAAAACCATCGAAAAATGGGAGTTAATTTAGTTGGGATAATTAAGCACGAGAAAAGCGCAAGTGAATTAATTAAATTTCCAGAAGAAATCGATTCTTGGAATGAGTTGAGATTATTGAGACTTGAAGGGTTACGCAAAATATGGAAAGAAGAGTATATCATTGAACATTGTTGCAAAAATGAAGAAGCTAAATGGAGGGATAACTTTAATATGAAAGAAGAAACTCTCAAGCAAATATGGACTGAATGGGATTCCGAACCAGACTATTCAACTGGTTTACTCTTAAACAATCAAATAGAATCATTTTTCGGAACAATTAAAGTATATGAAAACACTTTAATAATTGAACATTCCCCATGGTATAGATATAGTTGTCTTAAGGATCCAGATATAGCTAATTCATTATTAAGTATGAATCGTTGGATTGCCAAAAAACTGAATCAAAATAAAGTTGTCTATTGTGTAGACAGTTCCTTTCCAACTGAAATTATTTATGATTTTGCTAATAAAGGAAAAACGATAGAAGAAATAATATCGTTCGCTACATTAAAAATGGGAGAAATTCCGAAAGCACTATTTGAAGGAATGAAATTCACTTATTTTATTGATGATTACACAGATGACATGAATAAATTCGAAGAATGGGAATATGAAGACATGCACTGGTTTTATGATAGTGAATCTAGTAGATATAAAAGAAAAAACGAGATGTAAACAAAGTGCTATGACAGCATGCTGCCGATCGCAACGTATACCAATACACAAGTACGTTGACTGCATGAAGAATAAAAAATGAAAAAGACTACTTTCAATTTAATTTTGTTTACAATAATTTTAGGCTGCTCATCATCGGTCAATGATGATAAACAAATAGATAATAAAGTTGAACAAGATACTTTATATGATATTTTTAGAGGAGAATTAGTTCATGAAACAGAAGATACATTGTGGTTTGAACCATATGAAAACAAGACTCTTAAAGTCAGAAATATATTCAAAAAAGGAAAAAATTATATTTATCAGGCAACCTATAAAGACGATACAGGAAACACCTTATCAGATAATAAAATCAAACTAATTCCTTCAGGTGAAAGAATCCAGTTTGCACCTGAACGTCAAGATAGAGTAACATACATTTACGAAAACTACAAAGAAGATTCAATCAAGCTAGCAAGTCATACTTTAAATCCAACTTATCAAAGATGGGTAAATAAAGCAGAAGAAGGAATTATTGAAAACGTGGAAAAAGTTTGGATTCATCCAATGAGACACAATCAATATAAATTTACAGAAGTTGCTCCTTTTCCAGAGATAGAACTTCCATTAGAAATAGGAAAGCAATGGGAATCAACATTAAACATAAATAACTTTTTTGGTGAATGGGCAAATTCTTCTGGAGTAAGCGAATATGAGGTAATAAAAAGAGATTCATTTACCCTAAAGAGTGGTCAAATTGAATGCTGGAAAATTAAATCCAAATCTAAATTTCCTTTTGGAATATCTTACCTAAATTATAAATTCAATAAAGATTATGGTTTTGTGGAATTGAATTATAAGAATTACAAAAATGAAACTTTGGAAATAAGGCTTGTGCTCTGTGAAGATGAGATCGAAGAATAAAATCGACTACACAAAGGGAACTCTCAATGCCTAAGCCTCTCACAGAATCGCGAATGAACCTCTTCGCTCTCACGACTCTTCATACTCATTTTACTGTTTTCGCAACGCCACTAGAATCGGATACGCTGTGAGGCAATCAGTTCAAATCATTCCATCCCGTATCAGAACAAAGCCTTAATTTATTTGGAGTCACTGAGCTATCATAATACATGAGTCCATATTCTGCTGCTGTGGTGCATGTTGACGGTGGACCAGATTGAGGCTCTAGTTTTGCGGTTTCCGAGATGTGGAGAGTGCCGTTAACTCTGAGTAAATTATTATCGAATTCGCCATAAATTAAGGGGTATGTCGTTTGGTTCTGAGCCAAAGATTCAACGACGAGTTTATTACTATCATTTTTAGTTAGAAAACTACCTGCCAAATGCCCAATGAACACATTATTATTTCCAAATCCAATTGTTCCTTGTCCTGATGATGGTCCTGCGGAATTTCCAATAATAGTATTATTGCTACCTCCGTCAATTGCACTCCCAGCGAACGTACCTATCATGACATTACTAATACCTGTAGTACTTCTTAATCCACTATAATGTCCTATGAAAGTATTACTGAACCCAGAAGTAAGCTTCTCTCCCGAAAAAGAGCCTATTAAAGTGTTTTGTCCACCCGTACTATTGATACCCGCGTTATACCCAAAAAATGCATTATAAGACCTAGTTGTTATTGATGAACCTGCATTTGTACCGACTACTGTATTTTGATTATTACTGCCATCATCATTTATACCTGCATTGGCACCAATAAAAACAGAACTTATACCATCTACCAAATTCAGCTTTCCTTCAATTTTGGCATCCTGCTGCTCCACTTCAAGCCCATAATTATATTGCCCAAAGCAAATAGAAACACATAGTACTAAACTCGTTGTTAATGAAAATTTCATGCATATTGTTTTAATAGATTAATAAAGTTGGTCGTTGTCTTTAATCCCAAGATAGCAAAGAATTATTAAAGACCAAATTTTGCACCTATACATCGAACATGCACCACAATGGCAATATAAACTCATCTGTGATATTCACATTGAGATTGGACCCAACAGTGGACCAGTCCAAAAAGGAATAGAAATAAGCAAATTGTTTTCTATAGAATACTGTCTTCGGTTTCGATCAAAAAAATGAAGAGCTTCAACAAACAATCGAGTAGGAGAAACGAGCAATAATAAAATTGGTCGTTTCGTCCTCTCACACCACCCAGCGTACGCCTTACGTACTGGGCGGTTTCATTAATTTTGAACAATAATAAGCATACATATCGAATAGCCCAATGCTAGCG
>CALGLU010000021.1 GCA_937959275.1 uncultured Saprospiraceae bacterium | reverse complement strand
TTTCCAGATCGTCTCTTTAATCTTTCAAGAGCTTCAATCTGAATTTTGCTTACTGTTAAGGGAGGGGCTGGGTTACTCCCTCTCATAAGTTTTGTGTTTGTTAATATTAAGGTACTATTTATTTAGAACTTAATGCACTAGGTACAAGTTAACCCGGACTGGGTCACAATCTCCTTCGCCCTGGTGCCAGATAACTCCTTTTAACACCCCATGTTTCAAAGCATCGTGAGTTTGTTTAATGGCAGACAAATACAATTCCGTTCCAGGCAACCATTGCACTATTTTTGTTCCTCCTTTTGCATTCATGACAAGCCCAACTTCATTTTCGGTTTGCTCTGCAACGATTGATCGGGCAAAAGCGAAGGCTGGACTTAAGCGCTGCATCTTCATTGTTTTTCGTACTGTAGAATATCGGTTGAGAGGATTTGTTGCTTCAACCCATGGCGTCGTTTCACTTCCCGTAAAAAGGTAGGCATGCTCAATGGTATGTTTGTCTTCATCCCTGATGGTCGCTCTACCTGCCATGTTTGACTGACCGACTACCAGATAAATATCCAGATTTTCTGGCGGTTGGCTTGGGATACTTTCCATTTCAAATAGATCGACTTGTGCTGTTGCACATTGTTGCATTACAAATAGCAGTAAAAACAGCATGCATATTTTAAGTTCTTTCATATCTCATCCTATTATTCACATAACTTTCTTATGATAAAATATCCTATCATTCTCTCTATTGCCGGATTTAGCATTTAATAAATTTATATCCATATAAAAGTAATTTGGGTATTCTCAGATGATAAGATAAGAAGATCTTGGGAACTGCAAATCTCATCTCAGCTTACAAGGATGTTTAGCTCCTTGAGGCGAGACACTTTTCAGGAACACATTTATAATTCCTTGCTCATTTTTTTCTCACCCAAGCATCCCTTTAGCAGACAATCTGAATTTGCTTCAAAGTTTGAAAATAGTCTTTCACTGATTTGACTTACAGATTCGCTTTGCATTATAGCCGCTTTGTATATCTTTGGTTGAAGTAATTAAAAAATGTACGTTAAAATTAGTCGTATATGCTTGATTTTCAAAACAAAGCTCCTTTGAAGGTTCATAGCTAAATCTATGGATCGAGAAAAAGCTGAAGTGATGAACTTCATTAAAATACCAATAAATTGACCGTACATTATGAAATCACTTCACTGTATTGCTAACACTAAAATCCAACTGTAATGGTTTTTTTAGAATTTGAAAAGCCTCTTGAAAAGCTCTATGAGCAGCTCGAAAAGCTCAAAGAAGTAGGGAAAGACGGGGAAATCGACATCTCAGACAAAACCAAGGAGATTGAGGAAAAAATCAAAGTCAAGACAAAGGAAATCTTCAGTAATCTGAATGGTTGGCAAAAAGTACAATTGTCCAGACATCCGAATCGGCCATATACCATGTTTTACATTGAGAATATGTGCAAGCGTTTTGTAGAGTTGCATGGAGATCGCAAGTTTAAAGACGATAAGGCGATCGTCGGCGGTATAGGTAAGATTAATGATGAGCCAGTCATTTTTATAGGTCACCAAAAAGGAGTGAATACCAAAATGCGGCAATTCAGAAATTTTGGAATGGCGAATCCAGAAGGTTACAGAAAAGCATTGCGATTAATGAAATTGGCAGAACGATTTGGCTATCCTGTGGTCTGTCTGATTGATACACCGGGTGCCTACCCAGGACTTGAAGCAGAAGAGAGAGGTCAGGCCGAGGCGATTGCAAGGAATCTGTTTGAAATGGCTCAATTAAGCGTACCAATCATTTGCTATGTGATTGGTGAAGGTGCATCAGGAGGTGCCTTAGGGATTGGCTTGGGTGACCGCGTTTTTATGCTTGAAAACACCTGGTACTCCGTTATATCTCCAGAATCTTGTTCGTCCATACTATGGCGGAGTTGGGATCATAAAGAAGATGCAGCGGAAGCATTGAAATTGACATCAGATCATATGAAGGATTTTGGTTTGGTGGATGATATTATTAAGGAGCCTATCGGAGGCGCACATATTGATCCAATGAAAATGGTAAGAACATTAAAAAATCACATTAAAAAACAAATCGAAGAATTAAGTCAATTAACGCCAAAACAACTCATAGATCACAGACTTAAAAAGTATAATAAAATGGGCGACTTCACAGTCGTCAAATCTGCTGTAAAAACCGCTTCCTAAGATCAAGATGCCCTCAATGGAAAATATATTTAGAGGTACTGGTGTTGCCTTAATTACACCATTTCATGAAAATAGAGAGGTCGACTTTGATGCCTATGAAAAGGTGATTGAGCATGTCATAGCTGGTGGTGTTGACTACTTGGTCCCTCTGGGATCAACTGGTGAAACGGCTACGCTTAATGAAGATGAAGCGAGGCGTATTCTAGATTTTGTGATCGAAAAGAATGCTGGTCGAAAACCAATTGTTGCTGGTAATTTTGGAGGAAACAATACCAGTGAAATGGTCAAAAAGATCAAAAGCTATAATTTTGATGGTATTGCAGCTATCCTCAGTTCGAGTCCAGGTTATGTCAAGCCATCACAAGAAGGCATTTATGCACACTATATGGCGCTCGCAGAAGTCAGCCCGGTGCCTATTATCTTATACAATGTCCCTGGTCGGACGAAATCGAATATGGAGTGGTCAACAACCATTCGGCTCGCCAATGCCAGTAAAACATTCATTGGTATAAAAGAGGCAACTGGTGATTTAATACAAGCGACTCGAATCATAAAGAATAAACCGGATCACTTTTTTGTCACATCAGGTGATGATGAGGTGGCTTTGCCAATGGTAGCTGCAGGAGGGGATGGCGTCATTTCTGTCATTGCAAATGCTTATCCTAAAGAGTTTTCCAGTATGATTAATGCCGCTCTGGCCCAAGATTATGTTCAAGCACGTGCGCTTAATTTTACAACGTACGATTTACATCATTGGCTCTATGTAGAAGGTAATCCTGTTGGGATCAAATCCGCTATGAAACTAAAAGGCTTAGCTGGAAATCAAGTACGCTTACCTCTACATAAGATGTCTGAGAGTAATTATGCTCTGTTGAAAGAAGCGATGGGGAAGGTGTAAACATCATACTACATAGTTTTAATTGAACCACATAGAATGATAGATACATAGCTAATTTATCTTGTACTTCTAGAACTACTATAATTGGTGCAGAGCACCGTCCTCTTAAGAGCCAACCTGATAGATAAGATAATAAAACCTATACCCTTTTTTTCTATGTATCTATCATCCTATGTGGTTCAAATTTTATAAAATCATAGACTAGAACTCAAAAATTTAAAATAAGCAGATCAGCTTGTCCCCCTTTTTAATATCAGCTTCGTCATGTGTTTGAAATCTATTTCTAAACACAAAAACGTAGTCTTATGAAAACTTTTATTGCACTGTATTACAACACATCAGGCGTTCACCAAGCACCACCTGAATTGACGCCAGAACAAAAAGCAGAGATGCTGGCACCTTGGGGAGCCTGGCAAGCCAAGTATGGCGAACGAGTCAAAGACATGGGTTCACCATTTTTACCTGCAAGCTCGAGTACAGATGGAGAATCTTGGTCACCAAGTAAACATCTAGTAACCGGTTATTCTGTCGTTACTGCTAATAGTCTTGCAGAAGCAGAAGCTATGTTTAAAGGACATCCAATATATAGCTATCCTGATCATAGCATAGAGATTAGTGAATGTGCACCGATGTAATCCGTAATCAATTTTCAAAACACATAAACCCACTATTATGACTCCTAATTTTTTAGTTCTACTTGGTACAGCTTTTATTCCTTTTTTGTTAGCCTATATTTGGTTTCACGACAGTGTTTTTGGCGGCAAAAGATGGCACGCGATGGCAGATATGTCTACTGAAAAAACGGCTTCCCCCGTGAAGCCCATGAAACTGTTACTTAGTCTTTTACTAAATGCTCTTTTAGCTTTTGGTATTTATAATTTCTCCATTCATGAGGTTGGTGTGTTTGGCATGGTAGGAGCGGACGCTAACTTAATGAAAACAGGGAGTGCAGCTGCGTTTCTAGCAGAATATGGTGGTAAATTTCATACGTTCTCGCATGGGCTTGCACATGGATTTGCTGCTACGCTGTTATATGCATTACCAATTTTAGGCTATGTTGTTATTTTTGAAAAAAAGTCAAGCACCTATTTTTGGGTCTATTTGGGCTACTGGTTTATCTCCATAACATTGATGTCAATTGTGATTTGTTTATGGGGGGCAGTGCCTGTTTAGACAACAATAAAAATCCTTTTTTTGAAAAACGATAGGCAATCTTTTCTACTAGTGGTCTGTCAAGTATATATTGAATAGTTGAATTTGAGGGAAGTTTGTGCATGAACTAGGTACAGGTTCGGTCTGATAGCCTTAGCTATCATGTCCGGTTCTGCAACGACGTGCATGTGCAAAATGCGCCAAAAGCACTAGTCAAGATTATCTTTACAGTCAACTAGTTTAATGGGGAAAGATTGCTTGTTGTTTTTAACTTTCAGTTAGTTATAATCTTTTCCTGAATCCAACTCTTGCGCTACCATCAGAATACCAGCCCTCCATTTCAGTAAATATATGATAACCTTGTTTTTGATAAAACCTAGGTGCTTCATAACCTGCGGTCCATGTCCAAATATGAATGATCCCATTCACTTTTAATTCTTGTTCTAAGGCAGATAATAAGTGCGCCCCAATACCTTGAGTTCGATATTCTTTTTCAACAAATAAATCCGTTAGGTAAAACCAGCCTGAAAAAAGATCGCCGTTCTTATAGGCCAAGCCCGAAGAGCAGCCGATGAACTTATGGTTGTCTTCTGCCACATATCCAAATCGAATTGAGCTTTGTACGCTTACTTTATTATCAACGGTGTGCTCATCAAAACCAGCATGAACGCGGTTCAACTCATTGCTTGTTATGTCGCGATTTATAATTTTAATGTTATCCATTATCTATAGCTGCAAATATTATTTGATTGACTCAATCGCAATTTCAATCTTGTCTTTATGTTCATGAATCCAAGCCATACTTCTCTTGATATTTTTGACTGCATTTCTTGAGAAGTCTCTTTTACTCTGATCCCCTTCTTCTAACACGATTCGCATTCGAAAAGTTAGTATTCTTTCTAGTTGTTTAAGAAATGAAGAAATGATTTCTGAGGTATCTTCAAGACCGTAGGCATTCACCAGTTTTGCAATGTTTTCGATTTGGTTGGCATTTGATTCTATTGACGTGCCGAGATCTAGACAAGTCCAAATATAATAACTCACATCATCAATTCTATTGCCAGGTGAAGCTTCATCAAAATCTATAAACCCAACCACGACGTTGTTTTTTATAATAATATTCCAGGGTGCAAAATCATTATGACATACTGTTTCAGATTTATCTGCATATATAGTATTCACAAATACATCATGATATTGTCTCATCATCTGTATCGCTTCTATTTTTTGCTCAAAGGTCATTGGTAATTCTCGAGGTACATGCCCCTCCATAAAGCTTAGCATTTCTCTACCTTCATCATCAATGCCAATAAAACGAGGTGAGTATGGGAAATGACAAGTCTCTAAATATTGTAATACTGAATGTACAAATTTATAATTTGCAGATTTAGATCTATGCACTATATCACCAATGCGGACAACACTTTCAGCAGACATCCCTCCATCAAGAATTTCTTCGTTAGCTTTCACCAGCATAAATTATTGATTTTAAATAAATAATACCACTTGTAAAAAACATTTTTAAAAAATTGGATTATGAATAAGACTCATGATTGCAACTATTCTTTAGTGGGCCTTAGTGCCTTAGAGGCTTTGTGGTTCAATAGACTTCCTCGAAAGGAATCTGCATACATCTCAATTCCACCCTCCGTAGAGTCTCGACGACTCACGAGAGTCTTCGGACCATAATCCCCTCAAGGGAATATCTAGGCTCGAAACCAATAATCACTAAAGCAACTTTGAATTAATATCAATTATAGTTTCATGGAATGAAATGATTTATGCATTTGTTAATCATTTCACATACGGTTTCAATTAAAAATAATTAGTTTAGGTAGCAGAATTCTTATTTATTTATCATGAAAAGTATTGTCTTTATCTTTTTGCTTTTAAGTGTAATGACATTTAGCTCTTGCCAAAATAATATTGCACAACAAGCTCAAGAGTCTAGAGCCGAAAAATTTGTAGTCTCAAAAGGAACAAATATTGCGCACTGGTTGTCTCAGAGTAAACGTAGAGGTATAGAGCGAGAAAACTTTTTTACTGAACATGATATTAAGACTATTGCGGAAATGGGATTTGATCATATCCGCTTACCGATTGACGAAGAACAACTCTGGGATGAGTCAGGACAGCGGCATGATGATGCCTTTGCATTACTAGAATCGTGCATCAAGTGGAGTATCGCAGCTAAGCTTAGAGTGATTGTGGACTTACACATTCTACGTTCTCATCATTTTAACGAAGCTGTTAAACCCTTGTGGACTGATCCTTCAGAACAAGAAAAATTCTTTGACTTATGGCGGGACTTATCAAAAACGCTCAAACAATTTCCCAATCATATGGTCGCCTATGAGTTGATGAATGAAGCTGTTGCAGATGAGCATGAAGAGTGGAATACCTTATTAGCAAGTGCATTTAAGGCCATTCGTGCCTTTGAGCCAGAGCGTACAATTGTCATAGGCTCTAATCGCTGGCAATCGGCGTCTACATTTGATGCCTTAAAAGTACCTCCAAATGATCCCAATATATTATTGAGTTTTCATTTTTATGAGCCATTCTTATTAAGTCATTATTCAGCAAGTTGGACAGGCATAAAAGATTACAAAGGTCCCGTTCATTATCCAGGAGTCATTCTTACAAATTCAGAATTTGGGGGCCTTCTTGTAGAGCAAAAATCGATTGTCGAAAAGTGGGTCGATCGAGAATTTAATAAAGCTGCTTTACTAGAGATGTGGCAGCAACCGATCAACAAAGCTAAGCAATTAGGCTTGCCCTTGTATTGTGGTGAATTTGGCATTGTCGAAGAAGCACCTGAAAAAGATCGCTTGCAGTGGTATGAGGATATGATCGCCCTGTTTAGCGAAACAGGTATCGGCTATGCGAATTGGAATTTTAGAAGTGACAATTTTGGTCTTGTCGATGGTGATGTCAGAAGAGAAGAATTGATTTCGATTGTTTCAGAAAACAAAGAATGAGTAAGGCCTATATGTGCACAATCAAATCCCTTTAATCCGCGCCCACAAGGTTTTAAAAATACCCATCCTCTCTTCATTTGGTGGACCAGCTTGCTCATCTGTAAGAACATAGATTCCATCTGCCTGTTTTTCAACACCAAATCTGAAGATAAAACCGGTCTCATCTTTTACTGATCCATCAAAGGTACCAAAGCGCATATCGTTTATTTGCAAAGACCCATCCTTGCGCTTCATCACTGTGTAATAGCCATTGCTAAACCAGGCCAAGGTGTTAATGACCTCATCATTTTCTTGAGCGTCAAGCATCTTCCAATTCTTATCCATGGTGTTGAGCACCACCTCTTTCTTTTTATCAACCTGAGAATATAATCCAAAGACATAATCGTCTTCGCGCTCAGCCAGACAAAACCACAACACATTATTCAAAATAGTTGGGGAGGTCATGTATCGCTTATACTCAATATTTTCTTTCTTCATCGTTTTTTCAAAGACATCATTAATCTGAGACTTATTCCAAATCGTAAATGCCATATAAAGCGAACTGATGATTATGCCTGCCCACATGACTCTCTGTCGTCTTTGATCTGTCCGTGCAAATCTGGACATGACAATAATGGCAATAATTAAGGGAATGGTATATAAAGGATCCGCTACTGAGATATTATTAAAGGCGACCCTTACAGATGAGAAGGGCTGAAACAGCTGTGTACCATAAGTCGTAAATGTGTCTAAAATGGGATGTGTCACAATCGTCAAAAAAAACAACTTTGTCCAATCCCAACGAGTTGCTGATATGGTTAGAGGAGAGGGCTCGTGATATTTTTTTATAAAAAGAATAAATAATAATGACGATCATCGCAAATGCAATCAGCTTGACGACCAAACCCATTGATGAAAAGAGAATAGGTATACCAATCCCTAAAAAGAGAAAGGCCCAACAGCTGAAGGCTATTCGATGATGCCATTTGGATTGATAGATCCAATCGACGAGTGGGCCAAGTCCTGCTGCAGCAAGAATAGAAAATAAAAATGAATGGGATATTCCTCGGTGGAAGGACAATGCGTCAAGAGGACTCATGAAGCCGTTGGCCAACACATCCAAATCAGGGATTGTGCCTGCGATGGCTCCCCAAAGAATAGATTTATTTCCAATTTTTTTACCTAAGGTCACTTCCGCGACCGCTGCCCCTAAGGCAATCTGTGTGAGTGAATCCATTTATGTTGCCAAAGGCTCAAGTTCAATAAGTGCTCGTTTGGATGCTGTTTGTTCTGCTGATTTTTTATTAAAATCATCTCCATATGCAACCTCGCTTCCATTTAATACGATCGCAACTTTGAATCGATCTCGTTTATCGTGTTTGTATTTATTGATCAATCTAAAATCCACATTGTGACCATGCTTCTGACAATATTCTAAGAGTTTGCTCTTATGATTATCATCGATTGTTTCTAAATTATGAATATTAATATACTCTCGGAGTATCTGTTTGACCACATATTTTTTTGTGAATTTATAGCCGTATTCTAGGTAAATGGCACCAATTAGAGCTTCCAAAGCATTGCCCATCATGGCACTACTCAATTTACCTTGCGAATAACTTGACAGAATAAGATCAAGCCCCATCTGCTCGGCCAATGCATTTAGAGATTTCCGCTTTACAATTTTGGATCTCATTTTTGTGAGGAAACCTTCGTCTTTATTGGGATATTTTTTGAAGAGATAATCTGCGACGATTGTACTCAATAAAGCATCTCCAAGATATTCGAGTCGTTCATTGTTATAATCCTCAATACCATCATTGACGTTCTTCATCGACTTATGATAGAATGCCAGCTTAAAAAGATTTAATCGTCTGGGCGTAAAGCCAAGGATCGATTTCAGCTTTTTAGCTAAATCTTTGTCTGAAGATATGTAGTAATTATAAAATCTTAGTACCAAGCTCTCAATTAATGAATGACTTAAAAATGACAGACGAGTTATGTCCGCCAAAGCCGAATGTATTGCTGAGGACAACATCTACATTGCGGGATTGTGCTTGGTTGAACGTAAAGTTAAGCTTTTGATCTAATTCTGGGTCATCTGTAAAGTGATTTATTGTTGGCGGGACAACATTATCTTGTATTGCAAAGATTCCTGCTAATGCTTCAACTGCTCCAGCTGCCCCTAACAAATGACCTGTCATTGACTTCGTAGAACTGATATTAAGTTTATAGGCATGATCTCCAAAGACGTTTAAAATCGCCTTAGATTCTGCAATATCCCCTAATGGAGTTGAGGTACCATGAACATTAATGTAATCTACATCGTCTATATTCAGTTTGGCGTCTTTCAAGGCCTTTCTCATCGCATTGCTGGCGCCTAAGCCATCCGGATGAGGTGCTGTAAGATGATGAGCATCTGCAGTATTTCCTGATCCAACGACTTCTGCATATATTTTTGCTCCTCGAGCCTTTGCGTGTTCGAGATCTTCTACGATTAAAGCTCCAGCACCTTCTCCTAACACAAAGCCATTTCTATCCTTATCAAAAGGTCTCGAAGCCGTCGCAGGATCATCATTCCGCTTGGATAAAGCCTTGAGCGCCCCAAAGCCCCCAATTCCTGTTTTGGTACAGGAAGCTTCTGATCCGCCGGTAACAATCATTTTAGCTCGACCTAGCTTAATATTATCGACTGCCGTTGAAATAGCATTATTCGATGAGGCACACGCTGAAACAGTAGCGAAATTGGGTCCTCTAAACCCAAATTTCATAGAAATATGGCCAGCTGCAATATCTACGATCAGTTTAGGGATGAAGAATGGGTTATATCGGACTGGAACAGGATTAATGGCAGCTTCGCCGATCTCCGATTCCATCGTACCTAAGCCCCCAATGCCACTCGCCCAAATCACGCCAACGTCATCCTTATTAATTGTCTCCAGATCAATACCACAGTCACCTATAGCTT
Organism: uncultured Saprospiraceae bacterium; assembly: GCA_937959275.1. Lineage (GTDB taxonomy): Bacteria > Bacteroidota > Bacteroidia > Chitinophagales > Saprospiraceae > CALFUK01. The sequence goes on along the minus strand of CALGLU010000021.1, from coordinate 132,630 downwards.
CCTCGCAGGCAACTACAGCATAGTGTGTGAATCGGTCCATACGTCTCGCTTCTCGCCTATGCATGTGATCTTCTACATTGAAGTTTTTCACCTCACACGCAAACTGGGTGCTAAAATGAGTCGCATCAAAATGAGTAATTGTAGCGGCACCGCTCGCTCCATTGAAAAGACCATCCTTATATTCGGCAATGTTGTTCCCTATGGGAGTTATAGCTCCTACTCCTGTGATGACTACACGATTCATGCTATAAATCTACCAAAAAAAATATCCACAGGTGGTTATACCACCTGTGGATTTAACTTTTTTAAGAAGTGGAAACTATTTAGCCTCTAAAAACTCTATAGCTTGTCCAACTGTTTGGATATTCTCAGCTTTTTCATCTGGAATTGAAATATCAAATTCTTTTTCAAATTCCATGATGAGTTCGACTGTATCCAATGAGTCGGCACCCAAATCCTCAGTGAAACTAGCTTCAGCTGATACTTCGGACTCGTCTACTCCTAGTTTGTCTACAATGATTTTTTTTACTTTGTCTGCAATTTCTGACATAATGCTTTGCTTTTTATTAGCGCGAAAATAACTTTAAGATACATCTAGAACAAAGATTAGGGTATTATTTAGTTCCCCCAACACGAATTAAAAGTCTTTTAATCCAATAATCCTTTGAATTACAATAGTTAACTTACATTTGCCAGCTTAAATATTGTAAAACATACACTTACTATATGGTCATACAGGATAAGCAAAGTACGAAGATTGTCGCGACCCTAGGTCCTGCATCCATTCACAAGGAAATGTTAATCAAACTCATTCAAAATGGGTGTGATATTTTCAGGTTGAACTTCTCTCATGGGTCTCATGAAATACATGGTAACACCATTAAGACAATTGTTGAAATCAATAAAGAACTCAATGTTAACATTGGAATTCTTGCTGATTTACAAGGCCCAAAGCTACGAATCGGTAAAATGGAAGGCGATGGGGCTCTGTTAGATAAGGGTGATATCATCACATTTACGAATAAGAAATGCGTTGGAAACAAAGAAATGGCCTATATGAGCTATGAATTGTTTGCACAAGATGTGAATGTGGGTGAGAAAATATTAGTTGATGATGGCAAATTGGTCTTTGAGGTTGCAGAAACTGATGGGAAATCGAATGTGAAGCTAAAAACCTTGTTTGGTGGTGTCTTGTCATCAAACAAAGGGGTCAATCTTCCTGATACTGCTATATCCTTACCAGCAATGACGGAGAAAGATCATGCAGATCTTAAATTTATATTGACGCAACCTGTTCATTGGATAGCCTTATCTTTTGTGCGGACAGCTGAAGAAATCATAGATCTCAAAGCCATGATCACCGATAGTGGTCATATGGCGAAAACGATAGCCAAAATAGAGAAGCCAGAAGGCGTTAAAAATATTAAAGAAATCATCAAAGCCTCAGATGCCATTATGGTTGCCCGAGGAGATTTGGGCGTAGAGGTTCCTATTGAACAAATTCCATTTATACAAAAAAACATCATTAAGAGGTGCATCCAAAAAGCTAAACCTGTCATTGTCGCCACCCAAATGATGGATAGTATGATCACCAACTACAATCCAACTCGAGCGGAAGTGACCGATGTTGCCAATGCTGTTCATGATGGGGCAGATGCAGTGATGTTGAGTGGTGAAACCTCTGTGGGCGTGCATCCTGAACGAGTTGTACAGGCGATGAACAACATCATTGCTGAAGCGGAGAAAAACTACATGATTCAAGGTAAACGGGCTAAAACTGATAGTAAATCCCAAACATATCTCTCCGATGTAGTCTGCATTACAGCGGCAAAAACGGCCGAAGAGGTCAAAGCTAAAGCGATTGTCTCTCTTACAGAATCGGGCCATACTGCCTTCAAAATATCTAGTTATAGACCACCATGTGCCATATTCGTGTTTTCCAGCACGCATGAAAGGTTATGCCAAATGAATCTAATTTGGGGCGTACGCTCATTTATTTATAAAAAGTTTACGACAACAGATGAAACTATTGAGGACCTTACGAACATTCTAAAAGAGAAGAAAATCGTTAAATCTGGTGATGTCATCATAAATACAGGCAGTATGCCCATCAAACGTAAGTTTAGGACAAACATGCTCAAATTGACTGTCATCGAGTAATGAGCCTTCAATTCGAAGTTTGTATTGCAGTATGTTTTTGAATAGAATTGTGTGAAGGCTGTGAAATCACTTCTAATTTTATACCCTAGGTTAACTCAAATACGTTACGTTGTCATGATTCAAAGGGGATTCCTCATATTCATTTTTGGCTTTTGCCTATTGATTGCCAGTTCACTGCTCGCACAACCAGGCATTTATACAGAAGAAGAGATTCAAGCTGAAGATGCATTTCTGCAAGCTGAGATCAAATTCTTATTAGGAAAGTACGAAGAAGCTGAAGAAGCGTATTTAGAAGTTCTCAAAAAGGACGCACAAAATGATGCCATTGCTTTCAAGCTAAGTCGAGTCTATTCAAAAATGGATGACGATGATAATTTTGAAAAATATATTAAAAAGGCGATCAATAATGCGCCAACTAATGAATGGTATCTACGCACATACGCTCGATTTTTAGAAAATAAAGAACGCTATGAAGATGCCGTAGGCTATATGGATAAACTTCTAGCTAAGGAGCCTTCCAATGGAGCATTCCTTCAAAAACATGCTCAACTTGCTAGTAGAGCCCTTCAATATGATAAAGCGATCTCAAGTTATAACAGATTAGAAGTTATTCAAGGCATTACTGAAGAAACCAGCAGAAAAAAATTCGAGTTATATGCTTCATCTGGGAAGACAAAACAAGCCGTCGAAGAATTGAAATCACTAGCCAATGCATTTCCGTCAGAGGTTAGATATCTGAATAATTTGGCAAGCTACTATACAGAAATAGGTAAGAAGAAGGATGCTAAAAAAGTATATCAACAAGTACAGCAATTAGATCCCTCTAATCCAACAGCTGCTATGGCATTATCTGGCCAAACAGCCAATACCTCTGAGGCAGGCTTTTTAAATTCGATAGAATCATTGATTTTACAAGATGATGTTAGCATTGATAAAAAGATTATGGAGTTAGTGCCTTATGTATCTAAGATTGGTGAATTAGATGATGCAGCAACAACAAGTTTGCTTAATAATTTAGAAGCACTCGAATCTACACATCCCGATGATGCCAAGTCCTATGCCATCTACGGAGATGCATATATGGGTTTGAATCAATTAGAACAAGCAATCCCCAAATATCAAAATGCTATTCAAAGAACCAAGAAGGTATTTCCAGTTTGGGAGCAATTGATGTATGCGTTGGCAGAAACAAAAGACTTTACTCAACTAGCGACTACAGCTGACCAAGCACTTAACTACTACCCCAATCAACCGCTCTGCTATTATTTTTTAGGTGCGAGCTATGGTGCCCAAATTGAGGAGAAACTTTCAAAAGAAGATTTGTTTTTGAGAGGGATGACTGAGGCGCAGTGGAAAAAATCAAGAGGTCCAATATACAACGAAGCCATTGATAATTTTGAAGAAGCTATGCTCATGTCTGGCAAAAACAAACAGCTGAAATATAAAATTGCGGTTGCAGCAGCTCAAGCATCTTATCATTATGGCGATTATAAAAAAGCACTAGCCTGGGCAACAAAAGCGAAGAATCAAGACCTAAATATTAAAAATCCTCAACTGGATTTGCTACTAAATGACATAGAAGACCGTCTTAATTAGAAATAGGATTGATCAATGATTAAACAAGGTGTGTTATTCGTATGTGTGTTGACACTGACTCTCATCTCCTGTAAGTCAAAAAAAGTGCAGACCACAGAGACATTTAAAGAAAGAACGGCAGATCAATTAGCTGAGGCTATTGAAGACCATAATGTCAACTATGACTGGTTTTCAGCTAAAGCAAAAATTCATTTTAAAAGTTCTTATGACTCAGGTCGGGTCTCAGCGACAGTTCGCGTTAAAAAAGATAGTCTTATATGGATGAACTTCAAAAAATTTGGTTTGTCAATGGCGCGCATGCAAATCACCACAGACTCTATCTATGTGATGTATCCATTTGAAAATTATTATGAAAGAAAGAGTATTGAAGATTACAGCGAACTATATGGCATTGACCTAGAATTTAAGAAAATACAATCTTTCTTAGTTGGCAACTGTTTGATCCCAGATGAGGCAAATTTGCGGTCAAGACGAATAGGTGAGGAATATGAATTATACGCCTCCTCAGATGGCTATACCGTAAAATATATGATTGATCCAGGTTCACTTAAGGTCAATGAACATTCAATCATTGACACTTATGGAAGAGAGGTCCTCATCAATTTTTCCGATTATAAAAAAGCTGGAAAGCATAAGAATTACTCTCACAAACGAACCTATTATGCACCCATAGATAGCAATGAGAATGCCTCAGCCGACATTAGTATTTCAGATGTTGAATTTAATGTGCCGAAATCTACGCCGTTTAACATACCTTCGCATTATATAACTTACGATAATTAAATATCTAATCACCATATATCTGCTTACTTGTTCGCTCTGCTTAATTGGGCAAACAGCTGCAGAGCTACAAAAAGAACAAGCGCGCATTCAAAAGAAAATTGCACTTACCAATTCGTATTTAAAAAATACACGTACAGACAAAGCCAAAACGCTAGATCAATTTAAGATTGTTCAGAAGCAAGTTGAAAACAGAGAATCTATTGTCAAAAATATAACAGCTCAGCTTAAACATGCAGACACCGAACTTTTATCTCATGAAGAACTTCTTAAAAACCTGCAGCTGAAAAACCAAGATTTAAAAGAAACGTATGCATCACTACTTAGATCGAGTTACAAACAAAAATTATCTGGCAATAGCTTAGTTTATATCTTATCTTCAGGGAGTTTAAAAGAAGCATTCCTCAGATCTCAATATTCAAAACAACTTCAGAATTACACAAAACAGAAATCGCAACTCATTCAACTGCAAGCAGATAGTATTCAAGGTTTACTTGTTACTATTCAGGATGAAAAATCGAAGAAAGAAAAATTACTGAAAGACTCTGATAAAGAAAAACAGAAACTAAGTCAAACATTATCCAATAAAGACAAAGCCTTAAAATTAATTGCAAAGGACGAAAAGAAATTAATTCGGGAGTTGGAATCGCAAAATCAAGAGAAAAGTAAATTGGCAGAATTAATTCGCATTGCGATCAGTAGGGAAATTGAAAATGCCGTCGATACTGAAGACTATGTTGAATTATCCGCATCGTTTTCTGAAAATAAAGGGAGACTTCCTTGGCCTGTGAAAAATGGTGTTATCAGTCATTCATTTGGTCAACGAACGCACGAGATTAATAGAAATGTCAAAATCAATAACGACGGCATAGATATCTTGACAGAACCTGGTGGCGTTGTTAAATCTATCTATGATGGCACGGTCACTAGTATTAATCAGATACCAGGATTTTTCAATGTTGTCATCGTCAAAGTTGGAAATTACTTTGTAGTCTATGGCAAACTCAAAGAATTAAATGTCCGTGCTGGCGATCAAGTCTCACGAGGTCAAACGTTGGGAACACTTGCCATTGACAATAATAAATCAGAACTTCAACTTCAAATCTGGAAAGGACAAACAAAATTAAATCCTGCTAGCTGGCTAATCAGAAAATAAACAACAGATCAAAACGATGTATGAGTGATAATTGGAAAATAGGAAAAGAGAGAAAGTCAGGTTTAAACAAAAAGGTAGAACGTGCCATCTTAGTCGGACTCATACAGCGTAATCAGACCGAAGAGCAAATTAAAGAATATCTAGATGAGCTAGAATTTTTGGCTTTGACAGCTGGGGCGAATACTGTAAAACGATTTACACAGAAAGCCGATCATCCAGACAAGCGAACATTTATTAGAAAAGGAAAGCTAGAGGAGATCGCTGAATATGTGGAGAACAATGATATTGACCTTGTCATATTTGATGATGACCTGACTGGCAAACAAACTAATATACTAGAAGAAGAGCTCAAGAGAAAGATCGTCGATCGAAGTACACTCATCCTTGATATATTTGCTAGTCGAGCTCAGAGTGCACAAGCCAAAACACAAGTAGAGCTAGCACAAATGCAATACCTATTACCGCGGTTAAGAGGTCTATGGACACACTTAGAAAGACAGCGAGGTGGTATCGGCATGAGAGGTCCAGGTGAGATGGAGATTGAAACAGATAGACGTATTGTAAGAGATAAAATTTCTTTTCTCAAAACGAAATTAGAAAAAATAGATAAGCAAAATTCTACCCAACGAAAAAATAGAGGTGATTTAATTAGAGTCTCATTAGTAGGGTATACCAATGTCGGCAAGTCAACCTTAATGCAAGTATTAAGCAAGTCTGATGTTTTTGCTGAGAATAAATTATTTGCAACTCTAGATACGACTGTTCGCAAGGTGGTCTTTGGTCGCATGCCCTTTTTATTATCTGATACAGTTGGATTCATTAGAAAATTACCACATCACTTAATCGAGAGTTTTAAATCAACGTTGGATGAGGTGAGAGAAAGTGATATACTGATTCATGTTGTGGATATAGCTCATCCAAAATATGAAGATCACATCCAAACAGTCACAAAAACATTGACAGATTTGGATGTAAGCGACAAACCGACACTCATCGTTTTTAATAAAATTGATCTGTACAGGGACAGGTATTTTGATAAATATTTAGAGGCAGAGGTTAAGGAAAATATCCTTTCTGAATTAAAACAAAACTTAATCAATACCTACCATCACAACAATATATTTATTTCAGCTTTAAAAAAAGAAAACATGGCTGAACTACGTGAGACATTAAAAATCATGGTAGAAAATCATTATCAGATCAGGTATCCGTATCAAACAAAACGCTGGTAACATTCAAGAATTACGAAGACAATACATATGACTATACTTTCGAAATACGCTCTCTTACTTGTCGATTATTGTTTAGAAATAAAACAGGGAGAAAAACTCTATATCAGGAGTACGACACTCGGCGAACCCTTAGTCCGAGAAGTGTATCGAACAGCCATCGCAAGAGGCGCCCACGTAGAAACTGAGTTATCTTTTAGAGGTAAAAATCGCATTTTCCTAAATGATGCTTCTGATGATCAATTAGTCCAAATGCCAACCTTGTATAAAAAAGCAATGGAGGAGTTTGACGCATTTTTATCGATCAGAGCACCGTTTAACCTGCGCGAAGATCAAAACATTAATGCTGCAGCTAGAGGCAAACGATCCGCCGCTATGAAGGGTCTATTACACAGTTACTTCGAACGTACGGCTACCCGCGACTTAAAGCGTAGCCTCTGTCAATACCCAACGCAGGCAAGCGCGCAGGAAGCGGGTATGTCTTTAGAGGAGTATGAGCACTTTGTGTTTAATGCTTGCCATCTTTACGACGATGATCCTGCAGGCTCCTGGTTACAGATCAGAGCTGACCAGCAAAAGATCGTCGATTTACTGAATCAAAAAGATTTGATCCGTTACAAATGTAATGGGACAGATATCTCGTTTAGAGTCAAGGATAGAATCTGGATCAATTCGGATGGCCAGACGAATATGCCTTCAGGAGAAGTGTTCACTGGTCCTATAGAAGACACTGTGAATGGCGTTGTCCATTTTACGTATCCATCTATTTATATGGGCAAGGAAGTGGAGGGCATTACGCTGTGGGTCGAGAATGGGAAGGTGATGAAATGGGAGGCCAAGAAAGGCGGTGACTTGCTTGATCAGGTGTTTGCGGTGGAAGGTGCCCGGCATTTTGGAGAGGTGGCGATTGGGACCAATTATAACATCCAACAACCGACGAAGAACATTTTATTTGATGAGAAGATTGGAGGGACAATTCATATGGCTGTTGGGCAGGCGTATAAGCAGACTGGTGCGACGAATCAATCGGCGATTCATTGGGACATGATTACTGACATGACTGATGGTGGTGAGATCTTTGCGGATGGGGAGAAGATTTATGAGAATGGGGGGTTTATTGTTTTTTAGGTCCAATGCATTTATTGTATCCACCAACAAAATGATTTACCGGTACATTGTAAGCATAAGTACAAAACTGGAAGTGCGTTAAAACCCAAAGAACACTTTACTTTATTATTCCACCAATTGAAATCCAAAATGAATTAATCGAAAAACTTGTAAGCATTTCAGATACAGAAGAAAAAGTTGATTTAAAAGTATCAAGTTCACATGCTCACCAAAAAAGTTTAATCAATCATATATTCTAGCTATGAGATTTAACAAGCAAAATAGCGCAGAGCATAACTCATTCATCAGTTTAATGATTTTAAAAATAAGCGATAATATAACATCTTGACATACTGTAGTTTAACCTAATCATTGCACAATAACATGATTAGTGTTAGCTGAACAAGATTAGAGTTAATTAGCTGGTTTTCAATAAACATGTTATGCTTTGTGTAGATTAAATAAGAATATTGATTATATTTAATACATTAAACATAACAAAATGACATTAATTTTGTTCTAAGTAAAGAATATAAGCAATAGCTTAAGATGCTTGACACAAATAGTAACATACATCTCTTAGATTTTTTGACGGCTGAGGGCTTAGAAGTCTTTTCGCCAGAGCAATTGCTTGCCCATTACGGAAGGATAGAGACTAAGGTATATGTACAATTGGATTCTATGGTCAAGCAGGGATGGCTGACCAAGCTTAAGAAAGGGCTCTATGCCTACAACCCAATGAGCCATCGAGGGAAGTCCTTTATGCCCAACTGGCATAAGGTAGCAGATGGACTGATGTATCCTAGACCATATTACATCGGCTACTACAGTGCGCTACAAATCCATGAGTTGATTACACAACCTGCTTTGCAAGAGTATATCATCAGTCCTACCAGAGTCCATCCCAAGAAACAGCAGATACAAGACATCTCATTTGAGATCATTCACTACCAAGAATCCCGCTTCTATGGATATAAAAAAACATGGATCGATGATCATACCAAGGTCTACTGCTGCGATATAGAAAAAACACTGATAGACTGTATCTCTAAGCCACAATATGCTGGTGGTCTAGAAGGCATCATCAAAGCCATCGAAAAGGCTCAGAGTAAAATCAAGCCCAAAGTTCTTATCGAGTATACCATCAAGTTCAACTCACAAGCAGTTATGAAACGCTTGGGTTATATACTTGATAAGATGGACCTCTATCCCTCAGAGCAAAACATCCTCTCTGCGCTCATTACAGATGCCTACACCAAGTTGGACCCGTCTTTGAAAATAAAAGGCCGGTTTCATCGCAAGTGGCGGATAGAAGATAATGTAGACTTAGAAGAACTCTTACAAACGACTGAGACATGATACGACCAGGAGAAATACAACAGCTTGCTGGTGAGCAAGACGTACAGGATACCCAGATTCTAAAAGACTATGTTATTGGCTGGATATTGAAAGGTATCAGTCAGAACCCATTTCTGAAGGAAACACTCATATTCAAAGGAGGTACTGTGCTCAAGAAAATGTGGTTTGCTGATTATAGATTTTCGGAGGACATGGATTTTACATTTCATGGCGAGGGTTGGGGTAGAGCAAAGATAGAAACGGAGTTTGCCTCTGTCTGTGTATGGATTTACGACCAGAGTAGAATAAAAGTAGCTCTTCATCCAGAAGATGGATCTGCAGATCAGCACAAGGGTTATCTTAGATTCCAAGGACCATTGGGTGGTGAGAGAGATATCAAATTAGATATTTCAACAGACGAATTGATCTATTATGGAGTAGCAGAAAAGGAGGTGCTAGATCTCTATTCTGATAAAGAAGAAAACTATATGATCAAGGCTTATAGTCTAGAAGATTCATTAGCAGAGAAGCTGAGATGTTTATTACAACGGAGTATACCTAGAGACATTTATGACATTTGGTATCTTACAGAGCAAGCAGGTGTAGAGATAGAAGATGTAGCTTTTGGTTTTGCAGATAAGTCTAAACATAAGGAAAAAGATCCTTTATCATTAATGGAAGTCTTAAAGAAGAAAGAGCAGAAATACAAAGCAAATTGGGAAAGCAGTCTAAAGCATCAAATCAATGCACTGCCGGAGTTTGATGGTGTCTGGCGAGGTCTAATGGCAGAAGTAAAAAAACTAATAGCTTTATTAAAATCATAATAGAATGAGCTTTAACGAACTCAATAGCGTAGAACATTACATCATACACCAACTCACTGGAGTCAATTTGAATAGTACACAAGTCCATGATCCGGAAGCAACCTATGGTGCTACTTGGACATTCAAATCGTCTGAGCAATACAACGTGACGTCAACGAAGTGCTAGTAGAATCAGAACTTAAAGAAGCTAGTGTCTCAAGCACTACATAAATGGCTGTATGAAAGCAGTTATTTTTTCGTCTACCCAAGGCACAGGTTCGCTTTGATAGCCTTAAATACATCAGCAATGGATTCCTTTATATTTGTCATCACACAATTAAATTATTAACTAATAGTTGCTAAGATTCCCTTGGCGATCTTTACAAATTATGCCAAGTGGCAAATAAGCAATGAGGTAAATAGATTTTCACGATGAAAAAAACATATAATTACTTAATTATATCAAAAGCAGCACTAAGAAGATATATATCCGCAGACGCAAAAGCAAACGCTAATGCAATTTGGAATGTTTATTAGCGAGATGTATTTTTAGGATACGTCGATGAAAAATACATCGAACCATAGGAAGCATACTTACATTTAAACAATGTAATGCATGTGCTCGATGAAAAACATAAATGGAAGAGGCCCTAAATAAAACGCGGCAAGAATACATTAAGCGAATAAATGTCGTCTTGGATTTTATTGAGAGAAATCTTGATAGCCATTTGTCACTTGAGCAGTTATCACAAAAAGCTCATTATTCCTCTTATCACTTTCATAGAGTTTTTTCAACAATTACAGGTGAGAGTTTAAACCAATATGTAACTAGAAAACGAGTTGAACGTATTGCTTCCATCTTATTGATTGGTTCAACTAAATCTATAAAAGAACTTGCCTATAAGTATGGATTTAATAGTGAGAGTTCGTTTTCAAGAACATTTAAAAAGTATTATGGGATGAGTCCATCACAATTTAAATCTGATGGTAAAAACACGCTTAGCAAGATTGGTATAGACCCTTTCTCAACTGAAAAATACATTTGCAGTATTGAAAACAGTATTAAATGGCTTGACATGAATGCGCAAATAGTGGTAACTGAACTACAAGAGATAAAACTTGCTGGCATTATGCATATCGGAGGATTTAATAAAATCAGTGATCTTTATAAAAGATTAATGGCGTGGGGACATAAAAAGAAAGTCTTGACTTCCATAGATTTTAAAGCCGTTACAATTTATCATGACAACCCCAACGTCACTCATTTATCAAAGGTGAGGCATAGTGCCTGTGTTACAATTAATCAGGACATTCAAGCTGAAGGAGACATTAGACCAATTACGATACAGAAAGGTATTTATGCTGTTGGAAGATTTGAAATTAAAGCATCGAATATATCTAGGTCATGGAAAAATTTCTGCATTTGGGTTATGGAAAATGGATATGAATTTAGAGACGGTGATTATTTTGAAATTTATCACAATGACCATAACACGCATCCTGAAAAAAAATTCATCTTAGACATATGCATCCCTCTTGAAAAAACCAAAAACAGTAAACTTGACAAAACGATCAATGTAAATTTAAAGAGTTACAAAAAGAAAAGCCCTCAATGTGAAGAACAAGTAGACTATCATGATTTGATAAATTACATGAAAGAGCTAAGAGCTTATTTCATTAAAGAATATGAGTCCTATTTTAAAGGCGGAAATGTATATCAAGGTAATTCAGATTATTCATACTTTTCTTTAACAACTGAAGAGCTGAAAAAACAGAAATTAAAATTTGTTATCATCTTAAATCATAAACAACCGTCTTTTTCAATCTGCCTATCTGGTCAAAATAAACGTATCCGAAAAAAGTATTGGAAGATATTCAAAGGTGGCGATTGGAATACATATCATGTGGTTGAATCAATTGACGATAGCCTATTCATTATTGACCATACCATTGTAGAAAAACCAGACTTTGGCAATAGAAAAACTTTAACAAAACAAATTGAATCTGAATCGCTCAAATTTATAAATGAATTGACAGAAATACTAGTTCTATGACCGATCCAGACTTCATTGTAAAAGGTAAAGGACATATAAAGTCAATACACTCTATGAATACAGTCAGCTCGAGGATATGGTTTAGCTTCCCAAAATAGCCTAACTTGCAATCGAAATGCGAAAAATAAGACCTGAACTATTAACCATTATAGCCTCGTGTTTAATTAATTCATTCCTAATTAACGATTGTCAGCTGCGAAATATCTTAGCTCACGTTGGCCATACAGTCAGTCATCTAATCAGTGGAAACGATCCCAATTTGATGCCTCTTACTGATCCTGCTCTTGATGGCTCGCTCACGGTCGGTACGCCAATCACATTGAGCACATCAGTGATCAATAGCGGCTCGGCAGATGCTGGCCCTTTTGCCAATCATTTCTATATCGACTTGCATAGCGATGGGTATGATCCGAGTACAGATATTGTGTTAGGGCAAAGTGTAGCAGGTCTTTCTGTTGATAGTACAGTTAACTTTACTAAAAGCTGGATTGCTGTTGAAGGGACACACCTGGTACGAGTTCTTGTTGATGGTACAAATACTGTTGCTGAGGCCATTGAGTCTGACAACAGCTCTGCATGGATTTCTTTTACTGTTTTAGCTAGTGGGCCAAATTTAAAACCAGTTGATTTGCCTACACTTGACGGGCCGCAGATTGAAGGCACCCAAATCACATTTAGTACATCTGTTGTTAATAATGGCTCTGCAGATGCTGGCCCTTTTGCCAATCATATTTATATCGACTTGGATAGCGATGGTTATGATCCAAGCACAGATATTGTCTTTGGACAAAACGTCGCCAGCCTTGCCGCTGACAGCCTAGTAAGCTATACTAAAACCTGGACAGCTATTGAAGGCACACATCAAGTGAGGGTTCTAGCTGATGGCTTAAATTCGATTTCTGAATCTATTGAGAATGATAATTTCTCTGAGTGGGTTTCCTTTACTGTGTCAGCAGTTCCTGAGTTTGGATTGTATGGGAATGCTTGGCGAGATTATATTCTAAACACCAGTCAAAGCATGAATTCAATCATCTATCAATTTGCAGACAATCGTTTTGTGACTGTAGAAGAGAGAGTCCAGCAGGTTTTTGAATTACTCAACAATGGCAAACATGTCATTATAAATTTAGCTTTAAAAGATAGAGACAAACTTTATTTTACAACGGAAGATTATATTGACAGAGTGAATGCGATTCTCCAGAATGCAGATATTGTCAGTTTGAATCAAAATTTAGATTTTACATTCGGGGAAGAAAACTCTATCAATAGTATTGTCAATCCAACAGTTATTAATGGCTTCAGTTCTATTTACACGTATTTAGAATATTTACATGATACACTTTCCGTAAGCTATCCTAATCACAATTTCAAACAATGGTATTCTCCAAGGTGTCAGTTAATTCATCAGTTTGAAGAAGATGCTGCTGGTTATGATGAACTACGAACACCAAACATACACAACGATGGTTGGGTCTATGATCATTATAATTTTGGAAGTGATGATTACAATACAATCACTGATTTATATGCCAATGATAATATTCAGAATAACACTAAAACATCTTCTGTGATTTGGCTAAGTCCAGATTGGATCATGCTTAACTCTGATGATGTCAACTGTGACAATTTTCATGGGACCGATCCAAACGTTTTGTACTCACAATTTACTTGGTGGAATGAGATAGGTTGGCGTTATTTTTATAATAATGTTGCTAAGAATATTGAACGAAACATACCAAGCTATTTCTTTATGTTTACGAAGACAACCACAAATGGTCTCGTTAAACCACTCCATGATCCCAGTGCAAAACAATGTCATTATGATTTCGTCAATTATATTGAAACAGTGACTGTGCCCTACATGACTAGTCACAGTATCCCTTTGGAAGTTCCAGACTTAAGGCCCTCTTGGATTCCTGAATTTGATTTTAATTCCTGTGGCTGCGAAGAAAATGTGCTCTTATCTAATCAGATTTATTCAGCGACATATCAGGTGAGCAATCATATCACTAGTAATGGGTACCTGCCTGCCAATACGACTGTATACTTCAAAGCAAACACAATTGGATTAGACCCAGATTTTGAAGTACACATGGGAACCGTTTTTTCTGCTGAGATTTCTCCATGTCAATAGATTGGGAATTGGGACATAGAACACATAGCTATTTTTGGCTGTGCTATAGACCTAGTAAAAGCAATTCAAGAGTTGAATACTGGGGTGCGGCGCACTTTCCTGTTATTGAACCACATAGTTGATTCTATCTATTAGCGAAAATCCAAAGTCAAATTACGCACTGAAAATGGAATTTAATCAATCCTCTTTTTGGTGTACAGGAAAGTAGTATCTTTAGTCTGTGTCAATTGAAGAATTACCTGAAGAAAAAAATCCTACTTCCTCTTCCAAATTTCCAGTTCTCCCAATCCTAGCTCTCATTTTTGCTGGAGAAGCCATTTTCTTTTTACCCTTCGTTATTCCCAGAATATTTAGGCCAACAGTACTCGCTGTCTTCGAAATCAACAACACGCAATTAGGCGCTTTCTTTTCACTTTATGGCATTGTCGCCTTACTATCCTACTTGCTAGGTGGTCCATTAGCAGATCGATTTCCGCCTTCGAAATTGATTGCAGTTGCTCTTTTATTGACCGCTGCTGGTGGTGTTTGTTTAGTGCTCTTTCCGTTTAGCAGCACCTTGTTTTGGTTGTATGGCTTTTGGGGAGTCACAACTATTCTCTTATTCTGGTCGGCACTATTGCGAACAACACGAATTATTGGTGGACAGACTCAAGGTTTGGCATTTGGCTTACTGGATGGAGGAAGAGGGCTTGTCTCTGCAATAATTGCATCTGTAGGTGTATGGATTTTTTCTTACTTCCTACAGACAGACTTGTTGGATTTAGATGCAGCAGACCGAACACAAGCGTTTACTAAAATGGTGATGTTTTTTGTGGGTTTTGTTATTCTCACTGGTATTTTTGTCTATTTCAGTCTGAGGACCTTCGATAAGAAAAAAGCCAACACACAATCCAAATTACAATTTGAAGATATTCTGAGAGTGGTTAAGCTACCTCAAGTATGGTTTCAATCAATCATCATTTTATGTGCTTATTGTGGGTATAAAGCAACTGATGATTTTTCACTCTTAGCACAAGATGTTCTTGGCTATGATGAGGTGCAAGCTGCTAGTGTTGGAACAATGGGTTTTTGGGTCAGACCGATCGCAGCTATTGGTGCTGGATATCTTGCGGACAAAGTGAGTCCTTCAAAAATGTTGGTGTATTGTTTTGGCTTGATGTGTCTGACAAGTTTGCTACTCTCTTACTCGATGGCACATTTGAATATTGCTGTTTGGATCTTATTTGTGATTATAGCTTGCTCGGCTGGTGTCTATGCATTGCGAGGCTTATATTTTGCTATCATGGAAGAACTGGATGTGCCTCTTTCTTTTACAGGGGCTGCGATAGGTGTAGTATCTATTGTTGGGTTTACGCCAGATATCTTTATGGGACCTATAATGGGGTTTTTATTAGATCGCTCTCCCGGTGTTGATGGGCACAGGCATTTATTCCTGTTCCTGTTTGCGATAGCATTTGTTGGTTTTGTGGCGTCGGTGTTATGTCGTCGATACATTGTTCGACATCTTGACTAACCCGTAGGCTTACCAATCCCCGCGCAAGCTTCGGGCTTAGCAGTCCCACTAAATTCAAAGTTATCGACCGACATGAACCAACAAGACAGATATATCCGATGGTGACACTCCGGAAATGCGACTTGCTTGACCAATGGTGCGTGGTTTAATTTCAGTTAATTTTTCTCTGGCCTCTGATGACAAGGCAGACAAGGCATGAAAATCAAAATTGTCTTTCAACCGGACTTCTTCTAATCGATTCATCTTATCGACCATTTCTTGCTCTTTCTTAATGTAGCCTTCATATTTTAAATTGACTTCAGCAAGGCCAATCGACTCTTCATCAAACGCAGCTAGCTCTTCATTCATCCCAGGAATGCAGGCTCTCAGTTTTTCTAATTCCATATTGGGTCGTAGCAGCACGTTTACAAACTTAACACCTTGTTGGATCGGCGCAGACTGCTGAGCTTCTAAATAGGTATTGACCTGATCTGGTGTTATGCTTTTTTTTCTGAAATATTTTTCGACTTGCTTGGATGCTTCTATTTTGTCTTCTACACGTTGCATCCGCTCGTCCATGTGATTCATGCCAAGCTTTTTTGCCAATGGCGTTAGGCGCAAGTCTGCATTGTCTTGTCGTAGGATAATCCGATACTCTGCTCTGGAGGTAAACATACGATAGGGCTCATTAGTCCCCTTATTAATGAGGTCATCGATGAGTACGCCAATGTATGCTTCGGATCGCTTAAGGATAAACGGATCTTGTTCTTCGATGGCGAGGTGGGCATTGAGTCCGGCCATGAGGCCTTGCGAGCCAGCTTCTTCGTAGCCTGTGGTGCCATTGATTTGGCCTGCGAAGAATAGGTTCTTGACTAGCTTGGTTTCGAGATTTGCGCTAAGCTGGGTTGGCTGAAAAAAGTCATACTCTATCGCATAGCCAGGTCGAAACATTTTCATGTTTTCAAATCCACTCACTTTTTGAAGAGCTTTGAATTGGACATCCTCTGGGAGTGAGGAAGAAAAGCCATTGACATATATCTCGCAAGTATCTCTGCCCTCAGGCTCAACAAACAATTGATGTCGGTCTTTATCTGCAAATCGATTAATCTTATCTTCAATTGACGGACAATAGCGCGGCCCTAAGCCTCGTATCCGCCCGTTGAACATCGGTGAACGATCAAAGCCTGTCTTAAGCTCTTCATGTACTTCTGGGCTCGTATAGGCAATGTGACAAGGTATTTGATCTGTAATATCTGGCGTGTTTGTATACGAAAACTTGCCCGGCTTCTCATCACCTGGCTGCAACTCCATCGCATCCCAATTCAAGCTGCGCCCATCAATCCGTGGCGGTGTTCCTGTCTTCATACGCCCTGACTCAAAACCCAAGCCTACTAACTGCTCCGTAATTCCAGTCGCAGCTCGCTCCCCTGCTCTACCTCCACCAAATTGCTTTTCACCTATATGTATCAACCCATTCAAAAACGTCCCATTTGTCAACACCACTGAACGAGATTCGATTTCCAAGCCTATACCTGTCCGCACACCCGTACATCTCCCATCCTTAACCACCAAACCCGTCACCATCTCCTGCCAGAAATCAATATTCTCATGCGCCTCTAACATATTCCTCCACATCCGCGCAAACAACATTCGATCACTCTGCACACGTGGGCTCCACATGGCTGGCCCTTTGGACTTATTCAACATTCGAAACTGGATCGCCGTATGATCAGAGGTAATCCCCGAATAGCCACCCAAGGCATCGATCTCCCGCACGATTTGCCCTTTGGCAACGCCACCCATCGCTGGATTACAAGACATCTGGGCGATGGTCTGCATATTCATCGTCACCAGCATGACCTTAGAGCCCATATTTGCTGCAGCCACCGCGGCTTCGCACCCGGCATGTCCTGCACCAACAACGATTACATCATATTTTGGAAACATAAGGCTGCAAAGATAAGTTATCTGCTGACATGTCTCAACGGCATGTCTGATTTAATAATACTAATTTGAAAGTTCTTTTCTATTGAATCTTATGGACTATAAAAGCGTTTTCTTTAATGAAATATAAATTTTACTCAAATGGAAGGAATATTTTATCTGACAGACGAAAAGAATAATAAAAAATACATCCAAATCGATTTAGATAAACACGGATCTGTTGTAGAAGACATCTTAGATAGCCTTACTATTGAATCCCGAAAAGGTGAAAAATCATATCCAATAGAAGACGTTTTATTAGAACTTAAAGACACCGGGAATTTGGATAAGTATGTATAAAGTACAGATTGTAAGATCAGCTTTAAAAGAACTTGCAAAAATTCCTACAACAGAAGCCATCAGACTAACTGAAAAATCTACAATTTAAAGGATAACTCAAGACCAAAAGGATGCATCAAGTTATCTGGGACTAAAGACCAATATCGAATACGTGTTGGCAATTACAGAGTCTTGTACACAATTGAGGATCATATTTTATTTGTTCATGTATTTAAGGTCGGACATCGAAAAGATATATACTGAGTCTCAGCTCTAATTAAACCGCAGTGTCCAATAATCATTTAAAGTCATTCCTTGTGCACAAACAAAGATTGATCTGAATCCATAATTCTTAAACCTAGCTTTAATCTTGTGAATGTGTTTTACCCAATATAAATTTCAAACCTCTCCCAGTAATAAAGCAATACCTAATACAATAGTAAATACACCAGCATTGAAAAATCGAACTTTTTGATACATCTCATGTGTTTCATACTCATGAATTGCTGTGTATATAATGAAATAGATACCTAAGGGTATAAGTAATAAACCTACAATCTTAATTGCCATTTCAATTTATTTTCAACGTCAGCATCAAACAGGAAATGTAGCACGAAATTCTATGTGCTCTATGTGTCTATGTGGTAAAAAAACCTCTCACCTGATCGCAGACGCATAATACGCCAAAGTCCCATAATACCATAAACGAGCAACTAACCGACCAAACAAAAACACCAAGGATCCAAAAAACGCTACCCAAATAGAATCAATCTTATCCAGCTTCACATTCAAAAACATAAACAATAAGCCAATCCCCAAAAAGAAGAAAAATACCAAGCCTAACGGAAGTGCTTTTTTGACTGTCCAACTCACACCGGCCTTCATTGATGCCCAAATCGATTCATGTAAGACAGCATAATTAATTCTGGTATTAATAGACCAGCTTACAATCAAAGCCACTAGAAAAAGATACAATAGCAAAACAGCATATAACAAATAAAAGAAGAGCCTGTCTGACTCCAAACTTTCATTTAACGGAAGAAAATTACTAAGCAAAGGAAACCAAAGTACAGCTGTGCATATAATCAAGACAAGCAAACTAATAAATGCAACCAATAAAAACGGAAAGAAATAACGCTTACCGTTGCGCAAGATTGACATCGCCTTGGAGTCATTGTCAACTAAGGATTTAATCGCTCCTCCTTGTAAAAAAATAGATAAAAACAAGAAGATGATGAGCACAACTAAAAACCCTGTAGTCACTCCTGACAACGCATCAGGGATTGATCTCGTCAGGTCTTTAAAAACAGCAAAATTAAAACCTTCTTCCATTAAGCGTCCTGCTAATGAATGACCTAAATGAGTCGATAAATCCTTTTGAAATAAGAGCCCTACAAATGCTGCACCTATTAATTGAATCACAAATATCAATCCCGCAATTTTCCAATGACGCAAGGCATACTTAATACCAAAAAGTAGGGATGCCATCATAAGAGAAAACTCGTTGATTGTAAAATATGTTGAACCCAATTCATACCCTTCGTCAAGTATCTTGTAAATTTAGTTTTCTCCCTTGTGTAGCTGTTGTTTGTGACATTTAAGTCCATCACAAATTGCCCATCAGGGTCTATCTCAACTGACACGACATCATCTTCATAGTCAAGGTGTAAGGAGTTGGTATCATTCTGCCACACTTCGCGCACTGTCTCCCCATTCTCCAAAACGGCTTCTATCACAACTGGTAATTGGAGTTCACCTTTGCGTAGTATATCAACCCCATTGCCAGTCAGGTCTACTACAGAATAATCCGCCGTATCAGAGCTATCCAAACATTGATTTATAAATCTAAGATATTGTGCTTTCTCAACTGCTGTCACATGCTCTGATAAATAGTCCTCTACAACACCCATAAAATCTGCCCGCCGCGGATGTGTAAACTTATACTGCTCATAATAGCCCCGCATCATCTCATCCATCTGATCTCGACCAATATAGTTCTCCAGCGTCTTAAGCATACTTGCTGTCTTAGCATAAACAATACCTTTATAATCTCCTGACAACTCCCAGCCTGGCCGCGCTATCGCTGTATTACTATGGTCACGCATCCCCACATATTCTTGTCTAGACAAATCACTATTGCCATATTTAAACCCTAATACATCTATTTGAGAGCTGTGTTCTGAAAAGAGACTTTCCATAATCCGATCTTCATAATAGGTCACAAAGCCTTCATCTAACCAAGCCTCTTCTTTTTCATTTGATGCCAAAACACCCATGAAAAATTGATGAGAAAATTCATGTACAGCTAGTGACTCTGAACCTCTAAACCAACGCGGCATCCCATACACTGTGCCCGCTGTCGCAAAGGTTGGATATTCCATAAATCCATTGCGCAGAGAATGAAACGGTGGATCCATCAAGGTGATTCCAGGATACGGGTATTTACCTAAATGATCATTAAAATATTGCAAGGCATGTTTCATCGCAATCATATAGCGGTCAGCCATCGCACAATGATCTCTTGGCACCAACAGCTTAATTTGCACATCTTCCCATTGATCAATATATTCTTCTAATTCAGGTGAGACACACCAAGCAAAATCAATGACATCTTCAGCGAGATACCGAATCGTTTTGGTACCATCCGGATTGGTCGTTTCTGACAGCAAACAACCTGACGCGCCTAACACAAGTTCCTGCGCACAGGTCATCATCACATCATACACACCAAAGTCTCCATAAAACTCTGTGCTCTGCATAAATTGATGGCAATTCCAGCCCCATTCTCCATCTATATTTTGTTCGTAAACCCCGAGCTTTGGATACCAATGCACAAATAGGTGAAAGTCATTCCCACCATAGCCAGACCGTGCAATTGTCTTTGGCAGCTTAGCTCTAAAATTCAAATTAATGACAATCGAATCTCCTCCCCGCACTGCCCGTGGTAGTGGTATCAACAGGACAGATTGATCATCCTCGTTACCATCTTCCTGAATATACCGAATCCCTTCTGTCAGGCTAGCTCCACCATCGATCCCGATGCTATCAATCGTCACGAATCCCCATTCATGCTCTTCTCGTTCGCCCAGTGGTGAGCCAAAGACTTGTCCTCGTGTCGGTTTGAGCCAAGTCGAATTCATGTCCTTAAACGAATTGAGGTACATATACATTTTCAGCTCTCGCACTGACTGGTTAGATGGATTATGCCAAACGATTCTGGAGGTACCAGTCGCCATCTTCTTGTTATGATCCAGATCTAAAACCATGGTATAGTTTGCTACCCGATCACTTTGTACGGTTCCCAAAGGATCACAATAGCCAAGAGTCGTGATGCTATATAACATGCACAATAATCCGATCGTATATATGATGTCTCGTCTCAAGTTCAAGACGAAAATACCAAGTTTGATCTAACCGACAGAAGAAGTGTTGAATTTTCGAAAACTTAGAGCAATGATTTTCGTTATTTTGCCAACATTATGTCTTTGAAAAGCTCTGTAACACACCTAAAGAAAACTGTAAAACGAAAAATAGCAATGACTATGCTCCGTCAAAAAATTAAGCCTACCCACTCTTTTAATGAATCGTTGACACCACCTGCACCTGATTATACTCAATTGAATCATTGGGCTGCTCATCCAGATAAAGATAGCACAGCAAAGCTAATGCCTGAGGGAGTGGACGATTGCTCGGCTCAACCTGAAGCAGATGTATTTTTCATTTATCCAACTATGCTCTTTTCTAAGGAACATTGGAATGCACCATTGGACCATACCCGTACGAATGAATTTGTGGATCATATGATTCTCCCTGGACAAGCATCGATATTTAATGCGAACTGCAGAGTGTTTGCGCCTAGATACAGACAAGTCACCTTCTATTCATTTTTGGAAGCATCGCCTAATAGTCATGCAGCATTTCATCTAGCGTATCAAGATGTCCTGCTCGCCTTTAACCACTACATCAAATATGAAAACAAGGGCCGGCCGTTCATCATTGCAGGACATAGTCAAGGCAGCTTCCTTGGCTTACGCTTAGTAGAAGATATCATTGACCCGACAGAGTTGGCTGATCAATTAATTGCTGCTTATTTGATTGGATTCCAAACGCCCAAAGATAAAATTGGCCGTACCCTAAACAGGATAAAAGCTGCCACGTCTTATAATGATACAGGCTGTATCGTGGCCTTTGATACCTTTGGTGAGAATGGGGGACCTTTGCATGACAGGGATAATTGCCAGCACTATTATCCTGACCATGAAAAGTGGGAAGATCGTAAACACAAAGATGTCATTAGTATCAATCCTTTAAATTGGCAGGTATCGACTGAGCTTGTATCTGCAGATAAACATCTTGGCTCTGTCAAACTCAACTTTACCAAGGAGTCAAAATTCAATTGGCAAAACTTCTTTTCTGATGACCCAATGGGGATTCAAATCGAAAGTCTAGATAGTCCTAGAGAAGGAGAATGTTCAACTCGACTGGATGAGAATGGAATTCTGCACATTTCAGAACCGCGCACTAGAAGCTATCGTCTAGGCTTGATGCCAAATGAGAATTACCATATTCATGATATGGCTTTGTTTTATATGAATTTGAGGGAGAATGTTAAGGATAGAATTCGTGCTTTTGTAGGCTAATGAATAGGAAAATCAAAGCCGCTGTTAGTCTCCGAACCAACGGCATTGTAACCTACTAAATCTCGACGGATAGGAGTTTAACGAGGGCATGTTTTTTTCTATAATTCAAAAAGAACCCAAGCCGCTGTTGGTCTCCGAACCAACGGCACTGTAACATATTAAAGCTCGTTGGATCGGAGTCCAACAAGGGCATCTTTTCAAAGAACCCAAGCCGCTGTTGGTCTCCGAACCAACGGCACTGTAACATATTAAATCTCATTGGATCAGAGTCCAACGAGGCCATCTTTTCTATAATTCAAAAAGAACCCAAGCCGCTGTTGGTCTCCGAACCAACGGCACTGTAACATTTTAAATCTCATTGGATCAGAGTCCAACGAGGCCATCTTTTCTATAATTCAAAAAGAACCCAAGCCGCTGTTGGTCTCCGAACCAACGGCATTGTAACCTACTAAATCTCGTTGGATCAGAGTCCAACGAGGGCATCTTTTCAAAGAACCAAAGCCACTGATGGGTGCCGAACCAACGGCATTGTAACATATCAAATCTCGTTGGATCGGAGTCCAACAAGGGCATGTTTTTGGGATCGGAGTCCAACGAAGGCATGTTTTCTACAGGGGCACTAACGTCTTTTCTTTTTGTATTGTTTCTTTTTACCTCTATTATTATTTGATCTAGTGTTTTGCGGCGGGCGCTTAGGTTTTGTATAGGACGATGCCAAGTAATTAATTGGTTCATCCGGACTCATTTCAAGTTGCTTATCAGAAATTTCTTTCAGATCAGACTTGATGATATTGTCATTGATGTTTGCATTTTGATTCCACGTCCTATAGGCAAGTTTCATATAAGCTGCAATCACTCTGACGAATTCTGCTTTTTTCTCCTCATCCTCCATTTCGATGGCCTTCTTGATTAGGATTTGCACTTGATGGCCATAGTGTCGATATCGAGTCTCATACGCTGGATAGCCCATGGGCTCAGGTTTAAGGTCCTCTTCTTTTCTGGTAATAATTATGCCTTCTGGAACTTGTACTTCCAAATCATAATCTGCAATGTGAAATAAGTGCTTCCACAATCGTTGTTTGTAATCCGCTAAATTCTTATTGTGCGGATTCATTTGCATCATCAATTTGATAACCCCTTCCACGATCCGTTGTCGTTTTTCTAGATCGTCCACCGTTTTCGCGTAGGCGATCATATTCTGGACATTGCGTCCATACTCGGGAATCGATAGCAGTCCTTTTTGGGAGTTGTACTGCATTAAATGTGGTTCATGATTAGTCATAATATCTTTTTAAATTCACTGTCAAATTCTACAGTGACTGATTTTTCTAAATTTTTGGTTGTTAAAATTACAAGCTCTAAACATTGCGATTTTTAAGCCAATAATTGTGTAGGTATAACCGATAAAAGTGGGGATAATTCTTCCTCGATATCGGGAATTTCGATGCAAAAGTCAGCAATTTTTTTCAATTCTTCCTGATCTTTTGTCACAACTACCAAAACTTTTGCGTTTCTGGCCTTTATTTGGTACAGATTGTAGAACAATCGTCATGTTCGCACCTATATATCTTACTCAGTTAATTTATAAGCTTGTTACGGACAAGGTCAATTTTAAAGGAAATTCAGCATGCCCGGGACCATATATAATGGTTCGTTTAGCACTTTCATTTCTTGACAATGGCGTTACAATGAGTTTATCTGGCAAATTGCCATTGGATATTTCAATAAGAGATCTTGTAATGTTCATCTGATACTGAAACATATTCCTATCATTCACTACATTCTGCTCTACTTCTCCTCCAAAATAGATATCGAGTTGATTAAATACTAATCCCTCCGAGATCTCCGCTATGATATCGAGCTCTCCATCATCTCCTATTGTGGATAATACCAATAGATCAATAGGCGGATTTAATTCGAGATCATCTTCTGGTAGGACCGCGACTGTCATTTCTAATATTGCCTGATTGATTAAAAAGTCATTATTAATAATGGATGAAAAATCCAATTCAACATTTGTCCCTAATAATGATTGAACAAATAGCAAACTATCTCCTGCCGATTCGTCTCCAAAGAAATCACTGATCATGGCTGAAGAATTATCCAGCTCAATGTCTGAAAATTTTCTACCCAAATTAGTATTCGTCGTTAAGTCATTTAACGGATATTCAAAGAGTAGAGTCGTATCAGCTCGACTAAAATAGCTTTGTATTCTACTATTGAAAAAGTTTGATGCGATATTGACACCAAACATGGCATTGTCATTTGAAGGCGTCGCTTCGACACGAATACCATAAAATTCTTGAATAAAATCCTCATTTGTTTCAATCGCTCTTAAGTCTTCAAATAAGAAACTAGACACAGCCTCTCCCAATGGAATTCTTATTTGCGCCTTCTCTCGTCTAGTCGTCCCCAAAGATGGGTAATAGAGCGATAAAGAGTCTAATGAGATTCGAACATTCTCTCGACTAGCTATTGGATCAGGATCAAAACTGAAATCCTGATTGGAATAGATATCTGAAAATGATCTAAGACTCTCTGTTAGTTGAAAGACTTCGATATCGTATGTCGTATTCAAGTCTCCATAGAGACCAGCACTATCGATTTCTAACAATAAGATCATGGAATCCAAAATATCGCCCTCCTGATAACCTGGTTTGAATAATTGTCCAGAATTGAGATCTACACCAAAATGGACATCTGCAACCAAAGAAGCCGTTGTTTTACCAAATACAGGATCATCAATGACTCCTATTAAAAATGTCGATCTGCTGACATTTTCAACATTAAACACACGTATGGAATCCAGTGGAACCGTTTTGGCCTTTATGGTTACGGTATCAGTGCTAGTTACATTTAGTGATTCTTCTCCAAATAAATCTGAGCCAACTAGGGTCGTGTCTCCGCAACTGCTCATTAAAATAATAATGGAAAAGAGGCAACACCAGCATGATATTGCCATGTATGTATGGTAGCTCTTGCTATTCAGGATTGTCTGTCTCTTCAATTGGCATCAATGATTGATAAAATTCAATATAAGCCTCCATGTATTCTTCTTTCGCCAAAACTGGCAATTTTGGAACGTCAGATGACTCTATCAAATCAAGAACGTTTTTCTTCAATTTTCCGCTCCCTTGTATAACGGCGTCAGCATAAGTTATTGCACCTGCATTCAAACTTATTTTTCCTTCATGCTTGTATGCATCTAACTGAGAGACCTCTAAATTATTGATTAGAGCTTTTACAAAAAAGCTATCGCCAAAGGAATCTTCATAGTCATTGCTATATGCAGAGTATATTAACTTTGATTGTGCAAAGATTGGTTCGTCCTTATACACTGACTTCAGATAGAGAGGAACTAGACTCGTCATCCAGCCATGACAGTGAATCAAATCTGGCGGCCAGCCGAATTTCTTAACCGTCTCCATCACACCTTTGCAAAAGAAAACCATCCGATCCATATTGTCTTCAAACGGTTTTTCATCTTCATCATCAAAAATAAACTTGCGCTTAAAAAATTCCTCATTGTCTAAAAAATAAACCTGTAATCTAGAACCAGGAAGCGAGGCTACTTTTATGATTAATGGAAAATCGTCGTCATCAACGATGATATTCATACCTGACAATCGGACAACCTCATGCAACCTGTGTCTTCTCTCATTAATAACACCATATTTTGGCATTAGTACTCGAATTTCCATACCTTTCTCCTGTGTAGACTGAGGCAGCTTGGCAACCATTTCTGAAATATCAGATATGGTCGTATAAGGATTCATTTCCTGTGTTACGAACAATACTCTCTTCTTACTCATATATCTGTCATATTTTAGCTCAGAGGGCTGCAAAGATACGACTTTAAAGTCAAAAAGCTTAAATAATTACGCTAAGACCCTATAAATGAGAAACTTAGCGTAGTAAATAGGCCCTAGAAATGAGCTTTTAGTTATGAATGACACGATTGGATAATCATCGAAATCAGTATGATTCTTTTACTCTTATATACTTTATAGTTGGTTTTCTTTTAGCTTAACCAAATTCCATTTGGAATGACACTTCAATTTTAAGTAACAACAAGTTGCATAAGCTGTGCACAAATAATTGCTCCGTAAGTGCCTAATGCATAGCCTAAAACAGCCATTAATACACCAACTGGTGCCAGAGAAGGACTGAATGCAGAGGCAACAATAGGTGCAGACGCGGCTCCTCCTACATTAGCTTGGCTGCCTACTGCTACAAAGAAGAATGGAGCCTTGATCAACTTTGCCATCGCTAACAGCACGCCAACATGAACAAGCATCCAGATAATACCAATCGCAAACAAACCAAGATTTTTGAAGACCTCACCCAGATTCATTTTCATACCAATTGTAGCAACCAAAACATAAATAAAAATTGAACCCCACCTAGAGGCGCCGACACCTTCTAACTGTCTTGCCTTTGTAAAAGACAAGCCCAAACCAATCGTTGTGGAAAAAACAATTAACCAAAAAAAGGAAGACATTAAAGAATTTAAGCGGTAGTTGGTCAAGGTATCTTCAAACGAAGTCATCAGAGGAGTCATCACATCCTTGCCCCAATGAGCCATTGCTACACCACCAAAGGCAACTGCCATTAAGACAAACGTTGTCGTCATGGTGGGCATTCTTTCAATCCCCGATCGATAGTTTTCTACATTTTCTTTTAACTGAGTTATCGCACTGTTATCTGCTTTTAACCATCTATCTAACTTCTCACTACTATTAGCGCCGTATAACAAAAAGCCTAACCAAATATTAGCAACAACGACATCGATGACAACCATTGTACCGAAGAGATTATCACTGACTTCGTAGATTTCCTTCATGGCTGTTTGATTTGCTCCACCACCAATCCAGCTACCAGCAACAGCCGAAAAGCCTCTCCATATATCATCCGGATTTGCATTGATCAAGCCTGGCGCTAGGTAAGACACAATGAGTAGAGCGATGGGCCCACCAATTATAATACCAAACGTGGCCGTAAAAAACATGATGAGCGCTTTGGATCCGAGGTTTAAAACACTCTTGAAGTCGATCCCCAAACAGAGCAAGATTAAACTAGCCGGCAATAAATATCTGGATGCTACAAAGTACAATTGAGACTCATCTCCAGAAATTAGGCCTAAAGGCCAATTGAGCAAAGCTGGAATAAAATAACATAAAAGAAGAGCAGGCACATAGGTATAAAATCTCTTCCATCCTGGTGTTTTCAATTCTGAAGTATAAAAAACAAACGCAAGGACGGAAATCAAAATACCTAGAACAATAGCGTCATTGGTGAAATAGGGGCTCATGAGTAGAAAGATAGCTTCCTTTGGTCGTAATCTTTAATGTTGTGTGTTGAATTTTGGTTGGGGAAGTTGGGAGTTGGGTAGAGGAGGAGGAAGAGGAAGGGTGGAGATGGAGGGGGGAAGGAAGTTGGGAGCGGGAAGTTGGAAGGGGGAAGTTGGAATGTTGACTGTTTGATGCTTTGTCCTTCTTTCAATGCCCTTCTGCCTGAACATGATCCGCCAGTGGTCGGACAGGTTTATATGATTTTAGGATTTTCATGATTTGGATTTTCAGTGTATAATAAAAGTCAAAGCCACAAACTTCAGATAACAACTCTCAACTCAATCCTCAGACATCAAATACACAAATTCAAACTCCCATCACTCCTGAATAGAACTATATATATCAAAGAAGCTTATACTCTCACTAATTCGAGTTTTGATTTTCATTTTAATTTTGATTTTAAAAGTTTTTCTAGTTTAAAATGTATGCAGTAACTTAGAGGAGACTAACTTTACAATTCATGATTCATAAAATCCTCAAAGATACATTTGGGTATGGCTCATTTCGTCCGTTTCAGCAAGAAGCGATCGAATCTAGTTTAGCCAAACAAGATGTCCTTCTCGTATTACCGACTGGTGGTGGTAAATCTATTTGTTTTCAAATTCCAGCTTTAGCTCAAGACGGTATGACGATCGTCGTCTCACCATTAATCGCCTTGATGAATGATCAGGTCATGGCGCTCAATCAAAATGGGATTCGAGCGTACTCAATCCATAGTAACATTGAATACGAACAGAAAAATAGGATCTTCTCTGAGATCGATCGGGGTGAAGTCAAGCTACTGTATATATCACCTGAAGGCTTGCAATCAGAGCAGCTACGGACATATTTACAATCCAAGCCGATTGACTTAATCGCTGTGGATGAGGCGCATTGTGTGTCGATGTGGGGCAATGATTTTCGTCCAGATTATGTGAAGTTGTCGATGTTAAAAGCTGCATTCCCTAGTGTGCCCATCATGGCAGTGACAGCAACGGCTGATGGTTCGACACAAGCAGACATCGTCGACAAACTTAATCTAGACAATCCAGCTATTTACATTGGTAGTTTTGAACGGCCGAATATTACGCTGACTGCTTCACCAGGCTTAGATCGCTATGGACAGATCAAACAATTTTTGGCACAGCGGCAAGAAGAGTCTGGGATTATTTATTGTACTAGCCGTAAGTCAGTAGAGATGGTCTCTTCGAAATTGCGGGCAGATGGCTTTAGTGCAGATCATTATCATGCAGGGATGGAGCGAGAGGAGCGTGAGCGTGTGCATCAGGATTTTATTTATGACCGTGTTCATATTGTGTGTGCGACGATTGCCTTTGGGATGGGCATTGACAAATCAAATATTCGCTTTGTGATGCATTATAACTTATCGAAGAATATTGAGAGTTATTATCAGGAGATTGGGCGTGCGGGGCGGGATGGATCTGCAGCTGAAGCGCTGCTTTTTTACAGCTACGCAGATATTACATTATTAAAGCGATTTATAGACGACAGTGATGCTGACAGTGTCTACAAAGAGGTGCAGCATGCCAAGCTGGATCGGATTTGGGATTTTGCCAATACGGCACATTGTCGAACCAATATTATCCTAAATTATTTTGGCGAGTATAAATCGGAGGGCTGCATGCACTGTGATAATTGTCTCAATCCACCAGAATTATTTGATGGGACGCGGTATACACAAATGGCATTAAGTGCGGTCAAGCGAACGGATGAGAAATTGAATTTGAACTTACTGATTGATGTGTTGCGTGGGTCTGGGAGGCAGGAGATCATGATGAATGGATATCAACACATCAAGACGTATGGGGTGGGTCGGGAGATTCCGTCTAAGGATTGGCGGTCTTATATTTCGCAGATGATCCAGCAGGGTTTTATGAGTATTGACTATAGTGCACAAGGGCGGGTGCGCTTGACACCTTTGGCGCAGGAGATTTTGTTTGAAGGGCAGGTTGTAAAGCTGGCGAAGTTTGTTTGGCAGGAGAAGAAAGCTAAGCCAAAGCGGGCTGCGCGGGTGACGGAGTTTGAAGTGGATGAGCCTTTATTTGAGCGCTTACGAAAGCTGAGGTCTGCTATGGCAAAGGAGCAAGGTGTGCCGGCGTATGTGATCTTTCCGAATAAGACCTTGGAGGAATTGTCAGCAGTTAAGCCGGTGGATGAGATTTCGTTTTCGTTGATCAATGGTGTAGGTCGGCAGAAGTTGGAGAAGTATGCGGAGGCGTTTATTGGGGAGATAAAGGGTTATTTGGGGAAGTAAACAGTTGGCAGCAAACAGTTGGCAGTGGATAGTGGATAGTGGATAGTATGATTTGGATTTCTTTACAGCTTTATCTTTTGAACGGATCCTTGAGGTTTTCAACCTTAAGAAAATACAATTGAAAGAGAAATCATCTCTCTTCTCCTCAAACTTCTGACAAGCGCAAGGTGAATCAAGTTGGGGTATTATAATAATATGCAATCTTGCAAATCTTGAAATCATATAAATCCTGATTCTGACCTTTTTTATCACATAGGCAGCATAGAATACTTCATTCGGGTTTAAAAAATTTATCATTTATTCCAATAATTTGCTTTTACAAAAAATATAGTTTTACATTTGGTGTACTATTACACTAATACACTAAATTGTAATTGATGATTCGAATAGAGAACCTGGATTTTTGGTATCATAAAAAAAAGCCCCTCTTTCAGCAACTCCGACTCAAATTAGAGACTGGCAAGATTCATGGCATTTTAGGTAAAAATGGGACTGGCAAAACAACCTTACTTAAACTTTTGATTGGAGGGCTGTCTCCTAAAAGTGGAACCATCAAAATTGATGATCAAGATGTCTCAAATCGGAGTGTGGGTACTTTACAAAACATCTTTTTTTTAGCTGAAGATTATCAAGTGCCATCTATTTCTATTTCAAATTATGTAAAGGCCTATTCACCTTTTTACCCACAGTTCAATCACGATGTAATTCAGCGACTATTAAGGACGTTTGAGCTTTCACCTAAGTCAACATTAAATACCTTTTCACTTGGTCAAAAGAAGAAATTTATGATTGCTTTTGGTATCGCCTGTCAAACAGACTATATCATTTTTGATGAACCTACGAATGGATTAGACATTCCGTCGAAAAGTCAATTTAGAAAACTATTAGCTGCTGAATTAACAGATAAACAAACAGTCCTTATTTCAACTCATCAAGTGAGGGATCTTGGACAACTTTTAGATACAGTTGTAGTACTTGACGAAGGAAGCATCATTTTTAATCAAGGTATACAGCAAATAGAAAAGCAACTCTTGTTCACTAAAAGTAATACGGCTCTTGAGATTACTGATGCCCTTTATTCCGAAAAAATATTAGGTGGTCATATTTATGTTAGCCCCAATGTACAGCAAGCAATCTCTGAAGCTGAGTTAGAGGTCTTATTTAATGCAATTTCTGCTAACCAACAAGGAATTATGGAAACCTTTAAATCCTAACTATGGAATTTTCAATGACAAGAGTCCTCTCATTACTAAACCGAGAATTCATTTTACATAGAAAAGTATTTTTCTTATTAGCTATAGCCCTGTGTGCTGTATGTGCATTTATTATGTTTATCAGTACAGAAGAATATTGCAATCCACAATCCTATGTGAACATCACTGATATCATATTCATTTCTATATTTATGTTAGGTGGTACCTTATTTAGCAATTCGATTTTTACAGAATTCAGAGAAGCTACAAATAGAGCTTCCTATCTAAATTTACCTGCATCTACATTTGAAAAATGGCTAAGTAAATGGATTCTAGCCTTCCCTTTATATTTGATAATCTGTATGCTATTGATTTTTCTGACTTACATCCCTGTAGCCTATGCCTTAGAATCGGTCTGGAGTGAATGTAGATTTATTCCACTTGCAGAAACATTTAACCTTAGTTTTACCTACATACTCAAGGCGACTATACTCTATCAGTCATGTGCTTTTCTATTTGGTATTATCTTTAATAAGAATGCAGTCTTAAAATCTATAGCGGTTGCGGTGGTCCTATCGATTCTATTCTCACTCTTTATGGCTATACTCGTTAAATTCTCATCATATTCAGGAAAGATTCAGTCAGAATCATTATTTAGGGTCCTCATATTCTTTGCCCCTATTCTTTGGTTTATCTCTTATATTTTACTAAAAAGAAAACAAATCTGATGGAGTTTAGAAAAGGTCAAACCATTTATGAACAAATTGGAGATGTTGTCAGAGAAAACATACTCACAGAGAAATGGAAGCGTAATGACAAAGTTTCATCAGTCAGAGAACTGGCAGCAGAAATCGAAGTCAATCCAAACACAGTGATGAGGGCATATAGTATTCTCCAAGAAAATGGCATCCTGTATAATAAGAGAGGCATTGGCTTTTTTGTCTCTGATAAAGCAAAAACCATCATTCATAAATTAGATAAAGAGATTTTTGTCAAACAAGAACTACCCTTGCTCTTTAAAAAAATGAAACTGCTTGAGATAGATTTTGATGAGTTGCGATCTTTATATAAAAAGCTAAGTAAGAAATGACAAGTCTTATGAAATCTCTGTGATGCGGCTATTTTTATAAATAATTGTGTTAAATTCTTTCTACACACATTAAGAATACTTTAGTAGACTATGATAGAAATTATACCGAAATTTGGGCTCTGCCAATGAAGCTATTCAAACTGCTAACATGTATTCTCTTCTTCACGCTATGCAGCGCTGCACAGTCAAATGCTCAGACTTGCGGGTGGCTTATTGATCCTGAACTCGCACACTTGTATGAAGGTCATTATGAATTTAATGAAAAGCGCATATTACATATAGAAGAAGTTGATGGCGTTTTTTGGGGCCAAATAACAGGCGCTAGTAAATTAAAATTAACCCCATCGGGGCTTCATGAATTTTACTTTACGGATATAGATGCTAAGGTTGAATTTATTATAAATCAGAAAGGAGAAGCGACGAGCCTTGATTTTACAAGAGGTGATAAACAACAAGCCAATAAGATTGGAATCATCAATAAACCACTCAAAAAGAAATTGCTGAAAAAATATGCAGGCGACTATAAATTATCTGAAGAAAACGTCATTTCAGTATCCATTGACAATGGCATGTTATACGCGCATTATAATGAACAGATCCTAAATTTAATTCCATTGAGAAAACACTTATTCTATTCTCCAGAATCAGTTATGAAAATTGGATTTAACCCAGATTTTGATGATAAGATTCTGAGTCTTACCCTATATGTGGGGCAGGCAATGGAATTTAAAAAAGTGTTGTAATCTACAATACATCCTTCCTTATATCATATTGCCTGCATCCCACAATCTAGTGCCTCAAGAAACTAATTATCTAGTCGTATTAAATTGTTCTTGAGACAATAGGGCTTTGCATGAAAAAAACTACACTACTAAATATGTCTTTCTGATCTTTGTAATTCAGTATATATCTAAAATTCGATTCTATAATTAACAAATGGAAACATACCGAGCAAATCATCCTGAACTATGGTTTGTGAATCTTCGTCGTACTCAGTAATGTGAGGATTTTCTCTGTTCGTGGTATTTTGTATATCAAACATGATAGAGTGAGTAGACTTTTTACCATTGATTTGATATTTTATTCCCCAATCCAGTCTTAAATATTGTCCTGCTTTTTTATTATATGGCGGATCATTGAAAAGAACTTCAGTATCTTGTTGGATTGAACTTTCGAGATCAACTTCAGAATATCGAGCACCTCCAGACACAATGAACTTGGCGTTAATCCCTAATAAGTTTTTACCCAACTTAATCTCTTTTCCTGCTAATACATGGGCTTGGTAGCCACCATTAAATCTTGTGTTATACCATTCGCCTGTTTTGGTCTTGTACTTAGAGTCAAATAGCGAGCCGGTGAGTAGAACATAAAATCCATCTTTTAAAAACCGTTCTATTGTAATATCGACACCAATATTTCTACCCTCTCCTTCTGAGACTAATTCATTCACATCCAATGCATCGTAAATATCAAAACTATTTAATACAGAATATGTATCGTCGCTAGCTGCAGAGATTGGGATTGAATATAAATATTGATGATAGAACTCCAGCTTAATTCTACTTGAAGCATTAATCGTATAATCATAGCCTAGTACATTATGATAAGACTTTGATAATTCAAGATCATTATTTTTCTTTACTTCAAAACCATCTGCAAATTTTCCATTGAAACTGTATAAGGCCATATGCTCCATTTTACTGTGAAGTCCGGTGGCAAGGCTGATTTGATGCTTATCATTTAATTTCCAACGCATCGACAATCTTGGCTCAATAGAATAATTGGAATTGCTGGTAAGCATAGAGTAATGCACACCACCAAATAGACTTAGATTATTGTTTAATTTATACTTCCATGTACCATAGCCCTGAATAAAGGTGTTCTTAGATTCATTATCGAAAATCCGTTTTATCACGCTTGGGTTTTCTGGATCATTATCATCAATTGAAAAACTAAAATCTTTATACGTACCGATCGCTCCAATTCGATAACTGTGTTGATTTGATAATTTCCGATGATATAGAGTGCTGATTCTAAAGCTTGATTGTTGCGCATCGTCTGCGAACCTAAATATTTCATTATACTTATTGTCAAGTCTGTAGCCGTTGGATTTCTTGCGCTCATATGACCCTGCCATAACCGTTTTTATATAGGCATTATGTTGCAGGAGTTTTTGATGACTGATACCTAACACTGCCATTTCACCTGGCTCTTCAAATCCTTCATTATCTCCAGGCTCCTCCCATTCCAGTGAGTCCTTGGGTGGATTATTTGCAGCTAAATTTTTACCGCCTAATCCAAAGATTGAAATCGCACCTCTCTTTCTATTGGGGAAATGTAACTTGAATGATAGGTCTTGATAACTTGGTAAAATCTCTCCCGTCGGATTGACACCGGCTGCTTGGATAAGCGCTAGCGTAGAATATCTATAATTAAATAAATAGGAACTTCCTTTTTCTTTGGATAGTGGTCCTTCCAAACCTACTTCGACCCCTAGTGCACCTACCATCACTGAATATTCTCTTTTCTCATTATTTCCATTTCTCATCTTAAGATCAAATACACCCGAAAGGGCATTGCCATATTCTGCAGGAAATGCACCGGTATAAAAATCTGAATCTGACAGTGTTGTACTGCTGAGCATACTGATTGCGCCTCCGGAATTTCCCATGTCTCCAAAGTGATTGGGATTAGGAATTTCGATACCCTCCAATCGCCATAAAATCCCTGCTGGTGTATTACCCCGGATGACAATTTCATTAAATAAATCATCTGAACCTGATGCAACGGAAACACCGGCATAATTCTGTGCCATTCTTGCCGGATCGAAAACACTCGCTGCATACCTAGAGGTTTCTTCGACAGAAAATGTTCGTGAACTAACATTAGAAAATGGATTGAGGCTTGTCATTTGATCAAAGGAAGAGGACGCATTGATTGTAATTTCATCTATGGCTATCGCGGATTCCTGTAATTCAATATCAATGACTATTTCTTTGCCTGATTTGACTAATACACTTGATAGAATTTTACGTTCGTAGGATAAATAACTGACCTCTATGTCGTGTCTACCATAGCTTACATCTTCAATTCTGAACTCACCATATTCATTCGTTGATGTTCCTATAAATTCAATATTATTTAGTAAGACTACATTCGCTCCCACTAATGGAGATTTGCTTTCTGTATCAATGACACGACCACGAATGGTTTGTGTATTTAATTGGGCGTTTAGTGCTGACAGGCTACTGACAAGGCATAGCGTGGCCAGTATTAACTTGGTTAAGTTCATAGCAATTTAATTTATTCGTGTTTTAGAAAGTTGTTTAGGAATGGTTAAAAATAACTTCCCAATTTATGTTTGGCAATTATCCATTCCTAAGCTAATTGAGTTTTGATGATTAATTACAATCTTTGATTGAACCACTACCGTCTATTGTAGATGTCACTGCTGGTTGGCCTCTATAACATATGTCACCACTGCCTTCTATCGTCACAGTCAGTCTTTCACTAACTTTCACATTACAGCTGCCACTGCCCTTCGAGTCGATGACACAAGTTTCAAGGCACAAGTCAAAGGCCCTAATATCTCCTTGTCCACTGATCTCTATACGTTGATCTTTAAGCGTACCTGAGGCTTCAATATCTCCTGACCCATCTATTTCCATTCTTCCCGACTCACCTTGGTTTATATGGGCATCTATATCTCCTGAGCCATTGATGTGATAGGAGTTAATCAGCACATTTCTAGCATCAACGCTAATATTTCCAGAGCCTTGTATTTCAAGATCCAGTTTCTCAGCATCGAGCACCTGGACGTCGATATCACCTGAACCTTGTATTTCAAGATTCAGACTTGTCACATCTCTAAGTGTGTCTGAAGACGATATATTTCCCGATCCAGAAACATCAAGAGCTTCAAATTGGGGAAGTGTGATCCAAATATTAATCTGTCCACCGTCATAACAATTTCTAAGTTCAATCGACCATTCATCACCATTTATTTCAGACTGCTCAATGAGTTTGTCTATCACATCTCCAGGAGCTTCTATTTCAATGAATTGCGCTCCCTCATTTACAATTAGATTGGCTGGCACTTGAAGATCAATTTTTGTGATAGCAGCATTGAGTTCAATGGCCCGTCTTTCTATCGTATCTGCACTTGTAATACAATCATTTGAAAATTCCTTGATGCATGAATTTAGAATCAAACATGTTGCAAGTAGTATCAGATATTGAATTGATCTCATAGTTATCTTTTTAATAGTATTGGTGCACAGAACATTAATTTTGTTGCAGCACGTTTACATATTATTTTCCAAATAATACATTTCCTTTTAAAAATAATGTGTTCAATCTTTGTTTTTCAACACCGACCTCTGTTAGGCTGTGATCATAGCCCAAACTGAGTTGATATCTAATTAATGGATTAATTATTTTTTCAACACCGATTGAAAGATTAATTGCATTGAGATAGCCAAATCTTCGTTCGCTAGAGAATGTTTGTATCCTATTTTCTGTAAGGAAATAATTAAACTGTTGAGGTTTGTGTATTGACCATTTAACTGAAGGATTAATAAAAAATGATTTTTGATTATCAACATAAAAATTGTACTTCACACCCACTGGAATTTCATAGAATTCATTTTCTACTTCAACACGTATTATACTTTCATTAAAATTCTCTTGATTTGGGAATGTGCCAATCT
This sequence comes from uncultured Saprospiraceae bacterium, assembly GCA_937959275.1. Taxonomy (GTDB): domain Bacteria; phylum Bacteroidota; class Bacteroidia; order Chitinophagales; family Saprospiraceae; genus CALFUK01. The sequence continues at coordinate 95,282 of CALGLU010000021.1, read as the reverse complement.
GACTTAACTCCAATGGAAGTCCATTATTGCTAAGTGCATATTCTTGGCTATTTTTATTAATGCCCGATGTCACAGCAAAGCGTGTTGACAATCCTATTTCTTGTATCAGACCATAGCCAAAGCCAATCGAAGAATTGGAAAACTGTTCTCCTATTAGGCTATTTAATAGACTTATGGAAACGCCAACTCTATAGGAGAACTCAGGCTGACCCCATGGGTCAAGATCAATCATGACCGGTCCTTCATAAGGTTTATGCTTTTTCTTTTTGCGCTTAGATTTACTGATCGAATTAAACTTCATTCTTCCAATCAAATCTGGGATAGGAATATTCGATGATACGATTCTATTTGACAAGTTATTATGGCTGCTTAAAACATTTGGACTATTTTTATTTTGTGTATAATCTGATTCAAATATGTTATTTGAAGCTGATGTCTTATATGGATAATTCAATATTGAAAACGGTGCCTTTTCTCCAGATGCAAAAGGTGTTGTATTCGATTCTGCTAATGAGTGATTCAATTGACTAAATGTATTCTCAACATACTTTATAATGAATACTGTATCCCGCACTAATTTAAACTGACTCGTATTGTTGGCTTGAAAGACGACCCGCTGTTGCTGACGTTCAGGTATTGTTTGGGCATTCTGTTGTCGTCGTATATTTTGTTGTAAGGGTATCTCCTGCTTTAGCTTCGTATCCTTTATATCAGAAGATCCTAAAGCCAGTTTTTGTTTTAGATCATCATTTTCACCTACAAGTGAGGATAATTCAATTTTATATTCCTTTAAAAGTTGATTTTGTTTATAGTAAATGAATGAGAATCCACTGACAAGAAAAGCAGCTAAAACGAGAAACTTAAACCAATTCGCCAAAAAGCCTAGTGGCTTATCATTATCAAGTCGATTGTCTAGTTCGACCCAAACCTCATCAGAGGGAAGCTCATCAAATCTGTCTAATGAATTTTTAAAAAACTCCTCCATGTTATCATTCGGATATTCCATATTACTTCAATTCTTTCTGTAAAACGTTCTGTAAACTTTGTCGAGCTCTCATATAGTGCGAGCGTAATGTCACTTCCTTAATACTCAATTTTTCCGCTATCTCTTTGTATGTATATCCTTCGATTGCCTTTAATGAAAATATGATCCGTTGTGGTTCAGGTAAGGACCTAATTAATATCAAAATCGATTGAACTCGTTCATTTACTGTAAAGTCTATATTATCAGGAATACTTAAAGTACTCTCCGTATGATATGTTCTGACTTGTTCCCATTTCCTATATTTTCTTAAATACATGAGTGACGAGTTGACCATAACGCGCCTCATCCATGCCCGCAATTCCCCTTTACCATTGTAGGACTTAAGGTCCTTTAATATTCGATAAAAGCCTTCCAGAAGCATGTCCTCCGCTTCTTCTTTTGAATTAGCATAAAGACTCGCAACACCGAATAAATAGACTCTAAATTCATCATACAGCGCTTTTTGGGCCTTACGGTTTCCCTTTTGAGCTTTGCGAAGTGTGATATCTTTATCGTTTGTCGGCACAAATTCTATTTGCGGATGATTAAATAATCTTTACATACTGTATGGTGCATATATTGTTAAATCTGTTGCAGTCAATAACATTTGTTTTTGAAATTAGGAAAGTCCTCTCAATTTTAGCCTACATTTTATAGTAAAATTGAGATTGTTCAAAATTAGAGTTTACTCACTTTTCAAATAAGTGTTGCTTTGCTTTTTTATAAGTCTATGGCCCTAAAGAAGCAGATAATTTATTCTGATTTCTGGTCCTGAACCAACTTCAGTGTAAAATCCATAACCCTATCATGCCCTACCAACATATCTTGTATGCTATTTCTAACTGGATAATCAGGAATCACTCCGCGACCAGTCTGGCTTTTAGGATTATTAAATAGCTCCGCTACTAATGCCAGCGTAGCAATATTTTTAGAGTGTGGCAATTCCAAATCAAGGTATTCGCCAGCTGAAATCGTATTGGTCCCTCCTCCAGGTTCTTCACCAATAAATACACTTGAGGTGTGAGCCTGTAAAGCAGAAGCCATAAATCCCGCCGCTGAAAAAGATGCTGCATTTGTCAGCGTATAAATCTTACCTGTATACATATTTTCTACTGGGTGATGTGTTATGCGGTCGATGTCTTTTCCATAAAATATCTCTGTAAACCAATTGCGTCTATACTTCCCATCTTCACTTTTTTTCAAACCAAGTCCGCCTGTAAGATTTAATAAAAACTGACTGCCTTTATATAATTTTTTACGCTTGACTTTATTCGTAACTAAATAAGTGTCATCATATAAATGAAAAGGATGATCAGACAAATGTTTAAGTAATTCAGCAACAACATACATATCTCCACCTCCATTGTTGCGAATGTCTATGATTAGATGTTCTACGTTTTCATCATCTATTTTTTGAAAGAGTTGATTCATCAATTTCTTCGTTTTACGAAACAGCTTGTTGAAATCAGACTTTGAACAGGTCTTTATTGCCAAAACGGCAACACCCTCTTTTATGTCTAAGGTGATAGGATCTCCCATTGATGGCTCCCAATACAAATCTATTTTTCCATATCTCGCTAGTCTATGTTCGTCAAGAATTGGCGTTGGCAATGCCTCTAGATTGACCCGACTTGCTGATCCGTCCACCTCTGTTAACACAAGATCAAATGACGATGGACTACTTTTCATATAGGTATAAAATTCACCAAAAGCGCGTCCAGCAATCTCTTCAGGGAATGTCGTATTGTAGCCATCACGAGTCCATTGACTAGCTAGATATCGAAAAACCTCAGACGCATCTTCTCCATTGATGCTATCAATGCGACTACCGTCTTTCAAGTTGAGATTATTGGATGTGTTCCTCAATAGGTACAAGTTACCCTTATCCCAATATGTATCTAGTGGAAAAAGCGGAAGTGTATTCAATCGATTGTATTCTAATTGTTCAGAAGGACGAATCATGGTATGTCCATTCATGATCAGGCCATGAAGGGGCAATAACTTTCTATAAAACTCCTCATTCGTAATCGAGTCTGTAATCTCAGCTTTCAATTCACTGTAAAACCGATCCATCGTTGCCTTGGGAGTAAAGGTGTATAGACCCGCGTGAAGATAGTGCATCTCTTCTTGCAATATGGTTAAGTCTTCATGTGCTTCGGCAGCACTAATTTTGAAGACGGCAGTTGATTTCTTTGATTGTGCAATGGTGATAAAACAGCTTGATACAATCAGTAGTGTACTTAAGATTAATTTTTGCATGATACTTTGTGTTTGATTAAATGATAGGCTAAAAGTATGTTCGGTCCCACGTGTTCACAATCACTATTCAGTAGTCTAAGGAATTACACGTTGAAGCCTCCATTTTTACCGTTGAAGCAAGTATCAACATTCAATATCTGCTCAACTGGCAAAAGACGCTGTTCACCTGCTAAATCACGAATTCAACTCAATAACAGGATCAGAGACAAGCAAAAGTTGATATATTCGGAGCAAAACAGATCTCATGTGGCTGAAGAGAATTGACAAGACAGATTATATACTAATGGGCTTATACTTTTCATTGGCCTTCATTATCAATTTTTTTGCCGAGTGGTCTGAGGAAGATGTGCCTTTATTTACCACAGAGCATTTTCCTCTCATCAAGCATTTAGTGATCGAGCATGTATTCATCATCATTACGATTATCATTGTCGTGTATGGTGTATTCAATTCCTATTTCCCAAAGGAAAAATATCTTTTAACGTTTTTGTTAACAATTGTCGTCCTCTTTTCAGTCACTGCTCTTCAATTGATCCTATTCCCCAAAATGTATTCTTCAGAATCCAGTTATCTAAGCGATATGTTGTGGGGTGTGATGGATAACTTCCAAGCCATATTACCTCTTGGACTCTTCTTAACTGCTAGGCAATTCTATTCAGCTAAAGCAACCATAAGCCAACTAGAAAAGAGTCAAAAAGAAAGCGAGTTGAAACTATTAGAAGCTCAAGTTGATCCACACTTCTTATTTAATAATTTAAATATTTTAAATTTACTGATTGAGACTGATCCCAAACGAGCTCAAAAGTTTACGCAGAGTTTATCTTCCTTATATCGCTATTTAATCAAACACAAAAATGAAGATTTAGTCCCCGCGAAGGAGGAGTTAACATTTACAACGAATTATATATTTTTACTTAAACAGCGCTTTGAGAACTTATTTGAATTTAATATTGACATCAAAGATGCTGAAATACGAGACTATTTTTTACCCCCGGCAACCATGCAGACACTGATTGAAAATGTCGTCAAACACAATGCGGCATTACAGGTCAGGCACTGCTTGTCAAGGTCTTTTTAGAAGATGGGCATATCTGTGTCACAAACTCCGTCAATCCAAAACCAAGTGTGAAAGATAGTATGGGTACAGGATTAGATAATTTGAGACAACGACTTCAGTTCTTTACAGACCGATTACTTGTTGTTGAAAAAACTGACTCCATTTACACAGTGAGAGTGCCCTTAATTAAAGAAAGTCGTTTATGAATATATTGCTATTAGAAGACGAAGCCATTGCTGCCAAACAGCTGACAAAATATTTGCAGAACTACTTTTCGAATGATGTCACTATCCGTTGGTATCAGACCGTAGCAGATGGCTTAGCGTATCTTCAATCAAATCCATCACCAGATTTAATACTGTCAGATATTGAGTTATTAGATGGCAGAGCGTTTGATATCTACGAACAGCATGCAGTAGAGGCACCTATTATTTTCATTACTGCTTACGATAACTTTTTAATGGATGCGTTTAACACAAATGGCATTGCCTATTTATTAAAACCATATGCTAGTGAAGATTTGATTCAAGCCTTAGATAAATATTTAAGCTTATTTAAGAAAACTCCGCAGGACAGCAATCAAGCATTAATTAAACAGTTTAATCAAGTCCTAAACGATTCACAAAAATCGTATAAAACAAAATTCACCATCAAGAAAAGTAATGGAATCTTTTTTCTCGAAACGAATAACATAGTCTACTTTAAGGCGGATGGTGACATTGTCTTTGCTCATGATACAGAACACAAAAGACATTTAATATCTTATCGCATCGCTGAACTAGAACAACATCTAGATCCAAAACAATTCTTTCAAATTAATCGAGGAGAAGTGATTAACGTGTCGTATCTAGAAAAAATGGAGACATACTTTGGGAATCGACTCGCTTTGTATTTGAAGGGTGAAGCAGAGACCTTGAAGACGAGTGGGCCTAAAACTTCGGCGTTTAGGAAGTGGGTTGAGGGTTTGTGAAGCATTGACATAAACATTACATCAATAGAAGCATGCTCAAAGACTATTCATTTCACTTAATTTTTAAACACCTTGTAGATTAAGTATTTTATTTTTATAAAATAAACACCTTTGTTCAGGCCTGTGAGGTTTATATCATTCAATCCATTTTCTAATAAATTCGATTTGCGAACTCTTCCGCTAATATCGACGATTGAATACTTCTCACCTATAAAATTAATTGGAATGTCCACTTGAAGAATGTCCACTACAGGGTTAGGATAAACACTTACGTCATTTATGTTTAGTTCATCATCTACATTCGTCGAAATACAAGAATTAATAAGTTCTTCAGCAGTCGCACAGCCAGACTTATTATCAAAAATGACTGCAGCTTCTATTTTTCTATCCACAAAGGAGCAAAAACTTTCTATGTTGCAATCAGAGAGAGCACTGTTTTCAGTAATATACAGTGTATCGGAAATGTAACTTAGGTTTTCTAATCCAGAAAGATCTTCTAGTCTATCGTTATCTATTAATCCCAATAAACTAACAGTATCAAGCTTGGGAAAATCACCTATTGAACTCAGCTTATCGCAGCCGATAAACGCAAAATAGAATTTTACTTTTTCTAAAGAATCAAGACCTTCGAAAGATTCTAACTTGGGAAGAAATCTAATGAAAAAACTACTAATATCCTTGGTATCGTTTTCATTAATATGAATTGTTCTAAGGTTTTCCAAATTGCTGAATAATACAGAATTCATGCTCTCCGAGTCTTTGGGTAAGTACAGCTCTTCGATTTTAGGGCATCTTGAAATCTCAAATTGTGTAACATTCGAAAGATTTTTATCAAGACCTATTGACTCTAAGTTGTCATTGAACGCAATATCAAAAAACTTACATTGCTTCAAATTTGGAAGAAAGTCCAATGTCTTTAGACTTGAGTTAGACCAACTTTCAAATGCAACTAATGTATCAATTCCTGGAATTGGTTCAATGTGCGTCAGTGAAGCTAGGGAACTAATAATCAATCGGTCAAGTTTCTTTAAAGATTTAAATGCATTTATTGTTTTCACACTTCCTCTAAACCCGCTAATAGATATTGTCGTTGCTTCTTCTAACGAATCTAATCCAACTAATTCTTCTAAATCAATATTGGTAATTTCAATTGAAAGCTCATGAGTCAACTTTTTAATAAAGTTTAAAGGCCTAAGATCTGCTACATTATTAATTCTGATTGGGTAATTTATAGTATCACATGATTCTTGATTGCTAAAGTATGAGCTAAAATCTGATGCTTTATTGATTTCAATTATAGGAAAGCCGCAGTCTGATTGAGCGTTTAGGATTAACGGACTTGAAAATAGAATCAAATACAATGCAATTTTGGTTCTCATGAAATCATTGATTTATTTGTAAAGGAAATGTAATAAAGGTTTGTCAACAAATAGAGTTGTTCCAACTTATTCTTCTAGGAATAGCATTTTCGCAAAGTATGGTTTTGACTATCTCTTTAATCAATTAATCATCCTCTTTTTTCACTTATGTAATTGTATAAACAATTACATAAGTGCTTAAATGAGCAAAACGCTTATTAAAAACGTAAAATTTTATAATTCTATTCTGAAATATAGTAATTCCAGTAAAATATAGACGAAGAATTCGGTTTTAAAATCGACCGATTAAGCGAAGGTATAAATGGAAACAGGGTGCGCGAAGCACCCTGTTTAACCCCAAAAAACCAATTGAAAACAATTTACAATCTGACTCATGGGAGAGCCGACTGTATATATATCTTTGCTTTGTATCACATTCAAATGCAAAGAGCTAGTAGTAAAACCGTTATTGAGACGGCACCTTTTTTGAAAAGGAACACATTTCTTTTAATTTTAACACTTAGAAGTGATTTAAGAATATATTGCTAATTACTTTGCATGTCATTGATCCTCTCCTGATAGCTATCGGGACTGCTTTTTCTCGATCAATGGCTAAGGGCTATGCATCTTAGCAGCATTGTTCCCGAGTATCGGGACACATACAAACTATTTTAACATACATTGTTAAATTACTTCTTTACAAAAAATAAGATGTATCTCGCAAGCTAAATCAAGTGTGTGGCAAAAGTAAAAACGATATTTCAATGTTCTTCTTGTGGTGCAAAAACGCCAGGCTGGGAAGGTAAGTGTCAGAGTTGTGGCGAGTGGAATACCATCGAAGAAACCATAGAAGAGAAGCAAACAAGTCAGGACAAAAAGCGCGGCATGTGGGCTGGGAATGGTAAGCGTGAACATCGTGCAATACCAATTCAAGATATTCAATCCAATCAAGCTGCTCGAATGCCTACCATGAATCTAGAACTTGACAGAGTGCTAGGTGGTGGGATAGTCGGTGGGTCTTTGATGTTATTGGGTGGTCAGCCTGGGATAGGCAAATCCACTTTGATGCTGCAAGTCGCCTTGCGCATGAATCAGCCCATCTTGTATATCTCAGGAGAGGAAAGTGGAGAGCAGATTAAAATGCGAGCAGATCGGATTGGGATTGAAAATCAACATTGCTTGATCTATACTGAGACGAATATGGAAAAGATTCTTCAGGAAGTCAAAGCTAGAACGCCTTCGTGTGTGATTATTGATTCGATACAAACTTTAGTGAGTAGTCATGTGGATTCAATGGCAGGCAGTGTAAGCCAGCTCAAAGAATGTGCATCAGAAATTCAACGTTTCGCTAAAGAAGTGAATATTCCCTTCTTTATCATTGGGCATATCACGAAGGAGGGTTCGATTGCAGGGCCAAAAGTGTTAGAGCATGTGGTGGATGTTGTCTTGCAATTTGAAGGCGATCAAAACTATTCTTACCGGATTTTAAGGTCTTTGAAAAATCGCTTTGGATCGACTGATGAGATTGGCATTTACGAGATGGTGGAGAGTGGCTTGCGCGAGGTCAATAATCCTTCGGAGTTATTAATCATCCAGCATGATTCTTCATTGAGTGGGTGTAGTATTGGGGCGACGATTGAGGGGATGCGCCCGCTGCTGATCGAAACGCAAGCGCTGGTGACATCATCGGTGTATGGTAATCCGCAGCGGTCTGCGACGGGTTTTGATCTGCGGCGGTTGAATATGTTGTTAGCCGTGTTGGAGAAGCGATGTGGCTTGCCCTTTGTGCAGAGTGATGTGTTTTTGAATATGGCGGGTGGGATTCGGATACAGGATCCGGCGATTGATTTGACGATTGTGGTGTCTTTGATTTCGTCCTTGCATGATATTGCGATTTCGGAATATGTCTGTTTTGCTGGTGAGGTTGGCTTGTCAGGAGAGGTGAGGGCGGTGAGTCGGATAGATCAGCGGATTCAGGAGGCTGAGCGTTTGGGCTTCAAAGAGATCTATATTTCAAAATATAATATGAAAGGGCTAGAAGATCGGCATTCTAGTATTCGGGTGATTGGGATTTCTAGTGTTGTAGATCTTATTGATCAATTATTTGTTTAGACGATATGACGATTAAAGAAATAGAGCAACTATCCCACTCTCATCCAATACTTGTCTATGATGGCATTTGTGTTCTATGCAATCGTTTTATCCAATTTCTTGATCGCAGAGATAAACAAAACATTTTCCGATATGCAACGCTCCAAGGGAAAGACGGGTTGGCAATACAAGTAAAAGCCAAACATCCAGATGAGATGGAGACTGTTATTTTAGTACACAAAGGAGAATATAAAACGCATTCTTCGGTTGGCCTATATATCTTTTATTTGCTAGGCTTTCCGTATAATTTAGTTTATCCTCTAATTTTGATTCCTCCGTTTATTAGAGATTGGGTCTACCAAAAGATTGCAAATAACAGATACGCTTGGTTTGGGAAAACAGATACTTGCTTATTACCAGATACATCAAGGCGTGAAAAACTGCTGTCTTGAAAAACCAAACCAAATAACAAATGAAAGAACATAAAATAAGCATATACATTTTCCGTTTAGATACCAACTGAAGAATTCCATTCGCATGAAGAACTCACTTTCATTTATTCTTATCTGCTTTACGTTTACGATATCCGCACAATCCTATTTTAACGAAGCTGGTCAAAGTTCAAATGGACTCAGTCTACAATATGCACCAGATGAAGTAGTCGATCAAACGCTGCTACAATATATCGTTTCAGTAAAGGGTCGACTGGATCTCTCTCCAACGATTAGTTATGGTGGTTCCTCTTTAACGAGTCGAGTTTTTAGTGCCGGCTTGGGAGCAGACTATTTTGTATTAAAGCAACGTTCGTCATTACCGCTTAGCTTGTCAGTAGGAGCAAGGTTTAACCATGTTAGGATAAGTTCTTTTGGCTTTGGTGGTAATACAAATTTTGGTTCTCTTCAATCTAAGGTGTATCATCAAATTCGGAATGAGACTATATACATCGTTCCATCAATAGGCTATGTCCACAGTTACCAGTTAGATGATACTGATTTTAATGGTGGCTATGTAGAGATTGCAGCTGCTTTTGGAGTGGAATTAAAAAATGGCAATATCGTAAGCTTAACACCTGCTATCCAATTTCCAGAAGGGGACACACAATTTATTATTGGACTGGGCTATAATTTTGCTCGCGCTCCAATGATAGAAAATAATTAATTGAACTACTTCTTTCTTGCATGATCAAGTACAATCATACGTGTCGTAGCTGTTGCGACCAGTGTACCATCAGGTTTATGTGCTTTGGCATCCATGATTAAAAATGACTTTGACTTGTTTAATAAATTAGCTGTCACAAAGATTTCTTGATCAGATACCGTTAAGGGTTGCAGAAAACAAATATTCATATCTAAGCTTGCACAATAGCTCTGCGATTCTAAAAAAGAGAAGGGCCCAAAAGCAGCGTCGAAAAACATTCCATAATAACCACCAAACACACTTCCTCCTGGATTATAATATGACTCTCTGATGGGAGCTTTATGCTTCAAAAAGTCACCTTCTTTATACTCTACATATTCAATATCCAAATGCTTTGTGGCAGGTGGTGGAAACAAGCCAGTACCATCAGCGATTTGCAACATATTCTTAAACATTTCCTGCTTATCCATACAATTTGTTTGACTTATTTATATTTCTTCTACAATTGATTCTCCCTTAGCGTTATCCTTACACGTCCATTGCCACACTTCATGAAGCTGTATTTTACCATCAGCTATTACCTTCGGTGTAGATCGGCAGAGCCCTGTCATAATTTCGTTATCCGCATTGACATGTTGATAGCTAAATTCTAAGTGCCCTTCTTTGTGGACGAGTCCTGTAATAGTACCAAACTGAATATGCTTACCTGAATATGTAGCCCATAAAATATTGCCTTGTTGGAAATAATTAAATATGGTAGATGCCTCCACCTCACCAGAGTCTGAATTGCTGACAGCTTTGAATTTTCGATTATGATAATTGATCTTCATAATTAAGAATTAATCCTGTGATTGAGTTTTTTAAAAATATGCATTGCACTATTCACTGCTCCTTCCATATAGCCTGGATAGATTGTGCTTGTTTCCGAACCGCCAATAAACAACCGATCATTTAAAAAAGATTCAGCATAAATCTTATGGCCGTTATTCTGATGTGGGAATACATGGTCTTCATATGGACTAGAAGTAAACTCTTCCTTAGCCCAAACCTTCTCTTCATAGTCGACATACTGATGCACTTGCTCTCCATAGTATTTCTCCAACTGTTTTAATACTTTAGCCAGGCGTTCTTCTTTGCTAATTGAAAAATAGGATCCATTAAAAAAACCCTTTAATGCGTATACTGAATCTTCATAATTCGAATGATCATACATTTCAGGAATGGGTCCAACGTTGCTAACGATTGTTCCACTTAGAGCATCCTCTCGCCAGAATGGTTGTGCATAGCGCAGACCAACTTTTATAGAATCTCCCATCCAAGTATGCGTGAACTTCATAACATCTACAAGTTCATCTGGAAGAGTAGGCTCTACATGAATTGTCGATTGAAACAAATAAGGAGGTAAAGTAGAGACAAGATATTTTGCTACTATTTCAAATTGATTCGATTGAATAGTCACACGATCTGTATCTCCCCTAATTGATACAACTTGATCATATATGATTTGGTCTGTAGAGATGTGTTGCTGCAGTGCTTCAATTAATTGCTGTGTGCCTCCTTTAATTCGATAGCTTGGGTTATTATTAGGCGGTAGCTTGGCAATTTGAAATGGGCTTGTAGAAATTGGTTCATAAATAGCGGTCTCTCCTAATCTTTGTACGAATGTTTCTAAGTTCAACTCTTTCAGTAGAGCGATGAGCTTTTGATGTTGCTGTCCTAACCAAGTCGCCCCTAACTCAATCGATGCTTTACCATCATCATATCTTGTCTCTATTCGTCCGCCGACTCTTTCTCTCGCCTCGATCAGTTTGACATTCAATCCACTTTCTCTTAAATAATAGGCAAGTGTCAAACCTGTCAAGCCGGCACCAATGATCACAATATCAACATTCAGGTTCTGCACAGCCTCCTTATTTTATTTCCTTTATAGAATTAATCTCTCGCATGGCCTCAAAACATATCGTCGTAATGCAACGGTCATCTTGAACTTGATTCAGGATCTCTGCAAGCTTCACACCCGTCAGATTCCGAATCGAGTTCGGAATGACGATTTTATTTAATTGATTATTCGCACTTTTATTCGTCTGTGTATACATCTTATTTTCAAGCCTTTTTGTAATGCCTACCATACACATTCACTAAACCAATCCATTAAGTTTTGCATATTGCAATAACATAATCGTTTTTGCATCTTTTATCTCACCAGACTGAATCATGCCATACGCTTTATCAAAGGGCATTTCCAAAACCTCAATATTTTCTTGTTCATCAGCTAGTCCGCCTCCTTCTGTTACTCTCATGTCTTCATTATATTCTGCAATAAAAAAATATAATATCTCTGTTACCGAACCAGGAGACATATACGCTTCAAATATTTTTTCAAGCTTTGACACTTTATATCCCGTCTCTTCTTCCGTTTCCTTTTTGATACAATCTTCTGGATTATCTTTGTCTAATAATCCTGCACAAGCTTCAATTAAGTTTCCAGAGTCATTTCCATTTAAATACGTGGGCAACCTAAATTGGCTCGTCAAAATCACTGTCCCTTTGTCTTTATTATATAATAAGATTGTCGCGCCATTACCTCTATCATAAGCTTCTCTGTTATGTGTCTCCCATTCACCATTTTGCTTTTGGTAATCATACGTGACTTTATTTAAGGTGTACCAATTATCTGATAACACCTCAGTCTTCTTTATGTTAATCCGATCATTATTCATTGCTTTTATTTTGCTCCCTATTTTCTGAATTAGATCCTCTATGTTTTTGCTGGAGCCCAGATAAAAATTGTCTCATATATTGATCATTGCAGATTCGATATTGCTTCTGCTTTGGGTTCCGCAAGAAAGCACTTAATTCGTGTGGACTAATTTTCTTGTTAATTAATTTATATAAACCAATGATGTCGTTTGACTTCAGATTTAAGGCGATTTTTAGTTTTCGTAAAATAATATTATTTGTTAATTCTTCTTCGGGCTCGGGAGGTGGGCCTTCTCGCTTCCCTCGTTTATCAATGATTAAGCCATTTAAAAATATTGCTAAATCGGTATCATCCATTTCAACATATTCTGGATCTTCCTCCGCTTTCATCCAATTGCTTATGATGGCTCTGTCAACAACAAAATCAGCAACATCAAACAATGCAATCATCTTAGCATCACTAAAATCGAATGTGTATCTAATCCGTCTTAAAACATCATTGTTATTCATATCTGTCTTTAACTATAAATACTGGCAATTAATTTTCGTTGGTGAGGTGCATCCCGAAATTCGCATAAAAATATACCTTGCCAAGTGCCCAAGGATAATTGACCATTTTCGATGGGGATGGAGATTGAACTTCCGACGAGGCTTGCTTTAATATGCGCTGGCATGTCATCAGGACCTTCTATATCATGAACGACAAAGGCCATATTTTCTTTTACGATATCATTAAAAAAACTTTCAAAATCAACTCTAACATCAGGATCAGCATTTTCGTTAATCGTCAAACCTGCAGACGTATGTTTGATGAATACATTCAATAATCCATTAACAGGTAAGTCTGGTAGTTGTTGCAAAATATCTCTTGTGACTAAATGAAAGCCACGCCCTCTAGCTGGCAACACAATATGTGTATGTTCTACCATTAAATTAATGTTGAGTCTGCCACCTTTAAATACTGAATCTTCATTTACTCTTCCCCGATAGTCGTTTCTTGATAACAACCAATTGGTGATCCAGGTGGCATGTCCTTAACTGTTGGCAATTGATAATGAGTAGGATCGTCCAATGCCTGTTGAATCATTTGCTCGATATACACGCCTTGAGGTGTCCCATCACTTGCATACATTTTCAGAAATGCTAAGGCATGACTTGACACTTGCTTATCTATTTTCTGATCTGATGCTAATTTTATGAGATGTACAAAGTAAGACATTTGAGTCGCTTCTGCGATCAAAGACTCATAGCCATTACTTCCTGTCCTTGATAGTTGGTCAAGAATGTAGCCAAGATATCCTTCAAGACTGAGACCTGTGTTGTAGATTTTGTCTTGCTGATTTATCCGTGATAAACGTTGATGATTGAGCATGAATCCCAAAATATGGTGTGCATAACTTTGGGCGGCACTTATAGGATCAAAGGTCAAGCCTGTCTCACTGGTGAATGATTCTCTAGATCGACTAAACCCAAATGCTGCTGGTGGAATGATATCTAGGACATGTTGTGGGAAGGTTAACTCCTCAGGAGACAAGGATCTCAATAAGGCATCAAGTGCATGTCTTTGCTTTTCAATCTCAATTGGTTGTACTGTATGATCTAAAGCATCACCTTTGACTGTATAGGCATAATCAACACCACCGATCAATCGAGCGACAGCTTCTGCCTGATATCTATGTAAATAATATAACGGAACAAGTACTTTTTCCAATTCGGAAATTGGCGTGCCCGTTGGAACGACATCTTCACCAAATGTAGCAAGCGCTTGAGCACGAATATCCATCATGTCTCCTAATTCTTGAACGATATCTTTGCCATTATCCCATAAATGACCTTGTGGATGCGCACCACCAGATGGCCTAGCATCTCTGTCTGAAATAAACTTTAAGCCTTTATTCTGGGCATCAGCGATTAAAGCTTGTAAGTCCTGCTCTTCATTTTCGAAAATGCCATATCCGTATGTAATCGTAAATTTATCCCATTCCCCTATCTTATCGTCATAGGCCTTCTTTGCACTTAATCCAGTCTCGGCCATCGAAAACGACGGGTGCGGATAATCCATCACAGAAGCTTTATCATTGTAAGAAGCTGCAAAATTATGTGCAAGACCAATCGTGTGGCCAATCTCATGAGCAGACAATTGTCTGAGCCTTGCCAGTGCCAATTCAGTCATAGGACCATGATTCGTATCATCATCCTTATATGCCGCCATCAAGGCCTGTGTAATCATAAAATCCTGACGCACTCGCAATGATCCTAAACTCACATGTCCTTTAATAATTTCTCCGGTTCTAGGATCTGTCACTGATGATCCATAAGACCAGCCCCTCGTACTTCTATGCACCCACTGTATCATATTATATCTCACATCTAAGGGATCAGCGCCTTCTGGCAAATCCTGTACTTGAAATGTGCCTGGCGCAAAACCAGCAGCCTGAAAAGCCTGATCCCACCAGCGCCCGCCTTCCATTAAGGCAGATTTTACTGGCTCAGGGCATCCCGCATCTATATAGTAAATGATAGGTTCTACAACTTCTCCTTCAGTCCCAGCAGCATCCTTTTTTTCTAAGCGATGTCTGCGGATATAGCGCTTTTCAATCGGCTCATGAATCGGTGTCGCATAGTCATAAAAGGAAACTGTCCCAAATGCTGAGTAGGGGTGAAAGGCACGTGTTGTGTATTCATCATCAGGAAGCCTGACAAAAGAATGATGCTGCCTCACGGTCAAATTATTTTGATTAGGAGCAATTGTTTTGATGTATTTACCTGTTGGTTCACCCACAAAGGTCAACATCACTTCAAACTCACTATTATCAGGAAAATTCTTAGTTCGCTCATTCCACAACGCAGATTTTGATTTGTCTAATTTGTAAGTTCCTTCTTTTCCTTTTTTCAATCTCGTCGATACACCGTGCGCATCTCTCATTAAAAACGGCGCAATGTCAATGGTATAGTCTGGCCCTTCTTGTTTGGATATATCGAATCCCCAAATCACTGACTGTGCAAAAGCTTCGCTGACAGCTTGAACTTCCTTTTTATTATCACTTAGTGCACGAAATTCTAAGTTAGGTTGTATCAATAAAAGTTTATTGCCTGTCTTAATAAACTTGACGACTTGAGTAGACCCAAGTTGTCCCCGATCCAAACCAATATCGTTAGACCCTAATCCAGCTGCTAAGGAATTGATGTATAAGAATTCCTGATCAACTTGGTTAGACTTCACGGTGACATTTACTTTACCATCAGATTTTATGTCAAAGTCAAAAAAGCCTGACATCGCTTGTCCATTTACCAAAAAGGGTGCTATTGCTAATAAGAATACATTTAAAAAGAACTTCATGACTGTTTTTTTGCACGAATAAAATAAAAGATAAGTGTTGCTACTGAAATAAATAATCCAAAAAATTCTCTAACTAATTCAATGTACTTCGATTCTGCTTTCATTGATCCTACGATCGAGGGCATACCATCAGCATACCATTGCATCACATCAGGAATAGAGTTATAAAGCATAAATGCCGTAAACAACATCCCAATAGCAATTGGATATTTAGAGACTTTTGTGTAGATATTTAGTAAGATACAAACCGCTACGTAAAAATATAAACTTATCCATAATTGTGGGTCAGGATCATTCCATTGGACTATGCCAAAAGTAAAAAAGAGGACGCTTGCTGTTATATGCCCCAAATTCTTCATAAAACCTTTACCGTTTGAATCTTATCTAATTTGACATCTCTAAATACAACAAAAATTTGATTCTCCTGAGCGACCATTCGAGGGAATCCGCTTTTTCGAGAGAGTTCATTTTGAGCGATTTGACTTTGACGTATGAGTTGCCCAGTATGCGAGTATTCACTTAACATAATATTCGCCCAACTCGTGTCTTGCTCCATATAAGTCACATAAATCGATTGCTGATTCATTTGAATATCTAAGCGGCCCATTACCTTGTCACCCGTGGCTATGAGGATTGGTTCAGAAAATGTCGCTGCACAATCATCAGAAATGACAAGTTGTACTTTAGGTGTGTCATCTGATTGACTATACCAGACGGCGGATACCGCTTGATCATATGCAGCAATACGAGGACCATTCACAGGACAGCCATTGATTTTCCAGTTATCAACATATAATGGTTTCGGGTCTGTCCATATGCTATTAATCAATCTAGAATAATAGACATCACGTACTTCGTCTTCTGATCGATTGCGGTATACTGCGATAGGCCCACAGCTAGCATTCACAACATCGGTTTGGCAGCATTCACAAACCCTATTATCTATTTGTAATCGATTAGAGATAATACCAGATGTACTCACTATTGCCGAACGGAGAGTCATCGACCCACCGCCGTGTCCACCATGGTCATGATCACTGCCATGGTCATGAGAAGCTGTCATCTCTCTGCCATCTAACCACACGACTAGCATACCGTCATCAGTCAAGGCGGTAGACACGAAGCCATGCTCCGCTGAGACACCATCATTATGTATTATTTTTGAAAGACCCCATGATTCGCCTTTATCCTCAGACAAAGAGATGTGGACGTCATAATCATAGGTGCCTTCACTACTTTTCTCTAACCAATAACTCAAGACGTGCTGACCATCCTGATAGGATGCTATACCAGGAAAATCAGCCCAATTAACGAACCAATCAGGACTTCTTGCAATTTCTGTCTCCGATTCAAATGCATTATCCTGATATCGGCTTGCATAGAGAATATCAACGCTGTCCTGTTCTTCAATCCAGCTCAGTATCAAATTGTCTTGATCTCTTACAATAAACGGCTCGCCACTGCCTGTTTTAGAAGGATTTGCTAGCTCTGTCACCACAAATGTTGGCTCCACCTGACAGGATAGAAAAATAAGAATTGACAAAACGGTGATTGTCTTCATCTTTGAAAGATATACTTTTGTGTGAGAAGTGAAAACTATCATATTGATAAGTATGCATAACAAATTGAAAAAAAGCACTAATTCTCAAATAGGCTATGCTCGCCTTCTATTCCCAAAAGTGGACAATTGCGCAGGCATCCTTTAGGAATTTAAGGCACCTGGAAGAAGATTTGGCTGTACGAACTATGCAATTTGCTAGGCGAACTGATGATAATTCACTCAACTGTAAAACAAGACTATATGTATTTGTTATTAAAAGCGTTGCACATTTTTGGGTTCGTCGCCTGGTTTGCTGGATTGTTCTTTTTAGTCCGCCTATTTGTTTACCACACAGAAGCATTCGCTTTTGATGACCCCAAACGATCCATTCTCCGAAAGGAATATGAACAGATAGAACAACGTGTCTATAAAATCATCTGCAATCCAGCCATGATGCTCACTTGGCTTTGTGGTCTTGGGATGATCGCCTATAATGGTCTTGAATGGTTTAAACTCTCCTATTGGCTTCACTTCAAGCTTGTCCTGGTCATAGGATTAACAGTGTATCACCTTTATTGTAAGAAGCTCATCAGACAATTACAATCTGCACCTACCATTTTTAGTTCATTTCAGTTTCGTTTGTGGAACGAACTCCCGTCAATACTGTTATTGTGCATAGTACTCCTAGCAGTGTATAAAAACAGTCTTGACTTCTTAAAAGCTGGTGGTGGTGTGATATTGTTTGCTGTTGTTATCTTTGCATTAGCAAAAGCTTATAAAAATCGAAGATTGAAAACTGAAAATTCAGCCTCATGAAAATTTTAAAATACGTCGGCATTCCTTTGATCCTCTTGATTGGCATTTATTGTTTGCTGTGCGTCTTAGGACCTAAGAATTTAAATGTAGAACGGTCAACGGTGATTGATGCGCCTAAAACTGCCATATTTAACTTGGTTAATAATATCGAGAAATGGGAGAAATGGAGTAGCTGGAATCTTAGAGACTCAGCCATGATTATTACTTACCCAGGCAAGACCGTTGGCGTTGGAGGTAAAAGCGAATGGGTGAGTGCGACAGAAGGAAATGGCACGCAGGAGATCGTAGAATCCATTCCGGGTGAACGGCTAAAGACAAAATTGATTTTTGAAGGATTTGGAGATCCATCCTACGGCGTCTTTAATTTTAAAGAAGAGGGAAACAAGACAAAAGTGAGTTGGGCTATGGAAACGTCTGATTTTAGTTTTCTAATGAGGGGTGCGATGCTCATCATGGGTATGAAGGGCTCCATCAAAAGCAACTATGATGAAAGTCTTAGCAATTTGAAAACACTGGTAGAAACCAGAATCAGAGATAAGGTTTATGATGGTTATAAAATCAAAGATATTCGACTTCCTGAAAAGCATTATATTTTTAGTCGACAGGTCGTAGAGATGGCCAACATCCAACAGTTTTATGCTAGGAATCTTGGTGCACTTTTTAGTAAAGTACAAGCTGCAGGAGTGGACATGGATGGCGGTATGCCAAGTGGTTTATTTTACAGTTTTAATGAAAAAAACCAGACAGCGGATATGGCGGCGGCTATCCCGACGAAGGAATCATTAATAATACCAGATGCATCATCTGTAAGCTTGCCTGCTAAGCGAGCTATTCAGGTTGATTATTATGGTGACTATATGAATACGAGTCTGGCTCATGACGCGATCGAAGCGTACTTGAAAGACAATGGTTTATTTAATGATACGCCGATAATCGAAGAATATATAACTGATCCGACAGTCATTAAAGACTCAGATAAATGGTTAACAAAAGTCACCTACTACGTCAGTGATTAAGGCCCCACCGACATTACAGACGATCGACATTCGTAAGTTCGACTTGGCTGCGCTTCAAGAATGGTTTGAAGCTCAGGGTGAAAAAGCATTTCGCGCAAAACAGGTCTATGAATGGCTATGGGTAAAATCTGTTACTGATTTTGAAAGCATGACTAATTTGTCAAAACCGCTGCGTGAAAAATTAATGCATTCATTTCATTTTTCTCCGTTGACAGAAGACAAGGTCCAGCACAGTGACGACGGTACGATTAAATCCAGATTCACTTTGTTTGATGGTCATGCTATAGAGTCAGTATTAATTCCTGTCACAAATAAAAATAGATTTACTGTCTGTGTGTCAACGCAGGTTGGCTGCAGCCTCAGCTGTTCGTTTTGTGCGACTGGCCGAATGAAGCGCTTGCGGAATTTAGATGCCGCAGAAATATATGATCAAGTCGTACAGGTAAATCGTCAATGTCTCAAGGCCTATAATCATCCATTGACTAATATTGTCTATATGGGCATGGGTGAGCCTTTATTGAATTATCAGCAGACCTTACGCAGTGTTGATTTGATTACCTCTTCACAAGGTCTTGGTTGGTCTTCTAGCCGCATCACCGTGAGCACAGCTGGGATTGCTAAAATGATAAAAAAGTTAGCTGATGATGAGGTGAAGTTCAATTTAGCCTTGTCTTTACACGCGGCTGATGATGACAAGCGCAACAAGATCATGCCCATCAATGAGACAAATACACTAGATATCTTGATGGAGGCATTGCGTTATTTTGACCAAGGCACAAAAGGTAAAATCAGCTATGAATATATTGCCTTCAAAGGTTACAATGACCAACGAGAAGATGCGCTTAAATTGATCAAATTGTGTTCCTACTTTCCAGTCAAAGTCAATATCATAGAATACAATCCTATCGGTGGAGTCGATTTTGAAAAATCAAATCCGATTACGATTGATGAGTTCGCTGGTGTGCTGAAGCGGCATGGTGTTATGGTGACTGTGCGGCGGAGCAGGGGTAAGGATATTGATGCGGCTTGTGGGCAGTTGGCGAATAAGTAAAAGCGTCTTCAAATCTTCTTCTGTAGGTCAAAGCAACAGATTCTGATGAATTGGTTTCTTCTCTTTAGATTGGCCTTTAGTCAATCTAATCCCGGTAAAAAAAGGAGAACGTTCAATCATTTGATGACAAAAGCGTAAGTGAAAAACCATCCACCCGATTCTGATGAATCGGTTCCTTCTCTTTAGATTGACGTTTAGTCAATCTAAGCCCGCTGGGACCAGCGGGACCGTTCAGTCATTATCTAAATAAAAAGCTACCCAGTGCTTTCATCCCCATCCCAGCAATCTCATCCATAGCACTACCATCATTATCTCTGTCTAGAATCCGACTCAACAGACTCTGATTCGAATCTTGCTTTTCTCGATTTTGGATACTATTTGAAAGTAAATCCGATAAGCCACGCTCATTTAAGTTTTCTTCTTTTTTCTTTTTACCTAACATACCGAGTACCATAGGGGCTAACCGGATCATCAGCATTGCCGTCTGGTTTTGGTGAAGGCCTGTCATTTTAGCAATCGCCTCAACAACAAAGTTTTGCCGCGCACCGAGAAGATGACCTAAAATACCGATTCCATTCATTGTCTTATTACTGTATCCACCTGACATATTTCCAGTCAATAAGCCAACCACGTCATCGAGGACACTCCCATCATGATCACGATCAAGTGCGCTTAATAATGAAGAGGCCCCTTGAGCTGTAGATGAGTTATTAGCTAAGGCTTTAGTGAGGAATGCTATAATTGCATTGGAGGCATTTGCTGTTTTTTCGACATCATTGATGCCCGTATGTCTGCTTAAATTATCTATTGCTTCAGGTGAAAGCTGGTCTTTTAAAAGGTCTAATAAATCTGCCATGTGTGTATTTTGTGTAGAGACAGGATGTCCTGTCACGGGTTAAAAATCTTAAATACAAGTGTAATACTATTCTTTGGAATAAAGTTTGATTTAGATAAGATAAATGTATTACAATTTGTACATATATGATAGCTAACATACACCTCATCATCTTTAGTTTAATCAGCTGGTCAATCTTCGCTCAAGCGCCAGCAGACGTCTATATCCAAACCTATGCGGACATTGCTGTTGAAGAAATGGAGCGAACAGGCATCCCAGCCAGCATCAAACTTGCCCAAGGTCTATTGGAGTCGAGCATTGGGAAGAGTCCTCTCTGTACAGAGGCAAATAATCATTTTGGGATTAAATGTGGGAATGAATGGGTCGGCAGGGAGATGTACCGAGAGGATGACGATTATGGGCTAAATAAGGTATTGACCAAAAGTTGTTTTCGTGTGTTTGATTCTGGATATGATTCTTATAGAGCACATTCTGAATTTATTATGAATCCTGTAAAGGACTTCCGATATGGTTTTTTGTTTTCGATTCCTACGGATGATTATGAGAGCTGGGCCAGAGGCTTGCAGTCTGCTGGTTATGCCACTGATCCTGAGTACGCGAATAAGTTGATAAATTTAATTAATCGATATCAGCTGTATCAATACGACTATGCTCATTTGTTTAATGAATTGGTGACTAGCTCTGAGGTTCCACAAATAACACCATCGCCTAGTCCGTCGTTCGAAGCAGGAAAGTTAGTTCAATATTCACACCAGACACAGCAAGGCGAAACGATACAGTCGATTGCTCAACAATATAATATTGAACCGCAGCAATTAGATAAATTAAACCAATGGGCTCTTTCAAATCCGCTACCGATTGGTACAGAATTAACTTGGAATACGTATCTTCCTTAAGTAGATAACTAAATTAAACTATGATGATCCTTAAATCTATTTGGATGACAAGACCTATTAAATATGCCCTTGGCGCAGTATTGATTCTTTTAATAGGTGCACAAGATATAAACGCGCAAAGTTTTGTTTTTGGACCAAAGCTAGGACCAAGTATAGCCTTTCAGCGATGGAGTGGCTTTAGCGATCGAGGCGCATTATTGGCTTACCATGGTGCATTTTTTATAGAAAGTTATGAAGAAGATCAACCCTCCTCATTGTATGCTGAAGTTGGATTTCACAAAAGAGGTAGTTCTGAGTTTACGCGTTTTGTTGATGCTAGCGGATTAGCCGCTTTTAATGGTAGACAGAATTTTCAATTTAACAATGTTAATCTCTTAGCTGGTGCCAAGCGTATCTTGAATATGGAAGCGAAAGCGAAGCCATATTATATTTTGGCATTGAGGGCAGAATATACGATTTCAACAAATCTGGAACAGTACGAACAGTTTGTCCCTTGGTTTCCTGCTGAAGAACTAGTGAACAGTTTTAATTATGGGGTCACTGTAGGAGGTGGTTACCAATATGATTTTGGAGAGTTAATCGGAGCAGCTATAGAAATCACAATCAGCCCAGATATCTCAAAACAATATTTCCAACCGCCTTTGTCGAATGTGATCAATCCATGGGATTTTGGGAATCGACGAAGTCTGCCTGAACAACAAATTCGAAACTTGTCATTTGAGGTGAGCGCTGTCTTACGCTTAAAACGAATTGTAGAATATCGGTAGTTCAAGGTTTTTTTTGTGGAAATCTGCTTATTCCATGCTATGCTGGCGTCTTATAGTAAATTGATCAATTATGAAATCACTTTTAAGTACAATTCTTAGCATAGTAATTCTTGCATCTGCATATGCTCAACCAAATTTTGGAGCGGTTATCGAAGGGCCCATCTTAATTGAAGATACCCCCGGTCATATTATTATGAAATCTGGAGATGGATCTTATTGGACAATTACTGTTGACGGATCTGGACAGCTTAGAACCACTGCGGCTACATTTACGAATATTGATGTAACACTTCCGAATAATCAGACATATACCTTGGATGTTTCTGTTGGCGATGAAGAAGGGGTCGGTATTTTTCAACAAGCAAATCATTTCAGTCAGAGTATCATTGTCATGGATGCCAGTACCAATTGGGCTCATCAATATCGATACACCCCTTTTAGCAATTATTCTGGTCAAGATAAAGTAACACTATTGCTTTCTACTGGCTCAGACGGAGCCAGTCCAAATACACATTTCGAGTACCTAACGATTCAATTTAACCTTACAAACTAAGCCCATCTTCTGCCTTCTTTTATTTTAAATATATTGCAAAGAGCCATCTAATATTTACAATTTAGTATGCAGATTAATATTTTATACTTATTACTTGCTATTAATCAAAATATAACATAACTTAAAGTATTGTTAATCGGTTGAGTTCAAACTAAAGATGTTTCTCTCCGAATGACTTCTGAAATGTCTAATAATTTGTCCTTAACCCTAAAACATTTTATGGAACCGCCATACTGTCAGAGGCAAAGGTTTCAAAATCTTTGCCCTTCTAAAACGATTGATTCTTTTAAAGCACACTAGGTGCAGATTTATTTCATGCACACATTAGATTGAATATCTCTCCTTTAAAAGAATTAAGATAAAAGACCGGAGTGAATGCTTCGGTCTTTTAATTTTGGATATTCTTTCAACAGATTGAATTACATGATTTAGCCCATCTGACATCATCACTTACTATCTCCCGATTATCTACAGCAATCAAATCCCACTCCCATTCAAAATCACTTGTCGATAAAATCTGATGCCATCCTTGAACTCTGAAACAGAGATACGCTCATCTACACCGTGAAAACAGTTTATGTTTTTAGGTGATAAATGTATCGGTGTGAAGCGGTAGATGTTATTTGTCAGATCCACAAAGTGTCTAGAGTCAGTAGCTCCGATTACCAAGTTTGGTGTCGTAATGGTACCTGGATTTACTTCTTTGATAGATCGACTAATGGTCTGATATGCTAAATTATCTATAGGAGATATTGGAGATGGGTTATAACCCTTGCCTTTGATCTCAATCAATATGCGCTCATCATCAATAGTAGATTGTACATGTTCGATCACGGACTCGATAGTTTCCCCAGGGATAATCCTAAAATTGACAACCGCTATGGCTAAAGTAGGAATCACATTTTCTTTGATACCTGCTTTAAAGATAGTAGGAGATGTCGTTGTTCGAATACTAGCATTACCTTGTTTAGATTTTTCATATTCATTAAGTAAAATAGAATTGAAAATACCTCGATTTGCAAAAGCCAATCTACTTTTGAAATCCATATAAGGTCCTACCCCATCCATAAATGCAGCTAAAGCTGGAGTAATTTTTCTCGGTGGTAATGTATTCTTTAGTTTACTTAGAGCGGAAGACAACACATCTATTGATGTCTCTTTGGCGGGCTGCGAAGAATGCCCACCAACCATATTTATGCTTAGCTCCAACGACAAATACCCCTTCTCTGCGATTCCTATCAAAGCAGTATTTTCTTTCACACCAGGCACCATCCCGTTGGTGATGGCACCACCTTCATCCAGTACAAATTCTGCTTGTACATTTTGAGCTTTAAGGTAATTAACAATAGGTACAGCTCCTTTTAAGCCCGATACTTCTTCGTCATGGCCAAAGGCAAAATAGATAGTGCGATTGGGCTCATAGCCTTCATTAATCAATTGTTCTGCAGATTCAAGGAGACCGATTACGGATACTTTATCATCGATGGTGCCACGACCATATATCGTATCATTTTTCACCCCTTCGGTAAATGGATGTACGGACCAGACAGCAGGAGATGCGATAGGCACTACATCTATATGTCCCATCAAAATAATGGGTTTGAGCGAATTATCTTTTCCAGACCATTTAAATAAATGACTGTAATCGCTTATCAGTGTGTGCTCCGTATTAGCGAAAACTGACGGGTAACTTTTTTCTAAAAACGCATTGAATAATTCAAACTGTGTAGAATCAAAATCGGCTTCATCCTCAAAAGAAACTGTTCGTATAGATATAGCTTCGGCCATTCTATCGGCAGCACCTACTGGCACTGTCACCTTTTGTACTTGCTCTACTTCAGTTTGATTAGGTTTATAGTTTACCGCATTCCAAATGAGCAAGCCAACAAATAATAAAAGAAAGATGAGCAGAAATAAACTAATTTTTTTCATGCAAAATTTTTTATAGCTATGTATTCCACTTATGAAATTAGCTTTTCTATTGACAATACTACCGGATATTCGGGGTTTTCAATCTCGAATCAATATGATTGAATTTCAATCGTATTCCTCTGACGTTGAAAACATCAGAGATCCAGTCCAGGCAAACAAATATTAAAAGAAAGATGAGCAGAAATAAAATGACCTTAGCCAGTTGGTCGGAGCGATATTTCCTTCTATTTTTCGGATATTCGGGGTTTCCAACCTTCAGATCAATATGATTGAATTTCAATTGTATTCCTCTGAGGGTGAAAACATCAGAGATCTATATTACCGCACAAACCAATAACTTGCCTTCAATACCAGCGCCCTATTCTTCACACTAAAATCTTCCACTGCATAGTTGTCTGTATACACAATAAATAAGTCTGACATTGGAGAAAACCGCCATTGAAATCGACTATTTATATTGAAATTATCTGCTTGTGTATTGTACTGCATAAATGTTGTCCAAAACAAATTGCGGCTAAAGCTAATTTCTACTCTTGGCGTGACGGCCCATAATTTTGCTTCTCCATAAGGCTCCGGAAATTGTAAATTATTGTACTCGAGGCCCAAACCAAAATTACCCCATGGTTGTTTGCGTAGGAGAAAATTAGCCTCAACTGAATTAATAGTACCATTATAAAATTGACCTGTTCGCAGAGCCAACTGATACTGCAGTAGTTTACGTTCATCAGACGCATATTCCAAGCTTATATCTGAATAGCTATAACGACCTTTGGGTAATGGTGTCTCTCCAGTAAATGAAAACGGAAAGCGTAGATCTGTTTCTGTTTCCTGCACAGCTAATTCTATTTGGCTACTGTTTTTAAACTCTACGGCATATTCTATGCCATTGGTTCGCTCCACAAAGTTTCCGCTTGGATCAAGATTTAATTCCCCTTCATAACTAATCTCGTGCTGATTGATCAGTTTGGAATTTTTTGGTAGAACTGTATATGAAACAGGCAGTAAAAATTGATGATAACCCAATCTGACAACTTCGTCCTTTTCGGCATCATAATTTTCTATTCGATTGATAAAACCGACATCTGCAAAATAATTGGTGCCAACATATAAATGGTCAAATAACGCTTTGAAATTTCGACCTGAATACCCAAGCCCATTTTCTAAAAAGAAGTCCGCTCCTGAAATGTTATGCTTAAATGATTTATGAGTGCCGGACCAAAATTCAAACTTGCCATCTTCACTGAGGTAGTTGAATTTGAAACTTAGATTTCTACCATAATCTTCTCCACTAAATTCTCCCTCTGCAAAAGATTGTCGATTAATAAACAAGGCCTGGATTCTCGATCGTTTAAATACCCGTTGATTAACAGCCGCTGCAGTATAATTCTGTCCTGCATCTAGTTCACTTGCCTTCGTTTGTGTATTGAGTAAGCCAATTCTGGTCGTCGGACTAACATTGCCCGTCAGTCGGGCCCCAAATAATATGGGAACTGCTCCTCCATTTTCGTTCAAGCCAATCCGTCTAGAAAAAAAAGGCTGCACGGTTGGAAATCCAACTTGTGTAAACATCTTGCTGTTTTCTAAAAAGAAGGTCCTGCGCTCTGGTAAAAAAATACTAAAGCGCGTGAGGTTAGTCACCTGCTGATCAACCTCAACTTGTGAAAAGTCTGGATTAATCGTCAAGTCCAAATTTAATGAGGAGCTCAAAGCGATCTTAGCGTCCATACCTACATTCAATTTACTTATCGCAGGCTCATCTGTTGTATACTCTTTAATAACAGAAGTATTGACGTAAGGAATTAATGTCACATTCCCATTCGTTTTCGCTGGAGGTGCATCCCATTTGAGTAGACCCGTATAGCCTAAATCAATGGGCCAAAACTGATCAGGGATGGGCGCCCAGATATCTGATCGGTTATTCTTTTTATCATTCCGAAAAATATTTAAGCCCCAATTCGTCGATTCCGTATTATACCTCAACGACTTAAAAGGAATGGCCATTTCTACAGTCCATCGATCTTCATGAATGTGTGTTTCTAGAAACCACTTATTGTCCCATCTCGAGTTGTAATTTTCAATTCCTGTCCCACCGCCAAGCAATACATCTGTTTGTACACCATACGGACTGGCACCAAACATAAACCCTGATGTGGCTTCATTGAGCGGATCTAGGATTACCGCAACTGATTCTCCATCCCAAAAGCTATTGTCGCGCTTCAATGACGAAACGATCATATCCTCACTGTCATAGCAGCTGATGCCAACATATAAATACGTGTCATCATAGCTCAGCTGCACCTCAGTCTTTGAAAGGCCCTTTTGTCCAGCAAACGGGCTCTTCTGCCAAAAGTCATTCTCCATATCTGCTTGCTGCCAGACAAGTTCGTCAAGCTTCCCATCCAACTGTATCTCACCAACTAATTTGCTGATTTTAATTTCATTAGAGACTTGATTATTGGTGTAGTCAGGCTGAGCAACAGCAACTATCACAAGGCATAAAAACATGAATGCCTGCCCGTATTTCATCTTCACATATTTCATTCAGTGCGCAAAAGTACAATCAATCTGGATGTAATGTTGCTTTTCGCGGGGAGTTTAGCTCGTACAAGCTTTATATTCAATCAATTAATATGTTTTTCAAGATTTGTTCAGCATTCATTTATATATATTTTTTCTTAATTGTATTTCCAAAAATAAGTTCAATTACAATATTGTCTTCCTCAAACTGTATCGTTTTTACAGTTTCCAAGGGATATCTGTTCGTTACGTTTCTAATTTCATTTAATTCATCTTTGAATTTATAGGTTAGTATGTATTTTCCGTCCACATAAGGATTTTTCATATTAAACTCATAATTGCTTTTAGTTCCAGGTATAAGAGAAAGCGAGTTGACAAATTCCTTACTGTAAGATAATTTTATAGAAATTGAATCGATGTTTACGTCAGTATTATTTTCTATAACCAATTCAGTCTTTGGAGTATATTCATACGCCATTGTTCGTTTATTTATTTTTCTATATGGCTTCTCTAGTGAAAATAATAAGCCCATATTTTTTGCTATTAAAGTATCGGTCACATTTGAACTTCCAAATTTTAATTTGCCATCTAGTAAAATTAATGAATCTTGTAATTTGAATTTTCCATATGTTAAATTTCCTCCCAACAAATGATAATTAAGTGCTTTGTAAGTTCCATTCCTTCTAAATTCGACATCTACACCTATGTCGTTATAAAAGGTAGTAGAAAATAAAATGGGTGATAAATCTCGAAGTTTCTGAATTATGCTAATGCTACCAAATACTATTGCTATTGAAGTGATCCATATAGCTGTACTACTAAAATATTCATAAACATATTGAATCTTTGATTTGGACGGTATAAGAATTGCTAATAAGCTACTAATAATAAAAATGATATACGTGTATATTGAATTGAAATCAAAACCAACTGTAATCAGTTCGTGAAAAATATAAACGCTACAGAGGAGACTAGTGATTAGAAAGAACTTTCTTATAATTTGTTTCATAAATTGCTTTGTAAAGTTTTAGAATTATAATTCTTAGTTAGATCATTGTTTTTTCGAGATCTAATTATTTAGCAAATCAAATTGAGTGTTAGCCTTAAACCCCACTCCCTTCATCTAAAAAGCACAACACCGTACTCATCCCGATTGCTTTAATAGCCGGTACTTTCTGCCCCATTTCATCAGTATGAATAATTTGATTGACCGTCCAAGTATACAGCTCAAATGGAATTTGCAAGTCCTTCAATTTTTTCATGAGTGAAGGCTGTGCCCTGATCCATCGTTCTTTAGATTCCCAATTGCCAATTGATGGACGAGACTCTTTTGAATCATAAATAACTGTCCAACTAATCGGGATATGAAATTGCTCTTCGTAAATGGTATCAGTCGCTTCTAGAGACAAAACCTTTGTGAAATCAAGAGAAGCATCAGGATATTGACTTGCCATTGCCCGCGAAATAACGTGGTCTCCTGGTCTATAGCCTCGTTTGAAAAAGTAAGGCCAATAGCTTGCCTTCACCAACTTGACGTCTCTGTTATCAGATCTCCGCTTAAAGACCACAAATTTCTTTGAAGCATTGACTTCAGCTCGTTTTCCTTCTGCATCTGTAAAACAGGCTTTTAAAGCAAGATTCATAATTGGATTATTCCCTATGCCGCAACCCCAGATATTCACAACTGTATTCGAGTCAATGACATGATCTCTCAAAATGGGCATTTGCTTTTTAGCAAACGCTTTTAATAACTCTTTAGGATAGGCACGCTCGCCACCATCTTTTATTTTTACCGAAAGTCCACTCCACACATTGCCATGAACCACCAACTCAATCCGATGCCAAGGCTGATTATTCTCCTGAGCATTCAAAAATAAAATCAACTGTTCGATTGACCTCACGTGCTTGATAAGTTTATCTGTGCCAGCTACTGAATTTGTTGTAAAATAATCTGCAGCGAGCGAATAAAATGTCTGCTCATCTTTGTCCTCTCCAAGGATAAAACAAATACTTCGCTCCTCCACTTTCTCTACTCCTTCTGGTGCTTGCCGAGGCATGATTGAAATACAAATCACAAACAATAGGATGCTCAATAGCGATGCAAAAATCGAGTGCTCAAAAACATGCTTTACAACCATAACAGTGTGAATTTAAACGTGGTGCTCTTTGCAATTAATTTCGTTATGCCAAATAATTGATTTTCTAAAATTTTGATCTGCTCTTCGTCCAACAGATAGGCCTCATCACTAATGGAGATGATCCCATCTTGTATGTCAACTTCCACAAGCAATGCATTGCCCTCTAATAAATCCTTCGCTTCTTGATCTGCTGAGCTCATCTGTCGTTGGATAAACTGCTCTACAGCTACTGCCTCATCCCTTGACAAATCATCACTCAGGTTAACATACAACACATCATCGCTAAGTTCTGAATTTCTATTCAAGACAGCCTCTGCACCCATCTCAAAACCTATGGCGTGACTCGGCACACCTTTGGGTAAGGGCAGCGTTTGGCGTACTCTTTTGGTTTGGGATCCATCTGTCACCACCTGCTCATCAATGGCAAGAAAGGATGTATACTTTGACAGCAAATTATATTGCAAGCCAATTTGTGTGATATCATCTTTATAATGCTCCTGATGACTAAGACTTGCATAATCTGATAGATAGGCCAACTTCTCTCTTGCCCACAAGTAGCGAAGGGCTGAGTTTTGCTTGTCAGTGTCCGTTTTGACTAAGGGCATATTGACTTTGTAAGCGCCTGTTCCCGTTTGACCAGCCAATGAAATAGACCCAGAGACATCTCCTTTGTATTTTCCAAATACATAGATTGGTCGCTCTGCCAAAAGATCAGGAATATGTCGAGGTATATAATCATATGCATTAAAATCATTGAAGCATAGACTAATATTCGTCAACACAGGTGATTCGATATAGCGTTTAAATTTATCTGCCTGTTGTGTCGCAAACTGTTGTTCAGTAATCACAAAGCTCTCACCTCGGCCAACATGTGCTAGGCCTTCGATCAAATACCGATTGACACTACTACCAATGCCGAAGGCAAACACATTCGCCTCTCCCAAATGCTCCTGTACGTAATCAAAGCAATCTTCTTCAACATGGATATAGCCGTCAGTAACAATGATCATGCTTCTAGAAGTGTTTACAAACGGCTTTGGAGTCGCAGTTGCTTTTTTAATGGCTTTGAGTAATTCGGTGCCGCCGCCTCCTTGCTGCTGGTCTAACATATTCATCGCTTTATTGATATTGCGCTGATTGGCTTGCAAGGGAATAGCTGACAAGCGTTGCGAATCACCTGCAAATAAAATCACATTAAAATAATCTGTTTCTTTCATTGTCTTGAAAAGATTCTTCATTAGGGTCTTGGAGGTTTCAATCGGGAAGCCGTGCATTGAGCCCGATACATCGACAATAAACACGAACTCTCTAGGTGTAATCATTTCTGGCTTAACTCGCTTAGGCGCTTCAATCACACTTAAGAAAAACTTCTCGTCTCCGTGATCATAGAAGAGGGTCCCACTTACAATGTCATCATCTGATAGTTGATAATTGAGGATGAAATCTTTATTCCCGTTTCGCTTTTCTTGATCTGTCAAGCCTACAGTAATCTGTTTCGATGACTTGGATGTCTTATTTATGCTGTGCGTGGGACTATCAATTGCTTGGATCTGAACAGGTGATTGTACGTGCACAGTGATATCGACATTATATGGTACAGTAGTCTTCTCTGACAAATAGCTTGTCTTAGGTACAAACTCGGGCTGGTCACTATTGGCCGCATATCGTGGGCCAACGACAGTTGGATAAACAAAGGAATACACGCCCGATTCTGGCACAAGAAATTCATTGTATTTTAAGATCAGATCAACTTGTTCGCCTGGCAAAATATTAGCAACATTCATGGTAAACACATTTGGTTTGTCTTGTTCGAGTAGGCTTGTGCGTTTGCCTTGTTGTTTGGCGACTTCATATTGTTGTCTAGCTTCTTCCTTTTCTTTAATGTGTGCTGTGATGGTGCGATTGCCTATTTTCATTTCCATGGCATACACTGCAGCTTTTGTCGATCCTGGAAACACGTAAGTCGCTTCAATGGGAACTGTCCCATCATTGCGATAGCTTTGCCGAACGATCACATCTGCAATGGGTCCGGCAATGTTAGCTTCTACATGAGTTGCCAATAAGGGAAAATCATCGACTGAAAATCCTTCAGTTAGGATTGCAAAATAGGGGCTCTGCTGTACGGGCGTCATGAGTATTGCTGACTGAGCTGTGACCTGAAACAAACAGATGAATACAATGGTTTGACTTAAAATACGCATAATGATATGTTTGATTTTAAACCAAGGTATGTGGCCTTTGAGCTTGATGAGCTGACAAAAGAGTATTCGTATAGCTTATGCTAGAATGCGCTTAGAATGACTTAGAATTTGATATGAAGGCGGAAGGGACTCTTATGTGTCTTGCACAAGAACTACAAGACTTATGTGCCTTATGTGTTTTACTTCTATTGACAGGATGGTGTCCTCGTATCTATAATCTCCCGTTACCTTGCACTTTTGTCTATGGTACAGATTAAATAGCTATGTGTTCTATGTGCCTATATAGTTCAAAAAAACTCTGCACAATGTTTATGTTTCTATCTCCTCGAAGCACAACCAACACACAAAGTGCTTTCAGGCATATAGATCAGTCGCGCGGGCTTGATGGGACGACTACAATTGCTGCATAATCCAAAATCAGGATCATCGATTTTATCTAAAGCAATTCTCATTTGAGTCAATTTCTTTTGCTTGTTGTGCATGGCTGCTGAAGCTACACCCTTATTATTGATGGCATCCATACGCGAAATCCGACCTAAAGAATTTTCGGGTGAAATGGGTTTGACCATATCCCTAAACGACTCAATCTCTTCTTCCGTTTTTGAAATCAAATCAATCAATTTTGTCTTTAATTCTTGTCTTTCTTCTGCAGTCATAAAACATCTCTTTTGTATAGCACCCACAAAGGTAAAATACAGGATAAAGTTGTATCTGACACTTATTAAGCCGTTAAATGCAGGGATAATTACAATATTTTTAAAATATATCGTTGTAACTAGATGGTTTTAACATATAAAGTGTGAGTCAATTAACCTGGACTGTACTTGATGATATGGGTGGAAAATTCCATGTTGGCATCTATCATGGAGAGTCCACAGGTCACTTAGTTGTGTATTGCAATTGGAAGGTCATCCTCATCGATTTCAATGTATTGGATACAAAAGATTATTCCTTTTATCTAGGACAAGAGTTTTGCCATTTGAACATTTGCAAGTCTGAAAAGGGCTTTAGTTATGGCCTTCAAAAGGATGGAGATGCAGATACACCACTCAATCTGAGCCGTAAAAACAGAGATCGGGCGGATTCTTTAAAGTCAAGTGCATTTATGATATCGCTTATAATCCTCGTACTTGTTATCGTTTATTTTATTAAAGCGATATCTTAGGCCTCTTTTTAAACTTAGACCTAATTTCATTGGAGAGACTAGCATTACATATTGAAAGTTTAATCTTCTCGTCAGAACATACGATTAGCCTCGCTCAGATAAAAACCTGCGTAGAAGAGACACTCGACCAAACTTATAAAAACGTCGAGATCAAAAAGGCCCTTGATGTGCTCATTGAGAAATATAATTCTGAAGAATTCTCTTTTGAAATCGTTGAAATTGCAAGTGGTTTTAAATTTTTGACCAAAGGCAGTTATCACAATACCGTGAGTACTCTGATAAAGAAAAACAATCAGAAACGCTTGTCAAAGGCAGCCCTAGAAACACTTGCAATAATCGCCTATAAACAGCCTGTCACTAAGTCAGATGTCGAGGGCATTCGAGGCGTCAATGCTGATTATACCATTCAAAAGTTATTAGAAAAAGAGTTGGTGGCAATTGCTGGTAGAGGAGATGGCCCAGGTAGACCTCTCTTATATACCACGAGCGACAAATTTATGGATTATTTTGGTATAAAGGATGTAGGTTCCTTACCTAAACTCAAAGACCTCAAGGTGCCAGAGATTCAAATCGGTGAACCAGCACCGATTGAGGAAGATTATGTGGAATCTGTTGAAGATAAAGATGATCAAGCAGCTACTAATCCTACTGAAGAGGCTATTGATAACACAGATCTTCAAGAAGATACGAATCCTACCGAAGAGGCTACTGCAGAGGTAGCTACTGATGACGCAAATGATCAAGAAGATACTATTCCTACCGAAGAGGCTATTGCGGAAATAGCTGTTGATGAAGCTGTTGGTGACATAGATGACCAAGAAGATACGAATCCTACCGAAGAAGCTATTGATGAGGCTATCGCAGAAGTAGCTATTGATGACACAGATAATCAAGAAGCCAATAATTCTACTGAAGATGTTCTTGCAGAGGCTTCTGAAGACCTCAACGAAAGCCCGGAGACAACTGATACAGCACTTGATTCGCCCACAGATTCAGAACCTGAAGTAGAAGAAGTTGTTGGCCAAAGCGCGGATCAATCAGAAAATGGAATCGTAATCACGGAGGCTGATCCTGAACCAATTGACCGCGTACTCGTTAAAGAAGGAGATCATCTAACAAATACGAAGCTCTCAAATGAAGAAGAATAATCTCATAGCCGATCAACCATTAGTCAATAGAGTCGCTAACAGTGGCTTAATCACTATTAACTTAGAAGAAGATTACCCAACACGTGATTTTATTGATTTTGATCTTAAGGAATATCTATTTAAAGAACTCATACTTAAGGAAAAGGACTTTCGTCTCGCTTTAAAAGAAATGGACTGGGAAGTATACCGTGATAAAATTGTGCTGATCTATTGTAGTACAGATGCAATCTTGCCCGTTTGGTCCTATATGCTCGTGTCTGCTTATTTAGCTCCTATAGCATATGATCAATACCAAGGTCCTAAATCGGAATATTTAAAGCAGCACTATACACAAGTGATTGCTGATATGGATTGTGCTGCACACGAAGGAAAAAAAGTTGTCATTAAAGGCTGTAGTGATAAAGATGTACCTCCATCCGCTTATCTTCAGATGACAAAGGCTTTGCAGCCATATGCTCAAAGTATCATGTACGGAGAACCTTGCTCGACAGTGCCAATCTTCAAGCGTCCCCGTAAGGTGTAATATATGAGGTCAAATCTTATGCTACCCACCGCACTTGAATTTGACCTTTTTATAATAAATAGGTCAAACCCAAATCTGTTGGGTATAAGTCTAAAAGACCTATCATAAGTAAAATAAGATTCAGGCCGATTCAATGCCAAGAGGACCAATAGCTCATTAAAATATCGTTAAATTGGAAAGAATAGAACCAAATGGAATCGTTTTCAGTTAATATTACCGAGCCTTTCACACACTCCACATGAATTTTATATATCAACAGTTTCTCATCATTGCAATCCTATGTCTACTATCGATTGCAACGACAGATGGTCAAAAAATGAAAATTACAGATGGTCCCTACATTAGTTATACGGATGAGGGTTATGCTGTGACTACCATAATTGATAATGAACTGAAGGTCATTAAGTCAAAGAATATTGAAAATCAAAATTTTCATGTTCTACCCTTTGATATTTCTATCGAAGAATCACAGTTTGATGACTCTACATTTCATTTTACGAATGTGAGTAAAGTCGCAGCCATTAGTGACATGCATGGTCAGTATGATGTCATGATAAAATTGTTTCATTCAAATGGTATCATTGATGATGATCATCAATGGTCATTTGGAGACGGACACTTAGTGATTACGGGAGATATTTTTGATCGCGGGTACCAAGTCACAGAAATATTATGGTTCATTTATGAATTAGAAAAACAGGCTGCAATAAATGGTGGGATGGTTCATTTTTTATTAGGGAATCATGAAGTCATGGTGTTGGGAGGAGATGTGAGATATATTCACAGGAAGTATAGATATACAACTGGAATTACTGGCAAGCGTTATGACCAATTATTTGATGAAAGCACTGTATTAGGAAGATGGTTAAGATCAAAACCCGTTTCTATCTCAATAAATGAAACTGTCTATTTACATGCAGGATTTTCACCAGAGATTATTGAAAAGGGTTACACAATTGACTCGGTGAATACATTATTTTTAACTAAAATGATCGGCAAGCCATCAGAGAAAATTATTAATGACAAAACCTTAAATACATTGTATTTAGAGAAAGGACCAATTTGGTATCGAGGCTATGTTGACAATACTCAATTTACAGAGCAGGATGCCATTGACATTTTAAAATCATTAGACATGAAGCATATTGTCGTTGGTCATACCTCTATGCAAAGTATTGTCTCCTTATTTGACAATCGTATATTTATGATAGATTCAAGCATTAAGTTTGGTAAAACGGGAGAGGTTCTTTTATGGGAAGACGGGGCGTTTTATCGAGGCTCAATACTTGGTGATAAATTAGATATAACTCCATTTAAACGAATACAAGATGAATAATTTCCGAATCTGCATTCTTCTTCTTTTTACGACTTCTATTTCAGCATACTCACAAGAGTTGCCTACGTTGTTTAATTACTTCTACTCCATGGAAGATAAAACACCTGTAATAAAAATAGATACTGATGTCAAAAATTTAATTAGGAATAAATTTAAAGAAGAATACCAGCCATCAACAATCACATTTAACTTAGCAAACGGAGAAGACATGGTTTGTGAAAGTAAACTCAGAGCTAGAGGTAACATTCGAAAAAAGGTATGTGTTAATCCACCTATAAAATTAAATTTAAAAGAAAAGGATTTAATCAAACATGGTTTTGATAGTCTAGATATTTTAAAACTTGTGTTACAATGTCGTGATAATGATAATACTGATAAGTATTTATTTAAAGAAAGACTAGCTTATGATTTATATTCCATTATTGACACACTTCATATGCGGACCAAATGTGTCATTGTTGAATTTTATGAAAATGGCGAACTCCATCAAAGTCTCGATGCATTTCTAGTTGAAACGGAAGACCATTATGCCCAACGAACAGAAACAATTGTTATTGAAGAAGGTGTATTGAGAAGCTCCATCTTATCGAGATCCCACTTCTTAAAAATGTCGTTTTTTCAATATATGATCGGTAATCCAGATTATGCGATTCCTAATAAACACAATGTTGAAATATTACAGACTCCAGATAAAAAATATATAGCTGTACCATATGACTTTGATTATTCTGGCTTAGTAGATACAGACTACGCAGTACCTCATGAAAGTTTATCTATCACTAAAGTCACTCAGCGTATTTTTTTAGTTAAAAATGTTAGCCTTGCTGAAGCAAATGCTACCGCTAACTTTTACAAAGAAAAAGAAAGTCAATTTTATGCTATCATTGATCAAGCAGGCTACTTAGATGAAAAGGATAAAAGCGATGCGAAAAACTATTTAAAAGGCTTCTTTAAGGTTCTAAATAGTGAAAATCAAATCAAACGCGAGTTTATAAAATAGATGCAATCTTGTGACAGCTCAAGCCGTTCTTTCCCAAACCCGAATCGTGCTTGACGGACAGGCAGTTTCGTTATGAAGCGCACTTTTTGATCATAAGATAAAGAGCAGGCCAGAGGGATTTAATTAACCAAATCAAAGCTGCTAGTGCTCTGTCAAGATTTACTTGACAGCCCACTGGTATACATTTTATATTTATTTATTAAGACTTGTACTGTTGTCCCATTAGTGCCATCAACTAGGACTTCTGCATCTAATTTATTCTTAAATGCCTTTATTAAGCTATGACCAAAGGTATCATCTTTTGTTTCTTTTTGCTGTTGTGTTAATCCAATTCCATTGTCTGAGACAATTAGATTTAATCTATTCTCAACTTCTTTGAGGCTAACATTTAATTTCCCTTGTTGGTTATTAGGAAAGGCATATTTTAAAACATTGCTCAATAACTCATTAACGATTAATCCTATGGGAATAACGGTTTCTACATCTAGAATAATATTATCCACATCTATTGTTAGATCAATTGCTGTATTTGATACATTATATGTAGCAAATAAATCTTGCGACAAATCTTCTAAATAGTCCCTCATATCAACTCCAGTCAAATTGTCCTTTTTATATAATTTTTGATGAATCAAAGACATAGAGTGTACTCTAGATCTGCCTTCTTGGATTGCTTCTTTTGCTTTTTCATCTTTCACTTGTCTAGACTGAATATTTAGCAAGGACGAAATGACTTGCAGATTATTTTTGACGCGATGGTGAATTTCTTTTAATAATAATTCTTTCTCAGAAAGATTTGTTTGAATCAGCACATTCTGATTTGTGATGCGTTTTTTTTGTGCATTGAGTCTCCACAAGAAAAACCCTAAGCCAGCTAGTGAAACACCAAATACAGATAGAATTCCTTTTTGCTGCTGAATCTGTGTTTCATTTAACGTATCCTCAAGCTCCAACTGTTTTATTTTTGCTTCTTTCTTTTCCGATTCAAATCGGCTTGTCATTTGGGCAACCGCAGTTGATGTTTCTTGGTTAATTAAACTATCATTAAGTGCAACATAGATGTTTTTAAAATCCAGTGCTTTTTTAAATTGCCCAATGTATTCATAAACCATAGACAAGTCAGATGCAATTGTTCGCTTCATACCAATGTCCTTTAAACTATCGACAGCAGCAAACGCTACCTTCAACAATTTCACAGATTTTTCTATTTCATTTGTCTTGAAATAATTTAATCCCCTTTTATGCTGGATCAAGTATAATTGTTTCTTATTTCCGTTAGCGTTAATTATCTCTAAAGCTTTATCATAGTAATATTGTGACGAATCGTAAGCAATATTTAAATAATGGACGTAGCCCAAATTCTCATACAAAGACACCAACTCATACGCATTACTCGATTCAGTGCCATAAGACATCGCTTTATAAAAATACTTTTTAGCCTGCTCATGCAGTCCTTGTAGAGAATACAATTGTCCTATATTATTATTAGAATTTAGAAGTTTAGTGGAATCCTTATAAGCTTCATTAATTTGAATGGCTTTGTTATAATATTCCAAAGCTTGATCATATTGTTTAATCTTTTCGAAATTGGTCCCGATAGCGCCATAGGCAATGGCAGAACTTTCTATTCTTCCAATTTTTTCATCTATAGTTGCAGCGATTAAATAAGAGTTAGTGCTTTGTTCATAATTACCCATTTCAGCATAAACATTCCCTATTTGATATTCAACATTTGCCATTCTGATAGAGTCATAGGGTTGGCCAAAATAATCGGCATAGATTCTATAATATTTGATCGCTTCTTCATTTTCACCATTGATCCGATGGACTGTTCCTCTGTTATAGTTAGTATACTGAATCCCTAACGAATCCGCCGACTCTATGAAAATCATTTTTGCAGTATCAATATACCGATGAGCCAGCTCTGAATTATCCCTCATCGTATTCCAACCAAGACTATTATAGCCGTGACCCTCCATCATGACAAGTGTATCCAAATGTTTAGGAATCTCTGGCTTCGTTGCGATGATGTCCTTATACAGATTTACGTATTCTAAGGATCTTTTAGGCTCGAATCTGGAATATTTATAAATACTGTCAATAATGCCATGTAAGGCGACAGAATCATTCACTGACGCTAAGAGCCTTTTTGATGGTATGTCTTGGGCTAGACTACTGGAAAAAACGAATGTGCATAGCATTAAAAGCACAAATTGTCTATTATCTAGAATCATTGGAAGTTGATTTAGGTGTATTTCAAATATAATCAACTCAAATAAGATATACCAACAGGCCTAAAACAATTATATTTGACCCATTGTTAAATACTTATGCTAAAAACTGAAAATCTATCATATAGCTACAATCAAAAAGATTGGATATCATTTCCGGATATACACTGCGAAGCTGATACAAGTCATCTCATTTTGGGTCAATCTGGAACAGGTAAAACCACCTTCCTCCATTTGATCGGTGGTCTGCTACAATCTAAGAAAGGGAAAGTCATTGTAAAAGGCACGGATATCACCTCTTTAAAAGGGCAGGCGCTTGACAGATTCCGCGGGGACAATATTGGTATCGTCTTCCAACAAGCTCACTTTATCAATGCTATTTCGGTAGAAGAAAATTTGATGATTGCCCAACGCTTAGCTGGCAAGCCAATTGATAAATCAGGTATTAAAGATATTCTTGGCATATTAAATATTGAACATAAAGCAACTGCAAACCCTAAACATCTGAGCCAAGGCGAGAAACAGCGCGTGGTGATAGCGAGAGCGCTTATCAATAAGCCAGCAGTGATTCTAGCAGATGAGCCAACATCCGCATTGGATGATAAAAATTGTGCAGAGGTTGTTGGGCTATTAGAACGAACAGCTAAAGACGTAGATGCCGCGCTTGTCATTGTGACACATGACAATCGACTAATGGACTATTTTCCTAATCAAATCCGACTCTCATGAATTTAGTCAAACTGAGTTGGAAAAATATAATCAGTAAACCTCTCAATCTATTATTGAGCATGGTTTTATTTGGTCTAGGCATTGGATTGATTAATTTTTTGGTTCTCCTCAATCATCAATTAAAAAATCAATTTGATAAAAATCTAGCAGGTATTGATGTTGTCATAGGCGCTAAAGGCAGCCCTTTGCAGATGATACTGTGTAACATGTATCACATCGACAACCCAACAGGCAACATTTCTGTAAAGGAGGCAGCACCTTTTCTCAACCCAAAACACCCCTTGATTGAAAAAGCAATACCACTATCTTTAGGTGACAGTCACAAGTCATATCGAATCGTTGGTACAAATCACTCGATATTAGAATTATATGGCGGCTCGATTGAGACAGGCAAGTTATGGGTGCAACATTTTGAAGTAACGCTTGGTCGTGTTGTAGCAGACGAACTAGGTCTTAAGATTGGCGATCGATTTCAGAGCAGTCATGGGTTTCAAGATGTAGATGACCTGGTGCATGAGCATGGAGATGGCTTTGAGATCGTGGGTATTTTAGCACCAACAGGAAGTGTTTTAGATCAACTTATTTTGACGACCACAAAATCGATTTGGGATGTGCATGGCCACGAAGATGAGGAAGGAGGAGATCACGATCATGATGATCATGCACATGATGAACATGACCATGACGATCACGCGCATGATAATCATGGCCATGACGATCATGCTCATGACGACCACGCACATCATGACCATGAGCATGACGAAACAGGTTTTAATCTAGTCGACTATCCAGACGAGCAGATCACCTCTCTTTTGATAAAATTTAGAAACAGAACAAATTTTCAGGCCTTAAGCCTACCACGAAATATCAATGAGAATACAGATATGCAAGCAGCCTCACCACCAATTGAAATCAATCGCTTGTATAGCATGATTGGAGTGGGTGTAGATGCGCTAAGAAACATTGCACTATTGATTGCTCTTGTATCAGCTTTTAGCATATTTATATCATTGTTTTCTTCATTAAAAGATCGTCAATACGAACTTGCTTTGATGAGGGTGATGGGCGCAGGGCAGCAGAGCTTATTCTTTCTAATTATAATGGAAGGGATTATTCTCGCCATAGTTGGTTGCTTTTTAGGTTTGCTAATCAGCCACATAGGCATGGAAGTGTTAGCAGGTTATGCAAAGGCAAGTTATCGGTATAGTTTAACTGGCTGGTTGTTTTTAAAAGAAGAGATGTGGATGGTGCTAGGGTCAGTGGTCATTGGGATAATTGCTGCATTAATTCCTGCCATGAGAGCTTATGGTACAGATATTCATGAGACATTAGCGAGATAATTTATTGTTACTTAACAGTCAATTCTTAAGAACATATGGTGATTCGAATTGTCGCATTATTAGTCATTGTTATAGCTCACATACATCATGTATGTGGCCAGGCGGTTGTCCCAGAAGGTTTTGTTGTAGAGTGGTATAGCAAGGGTTGGGAGAAACCTGTAGACCTTGATTTTGACAAGGCTGGAAACCTGTACGTGTCAGAAAAAGGTGGCGCTGTTTGGATTATTAAAGATGATGCCAGGCTAAAAGAACCATTAATAGATATCAGTGAAGAGGTTGGCAACTGGGGCGATCAGGGATTATTATCATTTGTACTTGATCCAGATTTTGAGTCCAATGGGTACTTCTATCTCTATTATGTGGTGGATAAATACCATCTTTCAAATAGTCATTTACCCGATTACAATCCTATACGGAGTTGGTATTGGCGCCCGACAATTGCTAGGGTTACCCGATACCAAGCAGATGAATCAAGAGAAAGAGTGGTGTTGTCGAGCAGGCAAGTACTTATTGGTGAGACAGCCCATAATGGTGTGCCCTCTTTATACACCTCACATATAGGAGGAAGTTTGTTATTTGGAGAGGACGGCACATTGCTTGTCTCGACTGGAGATGGCTCGACTTGGAAGAAGCCTTATGGAGGTGACGGTCCACCTTATCACGAAGAATATGTGGAGGAAGCCCTGCGCGAAGGGATCATTCGGGCAGAGGAAGAAGTCGGTGGATTTAGAGCGCAATTACTCGATAATCGTAATGGTAAAATCTTGAGGATAGACCCACTAACTGGAGCAGGCATACCGAGCAATCCGTACTATAATACATCCAATCCTTATTCAGCAGAATCACAGGTGTTTGCCACTGGTTTTAGAAATCTGTATCGCATGCAACTTAGAAAAGGGACAGGCAGTAGAAACCCAGAGGATGGGTTGCCTGGATCTGTCTACGCCGTGGACGTTGGCAATGCGCATTGGGAAGAACTGAATATCATTCGAAAAGGCGGAGGTAACTATGGCTGGCCACTTTTTGAAGGGACGGATGTCATGCCTGAATTTACTGCTTATGAAACAGAAAACAAGATGCTTTCATCAGCAACAGGAGCCTGTGCTGAGGAACGCTATCGCTTCAAGGATATGGTCCAATCGCCCATGTTAAACTATCCATTTAATGACTTTTCAAACTTGTGTTTTGAAGACGCATCTTTCTTATCTAAGCATACCCATGTGATGATTCCTCCTGTGATTGGCTTTGCGCATGGGCCTGCTGGAGGTGGCTTTTGGGTGCCCGTTTATGATGGAGAAGGGCAACTCCGCCGACTCAAAATTGGGGATAAACGGAGTCCTGTGTATGG
Organism: uncultured Saprospiraceae bacterium; assembly: GCA_937959275.1. Classification (GTDB taxonomy): domain Bacteria; phylum Bacteroidota; class Bacteroidia; order Chitinophagales; family Saprospiraceae; genus CALFUK01. Next base: position 52,243 of record CALGLU010000021.1, on the reverse strand, counting down.
GGCTAGTTTTGGGATGTTTGGCCAGTGCGGGATAGTGGGAGGATTTTATGAAGGTGAGGTTTACCCAGAAAAATATCAAAATAAATTATTTGTTGCTGATTACAGTCAGAGTTGGATAAAGTATGTGGAGATGGATTTAAATGATGAGGTTGTTGGCATCGGTGATTTTTTTCAGGACACGATCGCCATCACACATATGGAAATGAATCCAACAGATGGAGCTATTTATTTTGTAGATTATCCGACTGGTATAAAGCGGATCACTTATGGTCAAAACTCAAAGCCAATTGCCAAACCAGCTGCAGATATTCTATTTGGTTCTTCTCCTTTAATTGTTCAGTTTTCTGGAGCAGAAAGTTATGATCCAAATAATGATCCGATTACATACGAATGGGACTTTGGCAATGGAGAGATATCTACAGAGATGAATCCTAGCTTCACGTTTTCATCACCTGATCCTAGTTCAACAACCATCACGTTGACAGTGACTGATGATGCAAATTTGTCTTCTACTGAATCCATCATGGTGTCTTTAAACAACACGCCTCCTCAAGTTGATATTAATAGCTTTGAAGATGGGCAAACATACTCTGTTAATGGCGTAACATTTTTACACTTGGAAGCTTTAGTTGTAGATAAGGAGCATGGCTCAGATGATCTGGACTATGCATGGACTGTTTTCTTGGGTCATAACACGCATGAGCATGGTGAGCCTGCGATGACGAGCTCAACCGCTGAAGCGCGATTGCTCCCAGCGGGATGCGATGGAGAGTTGTATTATTATCGAATAGAACTTGAAGTGACTGATCCATTGGGATTAGTGGGGCGGGATAGTAAGCGGTTGATTCCAGATTGTGATGGCGCATTTGTGCAGTTGTTTTCCTTTAGTGCATTAGGAAGAGGGAGTGAAGTGCTGCTCGATTGGATCACGATTCGAGAAAAAGGTGTAAAAGAGTTTGTATTGCAGCGCAGAGGATCATTAGATCAAGACTTTATAACCATATCAACATTTGAAGCGAACAACTTACCTGAAGCCGTTCAGAAATATGATTTTATTGACACATCTCCGTTATTGAACCTCAACGCTTACAGAATACAAGCCATTTCAACAGATGGAGAGATTGCTTATTCTGACGAACAAGAGGTCTTTATAATTCCAGAAGATGCTTTATTGATTTATCCCAATCCAGCGATGGACAACATTCAAGTACTATTTGGATCGGAAAGCACACAAAAGTTGGTTCAACTCTATGATCTGTCAGGTGCATTACTTTATGAAAAGCAGATTGCGGAAGGCGAAACATACCATACAACCATAGACGTCAGCAGCTACCCTTCGGGTATTTATATTTATCATCTCTTCAATGGGGTTACCAATACGTCCGGGAAGATTCAAATCCAATGAACCCTTTAATTAAACTATACGTTTTAGAAGCATGAAACTAATCTGGCTGTTTTTCTGTATCGCTCAAATTGGCTATAGCCAAGGTAATTCAACTTGGAGTTTATTGTCTTTGGTTACATATGAAAAACAGTACAATGAATCAATGGGAATGGAGATAGATATCCCTGTAGTCAATCCAATGGTTCAAAAAATGAATGGTCAGGAAATTGAAGTAACAGGATACATTATTCCTTTGGAAGGCAAAATTGAGCAAAGCCATTTTGTATTTTCTGCATTTCCGATGAGTAGTTGTTTTTTCTGTGGAAAAGCTGGTCCAGAAACCGCAATGGAAGTAGACATGGGCAATCAAAAAAAGATACAGTATTCTGAAGAAAAGATAACATTGAAAGGTATTCTCCGCGTCAGAAAAAGTGACGGCATGGAGTTGATGTATAAATTAGAAGACGCTGTGTTGTTATGAATGGGTTAAATCCGTGTTTTAAAGCTCTTAATTTTATACTTTCGGGTTATAAGTAAAACTAAACTATGAAACAATTCGCTCAATTTATCTGTATCTCTCTATTTTCAATGCTACTGGCTATGGATCTTCAAGCGCAGGAGAATACGAGCTCAGGTGCCTCTGCCACAACCGATAAAGTGAAAGAAGTAGAAGAGCAGGCAGCCGAAGGCGATGCAAATACTGCAAGTGCGGAAAAGGTGGATGATGGAGAAGCTAAGACAGAAAACATTTGGAAAACCTTATCTCGTATTACATACCGCAAGGAATATGACGAATTGATGGGATTCAAAATTGATAAGCCTGTATTTAGTCAACAAGTGCAGGATATAGAGGGAACAGAGATAATGATAAAAGGCTACGTGATACCAGTAGAAGGCTATAAAAGTCATACAGAATTCATCTTTTCTGCCTTCCCATATAATATGTGCTTCTTTTGTGGAGGTGCAGGGCCAGAGACAGTGATGGAAGTTTTGGCAAGTGAGCCTGTAAAGTACTCTGCCGAGCAAGTCACGTTGAAAGGTAAAATTCAATTGAATGCAGATGATATCAATCGGCTAATGTATCAACTAGTAGATGCGACATTGGTTGAATAATGTTCGTTTTTAAAAGATTGATTGATCGACTTTACACATTACTCAATGCATCTAAACTCATTTGCATTTGTTGCTTTTTATCACATAGCAATGGGTTATTTGGACAACTTGATATAAGCCATTATACGTATGACTCAAAAGATGGATTAAATGCATCTCATATTTATGGTATTGTCCAGGATAGTGAGGGGACAATGTGGATTGGTACGTCAAGTGGTCTTTTAGAATTCAATGGCGTCCGATTTAAAGAAGTTGAATTACCTGGTTTAAAAAATCTAGAAGTACTCCAATTAAAGATTGATGCAGACGATACTATATGGTTTATCAATTTGGCTAATCAGCTTTGTAAGTATTCAAAAGAAGAGGGATTTCAGACTATCCAGATCCAAGACGAAAAAGTACTTACTGAGATTTGGTTAACTGATAGCTTAGTTGGTGTATATGCAAACATTGACTTTGGAAAAGTATACAAAAAACAAGATCTGTCATTCGTCGAAACAACAGATAAACAGTTTTACCTTCCATGCAAAAATGAGTCCATCACAATAGGTATTGATAATGATTTGATTCTACAAAAAGCTGATACTCTCACAACAATTAAAATCACACATCAAAAAGCATCTAGCATATTTCAATTTCTTTCTTTTTCTAATACTAAATATATTCGCTTTAAATCTGATCTCCATTTGTATAAACTAGTTAGTAGTAAGCCAAATTATGGATTAAAAAAAGAAAACATTTCTGAAGAACATAATGTAATAAATTCTATAACTGAAATTTCTGACTCCATAATACATGTAAATACAAACATTGGCGTATTTGCATATAATCAAGATTTTAAACTCCTTGATCATTATCACAAAGGGATTGATTGTACGCATTCTATTATTGACAATGAAAAAAACCTTTGGGTATCAACCATGAATAGTGGCATATTCTTATCACATTTTAGTGAAATCTCTTCCATCAAGAATTATGACAATTCTTCCATCAGTGAGCTATTTGCCAGCGACGATCTGCTCTGGATAGGGACACAAACTGGAGAAATAAGTCAACTCAACAATGAGAAAAAACCGAAGCTCTTTAGCCATCATCCAGAAAATGGTCCTGTGCGGTTTATTATAGAAAATTCAATGGGCCAAATAGCAATCGGTCAAAATTCTAATATCTTTCACATAGACAATAGTCAGGTGCGAGAAATACTATCACAAGTACAAGACACCCTTAAAAGTAGTTGTCAGAAAAAAGCAGCTTTCATAGGAAATACTTTGTTAGTGGTTGGAACATGCAATAAGACACCCATATATGATATTGGGAAAATAAATGACACTAAGGTTCCTCACATACTTAATACAGCTCGTGTGTACAGTGTTTTCTTTGATGATTATGACTCCACTTTAATTACAAGTACTGCCACCGGCTTATATAAATATGATCAAAATTATGAACGACATCCCTATTTAAATAAAATAATACCTGATAATATCACAACGATAAAAATAGAAAGAGATACAAAAGGTATTCTGTGGATCGTCAGTAATAATTCTGGGATTTATGGTATTGATCAAAATCAAGTCAAATATCATTTTAATAAAGATCACTTATTAAATTCTAATAACATCAATGATCTATTTATTTCTGCTAATAATGAACTATGGATAAGCACTACATCTGGCGTCAATGTTATTGATTCTACATATTCGACATCGTCTTTTATTACTCAAAAAGATGGTTTGCTATCTAATATCGTTCATAAAATTACACATTGGAATGATGAAGTCTATGTTGGCACATCAAAGGGGCTAAATGTATTTAAGAAAAATGCTTCTTTTAATAATGACATCCCTCCTCCCATTTATTTAGATCAAATCATTGTTGATGGTGACAATAATGACCTCTCAGAATTAACAGGAAAAGAGTTTAACTATAGATTTAAATTTCACGGGATTAATTATAGTTCGCTAGGAAAATTTCAATACAAATACAGAATGCTGGGCCTCTCTGATTCATGGGAATTTATTACAAGTGACATAGATGAAATTGTTTATAATAAGCTGCCTCCACATGATTATTCTTTTGAAATATATGCGATTAATGAAGATGGTGTAGAAAGCATTCAACCTGCAACGATTTCCTTTACTGTCCCAGAACCTTTTTACCAACGTTGGTGGTTCTATGCCCTCGCCCTATTCTTATCAATTGGCATTATCTCCACTGCATTTCAATTCCGTCTAAGGCAAATCAGGCATAAAAATAAAATAGAACAAAAAATTAGGTCTCATCAATTAACAGCACTTAAGGCACAAATGAAACCTCATTTCATCTCCAACATATTAAACAGTATTCAATCGCATAGTATGTTACAAGATCCCTTAATGGTCAATTCATATATCACAAAACTGTCTTCCTTTGTTAGAAAAGTGTTGAATATGTCTGATGCTGAAACAGTCAGTCTGGAATCAGAATTGGCGGTTTTGAAAACCTATATAGAATTAGAATTGTTGAGATCTGATCATTCATTTAAGTATGATATTGAAATTGATCCAGCAATAAACATTCGAGGTTATTTTATACCACCTATGCTGATACAACCTTATGTTGAAAATGCCATTAAACACGGGATGAAGGGTAAGCCAGAGGACTATTTAAAATTGACATTAAGAAAAAATGCTAAAGGAATACTCATTGTTTTGATTACAGATAATGGTCCAGGAATACAAAAACCTAATGTTTCAAAACACAATTCTAATGGCCACTTTTCCTTAGGCACAGAAATTAATTCAGATAGAATTAAACTTTTAAGATTAACTTACAATCAAAAATTTAGTGTCAAAACTATCGATCTAATGGATACCATAAATTCTTCAGGAACTCAGGTCGTTTTAGAGATTCCTAACATTCACAACTAAGCATCTTGAAAGTACTGATCATAGACGATGAAAAAGCTGCAAGGGATTTACTGGTCCATTACATCAAAATATACTTTCCTGACATTTTAGATATTTATACGGCAGAAGGTATATATGCTGGCAAGCCCATCATTCAAAGAGAAAACCCTGACATCATTTTTCTCGATATTGAAATGCCTACAGGCAATGGAATGGATCTCTTTGACATCATTGGTAACACAAACTCTTCAATTGTCATCACTTCTGCTTTTGACGAATATGCGATTCAAGCTATTAAGCAGTCAGTTAGTGATTATCTTTTAAAACCAATAGACATCAAAGAATTCATCAAATCTGTAAGCAAAATAATAGAATTCAAACAAGAAAAATTCAAATCCAAAGTAAATCAATCAAAACGCATTGCTTTACATGGACAAAGTGAAATTTCCTATGTGAATGAAGACGCGATCAAGTATATCATTTCAGAAAGGGCATATACGAACATTCACCTCAATGACAACAACAAATACATTGTCACAAAATCATTAACTCATTATGAGAATATGTTGAACAATAAGTTGTTTTTTAGATTACACCGCTCCTATATAATCAATATGTCGATGATTTCAAGGGTCATTAAAAAGAATGGTGGCATCGTTGAAATGCTTGATGGGAAGCAGTTTAAGATCGCAAATCAAAAAAGAGATCTTTTACTTACCAAAATGAATCGGCTATGAAAAATCTGATTTCGGAAAAGAAAACAAGGATTTCGGAAAAACATCCTCACTTTTGTTTTTAATCATTAGCTATGATCATTTTTTCAATTTAGATTGCAGTTTACTTTAAAGCCCCCAAAATAAAAGTTGCTTTGCAAACAATTCTTGAATAATTTCCATTTCTTTTAATATACTTACAATGTGTCAGCAAAACCTGACATATTGTAACAGTATGTCTAAATTTTACTCCTTTCCTCGTATCTGGTTGACCTTTTGGATGTTTTGTATTCTTGGGGCCTGCTCCCTCGAACAAGAGTCACAACACCAAGTCCCATTTGACTCAATTAGAGCCACTTGCGTCATAAGTGAAAAAGGTCAATACATCATTACTGGGACTGCAACCGATACAACTTCAGCGCAACCCAATATAAAATCACCTTTTATCATGGTCTTTGACAGCACTTTGGTAAAACTATCCCAGTACTATTACCAAACACCTACAACTTCACTAAATCCAAAAATCACTTTGGTGTCTCCTACCGAGTATATATTGTCCTATTATCACGCCAAATCATTGGGGGACCAAACAGAAATCTCACAGCTTCTCTACCTCAATACTGCATTCAATACAAATAAGAAGGTATCTTATGGAAATCGAACTCGCATAAAAGATCTTTTGAGTCGTAAGAATGAAACTTTGATTACATTAAACTACGAAAGATCTTCTCAGCATACTTCCATCCAATTCCTTCAAAATAAAAAGCTTGGCGATAAAATCTCATATGCTGTGTCTGATGAAACAAATATTCCTACATCAATGCTCGCGCTTGAGAATGAAGACATCATTATCGCTGGTATAGCCAATGGGTTTCATTATCCTGATGGACACGAATACAAAAACCCAAAAGCAGTCGGATACATTATCAATTTAGATGAATCCGGTCTTGAGAAAAGTCGTTATATGCATCATGGCGAAGGTCATGTCTTTATTCATGATTTAGTTCAACATGAGGCAACACTACATGCCATAGGAACACACCAATCTGAGGCGACAGGTATGGATCAATTAATTTTATCCTTAGATTCTGACTTGAACATTTTAAATGACTCTATTTTTAGAGAGAATGGTGTACAAAAATGGCTGTTAGCAAAGAGGGGACTCAATCACCTATATATCACAGGTATAACTGAAGATCTAATCGATCATACGATGAAACTTCAACTTCAATGTGTTAGCAAAAATCACGAAGTATTGTGGAAAAAAACTATCCCGAATAATGGATCATACATGCCAACTGATCTAATCATTACTAAAACACATCTTATCCTCCTCGTCGAAAAAACCACATCTCGCATATCTCCACCTGAATCTTATATCTATTTATTTTCACTCGACGGAAACATAATTCAGAAAACTGAAATCAATTAAAGAGACAGCCAGTCCTCCCTACTTAATCCTACCAACTCATTTAATGATTTAAACTGCCAGTCCAACATTGCTTCATTCGGAGTATAGATGAATTCAAGCAGTAAATCCTCAGGGATCTTGTCAAGCTCTTCTGGTGCTCTAGATTTATAAAAAGAATTATTTATCCCAGACGCTAGAAAATCAATACCCTCGCTACTCTTCTGGTGTGATCCCTTATCCCATCCTGTATCCCCGACGACAACAATAACCTCTATCCCTTTAGACTCCAACTCAACCAACTTTGGATAAACATCAGTTTGAAAATATGAATCAACTCGATCACAATTCATAGAATAATGAGAACACACTCCATTCGATTTAAATCCCTCTAAACCTGCTATGTCTCTAAATATTTGGTGATGCATTAATAGAACATAATGTGTTGCGCTTTCTAATGTATCTGTCACCTGTTCAAGCATTCGATATTGCGCATTTAATTGTTCACAGTGACTTGAATTCAAATTGGTATTGATAACACTCATCGTTATCGTCTTAAAACTTGAGGTATAGAAATCAGGTCTTCCTGTAGCTACAAAATAAACATCCAAATTATGATCTCTGTAGTCATGATTGCCTAAAACAAAATGAGTATTTGGATTTTTTAAATTAAATAAATTATCTAGGTAGTTTGCTGTGTTTGGATTTAACATTGTATTGGCGCAAACATCTCCTCCAAGCCAAACTCCTTCATAATCCTCAATATTAATCTGTTCAATTCGCTCGTCTACTTTATCCCCAGCGGGTGCACCCCAATCATAGGCGTGGCCAATAAACAAAAATCTATATTCTGATTTTTGTATGTTCTTTTGTTTTACATAAAAAGAAGAAAAAATTAAAACGAAAAACCAAAGTATAAAAACGCTTGGTCGCTTATATTTTCTTTTTGGATTCTCTATCATGTCAATGGGATGCTAAATTCCGTTAAATATCCATTGTTGTAATTAAATGAGTACGATCCATTAAGATTGCCCGCTCGGAGTTTCATATTTTTTAAACCTTGTCCTGCAGATTCCTTAATTATATCTAATGTGCCATAATCTTGAATTGACATAGCCAAGTAGCTTGGAGTCAGCGATAGTACAATATCTACCTTTTTCGTATTCGAATGTTTTGCAATATTCGTAATTGATTCTTTAAAAATAAGGTAAGCGCTTTGTCGAACATCCGCTTTTAATAATGCATTTTCATTATCAAACTTAAACGTACTCTCATACTCGATATCAAGTGGTTCTAATACAGATTTAAGATAATCAAGAATCTTAAACTTTAAAGAAACCACATTATCGCTCCTCGAATCCATCGCCCATACCGTATCCCTCATACTGTCCATAGCCATTCGACTCCGTTCCGCTATTTCTCTTGCAATAGGTTTGCTCTTTTCATCCGTTGTCAATTCTAGCAATTGAGATTGCATAGAGATTCTGGCCAACATGGTTCCAACATCGTCATGAAGATCTCTTGTAATTTTACTTCTAAGTTCTGTTCGACTATTCTCATTTCGCATTCGCTCCTTATATCTATATCTCTGAAAATAAAATAACGCGAAATTAAACGCTAAAAATAAAACCGCTAATAAAATATTTTTTATACGAATTTCCTTAAGATTCTTAAAGTTCAGTGACCTCAAAGATCTATTTTCAACCAAATTTCGTTCAAGTTCTATTTCCTTATTTTGCCATTTCTTAACTTCTTCTGTAAACAATGATGATCGGTTTGAATAAATTTTAAAGACTTCATTATTGATCCTCTTAATTTTTGATAAATCATTGTCTCGTTCATAAAAAACATAAAGATTATTTATGATATCTAGCAATTCTTTTTCAGGGATACTACTACTCTGTTTCAGTGCCTGTTCATAATAATGTTGTGCCTCGTCATCATTGCCTTTGCCCTTATAATATGTTGCTAGACTTAAATAGGGCTGGTGCCTGACAAATGACTTATCCTTTCCTGAATAATCAATTGCTTTATACAACTCCTGCACCATACTTGCTGTATCTTTTTTTAATTGATAAGCATAGGCAAGACCTGAGTGGCAGAAGTATAAACCTTTTTCAAACCCTAATTCATTCCATATATCATAAGCAGTTGTCGTATTTGCAATAGCTTGATCATAATCATTTTGCTTTAGGTAAATTTGTGCTAAATTCTGATACACATATCCACCTAATTTTTTATTCTTTAATTCCTTTACGATATCACCAGCTTCAAGCAAAACATCTTTAGCTTTTTCTATATGGTTATCATGTAAATAACATAAACTTAAATTCAGTTTAGCCTGAAGGATGCCTCTATTAAATTGAATCACCTCACTAATTCTTAAGGCCTTTTCAAAATTAAGTTGTGCTGCGACAAAGTTGTTCTTTGTTTGATCTGTTAATCCAGTAAATAGATAATTGCGAACCGACATTTTCGTGTTTACTAAACTATCAGATAGCATAGCATGGGCCTTACCTAAGAAGTTTTTAGCTTTTAACGGGTCATTCAAATTATATTGAATGATACCGTGTAAATTCAAAATATCAGGAAGAGAATTACAGTCTTTATTTTGTGCAATTAAAAGGAGTTGATCTGCTATAGCAGTCGTCTCTGGAGAAAAGGTTTCATCATTTACATAAATTGATTCAATCAATGCGTCTAATGAATCACATGAAATCGAAGACGTTAGGACAACATCCGTCGAAAAGACTTTAACTGGAAACAATACACAAAAGAGGATACCAATCAAGATCGGAAGACAACCAGAATAATTCTTTAGTTCTAACAATGTCGCTTACATTAAATGAAGATAGTCTCTCTGCACCGTAGTCTTAATCTTCCTCGTCAATTAGTTTTAGCTCTGCCTTTAGTTTTTTGGGCAGTCCCTTAACAACTAAATCATAGGAATGATCAATTAAATCTATGATTAAATCTTCATCTAAAATACTATCTTCTAAGATAACCGTGTTCCAATGCTTTTTATTCATATGATATCCTGCTATAATATCCTGATGTGTCTCCCTCAATTCAATAGCTCGATTCGGGTCGCATTTTAAATTCACTCGAAACTCATCTGCATCAAGAGACGTAAGCGCAAACATTTTACCCATTACCTTAAAGACAAGTGTTGTCTCATCAAATGGAAAACACTCCTCTGTTCCTGCTTTACTTATACAATAGTCTCTGAATTCATCTATGTGCATGACTTACCAAATTTTGACTCTAGTGTCCTCATCGCGATACATAGCATCGCCTTCCTTCACATCAAAGGCTTCATAAAAAGCAGGCATATTGGATAAAGGTCCCACAGCTCTAAACATCCCTAAGGCATGTGGGTCTGTCTTGATCGAAATTCTGACTTGCTCGGCTGTCATTTTTGTTCTCCAGATCGTTGCCCATGAAATAAAAAACCGCTGTTCCGCTGTATATCCATCTATTGCATCTGGACGACCACTCTGTGCTATGTATTGCTGTAATCCATCATAGGCCACATTTATCCCACCTAAATCTCCAATGTTTTCTCCAAGCGTAAACTCCCCATTTAAGGGCTCCCCTGGCAGACCTTCATAGCTATTAAATTGATTGATTAATCTCAAATTTCGCGATTCAAAACTTGTTCGGTCTTCGTCTGTCCACCAATTCACCATGTTTCCTTTTGCATCAAATCGACTCCCCTGATCATCAAAACCATGTGAAATTTCATGCCCAATCACTGCTCCAATACCACCATAATTCACCGCTTCATCTGCTTGGTAATTATAAAATGGTGGTTGCAAAATCGCTGCAGGAAATACAATCTCATTATTAAGCGGATTGTAATAGGCATTAACAGTTTGTGGAGCCATACCCCATTCTGTTTTATCTACCACTTTTCCTATTTTTTTAATATTATCTGCATAAAACCATTTAGAGGCTGCAATCATATTATCGACATAAGAACCACCATCCTGTGTTGACTTGATATCCATTGTGCTATAGTCCTTCCACTTATTTGGATACCCTACCTTTACATCGATGGATGCCAACTTCTCTAAAGCCTTTAGCTTTGTTTCAGCTGTCATCCATTCCAAATTATTAATTCTGCTATTAAATGCATTCTTAATATTTGCAATCATTGCCTCCGCCTTTTGCTTGGCTTCTGGAGGAAAATGCTTATCCACATATAATTTGCCAATCGCTTCACCCATAATCCCACTCGCCATATCTACAGATCTCTCCCATAGTGGCCTTTGCTCCTGAGTCCCTGTTAATGTCCTGCCATAAAAATCAAAATTTGCTCGGTCCATATCCATGCCTAGCACACTGGCCGAACCATCTACTTCAATCCACATTAAATAGTTCTTGATATCCTCAATAGAACTGCTTTTTAATAAGCCCTCGATAGCATCAAAATATTTTGGATCGACAATAGACAATTGTTCTATCGCAGGTATTCCCGCAGTCTCTAAAACCCTTGTCCAATTAATCGATGGGACCAAAGCCTTTAACTCATCAAATGACTTTGGAGCAAAGTAGACTGTTGGATTTCTAGATTCTTCTTTAGTCATCATTGACTCAGCCAACTTAGTTTCTAATGCTAAAACGCTGGAGGCCATTGCAGAAGCCTTTTCCGCAGGCACATTTACAAAAGCTAGCATTCGAGTAATGTGATCAACATATTGACTTCTAATCTCAACTGACTTTTCATCCTCTGCTAGATAATATTCTCGCTCTGGCAATCCGTACGTACCTGGTGCTAGATAAAAAGCATTCATGCTGCTATTTGTTATATCTGGGAATACCGCAGAATCAAATAGTCCTCTTTGTCCAATAAACATCGTACTCGATATATAATCCTGCACGTCAGTGAGTGAAGCAATGCCTTCAATTCTTTCTAAATAAGGTAACAGAGGAGCCACGCCAACATGATTTCGACGTGTTGTATCCAAGGCAGATTTATAAAATTGTGCCGCCTTGTACTGATCAGTTTCTTTTGTATAAATACTATTTGTACCAGCTTCATTTAAAACCGCTAATACATTCTCACTTGATTTTTTTCGTAGCTCGTCAAAGCTACCCCACCTTGATCGGTCACCAGGTATTTCAGTATGTTCTAGCCACTTGCCATTGACGTATTTAAAGAAGTCATCTGCCGGTCTTATAGAGAGATCCATGTTTTCGACATTGATGCCGGGCGAAGACGTTTGCTCTTGTACGATCTCTTGCACTTCGTCAACAACTGCAGGGGAAGGGTCCACTTGTTTAACTTTTTGGACAGAACATCCAACAAAAGATAACACTGTGACCAATAAAGCAATGAGTAAGTGTTTCATGTTATTAGGTTTATTTTAAAAAGTACTATGCTTATGAAGAGCTAGATAGCTCTCATCTTTAATGTCTCTATATGTATAGACTCTACTACCAATCAAAATGTTGCAAAATCAACGAACTGGTTTTATTAGAGACTTAGACTTCTTAGATAAGCAACACTTTCAGGTACTTGATTCATGACGGCACTACTTTCATCCTCAATGAAATAGTGGGCAATGCCAATTTCTTTTGCCACTTTCATAATCCCTGCAATGTCAACCTGGCCTGTCCCAAGAGGAACATTATATTCTACATCTGTGCCTCCTGTCAAATCTTTTTTGATACCATGCTTCATATCTTTTAAATGAAGAAGTTTCCATCTGTCCTTATATTTTTTCAATAAAGCCACAGGGTCACCTCCACCAAAGTGTGTCCAAAAAACATCCATTTCGTAGGATACATATCTAGGGTCAGTTTGCTCAATAATATAATCCATTAATGTACCATCACCATATGGTTGGTATTCGTAACCATGAGGATGATAGGCAAATGTAATCCCATGCTCGGCAAGAACTTTACCTCCTGAATTAAACGCTTCGATGGCTCGATTTGCATCATCAAGGCTGAATTCGCCTCGATTATCATGCGGGACCCAAGCGCACATGACATATGTTGACCCGAGAGCTTTAGCTTTCTTGACAATCGCCATTGGCTCTTCTGTCAGCTGATTAAACGAACATCCTGTAGATGGAATAGAGATCCCTCGCGCGTCGCAGAGCTTTTTATATTCTTCTGGTGGTATTTTGCCTCCATCCCCTTCTATTTCTGTAATCCCCATTGCTTGAATTCGATCCAGTGTTCCGATAGCATCTTTTGGAAAATAGTTGCGAAAAGAATAAGCCTGAACGCCAATTGGTGCACTAAAAGCCGTACTAGAAGATTTTGCATTTGGTTTTGTTGTGTTACAAGAGATGATTCCAAATAGAGCACAACAAGCGTAGATTATATGTTTCATGATGACTATTTTATTTAGCGTCGAGGAATTAACGTCTTAGGATATACGACAATACTTTCGTGGCCATCTGCTCCTACAGCAGAAACACCAAATAGATAATTGTCAATGATGATGCCATTTAATGTGACATCGGTTTGTAGGCCAACAAATCTTGAATGATCCCATTGTGGACTTGTTGTTTCTCTCCAATACACTTTGTAGCCAGCCAACTGATCACTATCGATTGGATCCCATTTCAATCTCGTCGAAGGTTTGACAGCACCACCTATCATCACCAATTCTGGTCCTTTTGGAGCCCAAGCAATTGATGCTAGTGTAATTGCATTTACACCAGTCAGTTTCTTGGCGTAATCAAAATTTACACCTTCGATCACATCACCATAAGCAATCCCATCCTCAACACGAACATCTTGGTGCTGCATGACATAGTTTTCATGTGTTTCCATTATTCTAACGCCTGGAATACCAGCATCATTAAATGGTCGATGATGGCCTCCTCTTCCAAATCGATCTAAACGGTAAATCATTTTTGCATCTAGATTCGTCATATACTGTGCCGTCAATCGATCAACATATCTGGCGAGTTGTCTTGATGGACCATCTACCTCTCCTCCATAAAACCGATTCCAGATCAATTGTTGCTCGTCTGGATTAGGAGGTGTTGCTTCTGAAAACACTCTGAATGTGCTATTATCAATCACTCCATCAATACCTGTAATATTGCCAATCATGTCGTTGTTAAGAATCCCTACAACGTCCCAACCCCACTCCAGCGCATCTTTTGCTAAAAATTTTCCACCAAATAACCCCTGTTCTTCTCCGCTCAATCCTAAAAACACGATACTCGATTTGAAGTCATACTTTGACAAGACTCTTGCGGCCTCTATGACTCCTGCCATTCCAGACGCATTATCATTTGCACCAGGCGAGTCTGATGTTCCATTCAGCGGATCACTTACTCTAGAATCAATATCTCCTGACATGATAATATACCGATTCGGATACTCTGTACCTCGCTTTATAGCCATCACATTGACAATCCATGTATCTGTTGGAATTCGTCTGCTTTCTCCTGCTTTAACCAAGCCTTTGTGGTACTTCACGTCTAAACAATCTCCACAGTCAGATGATATCTGTTCGAATTCTGATTTTATCCAGCGTCTTGCAGCACCAATACCTCGAGTAGTGGAAACAGTATCAGATAGTGTGTGTCTAGTTCCAAAATTTGCTAATGTCCGAATATCAGATTCAATACGATCCGCAGAAACATTTTCAATAATGGAGTAGATCCTTGGGTCGCTTTGTGCGGGTATTTGAGCTGATATATGATAAAAGCAGGCAAAAATCAAGAAGATGCTAATCCGCATATTTATTTATTTTAAAAACTTTGAATTTCCACAAGTTGAATATAAAGAGAACAATATCAATGTTTTATCTGAATACAATTTTTTTCATATAATTTAACAGCACTTCTCCTCGGCTTCTTATGGCATAATTTCTGCTTTTCTCTCGGTGTTATGAACATTGAAGAAATTAACAGGAAGCACTACATCACTCAAGATATCTATTACCGTGTCGGTTTTGGCTTATCTTCTAAATTATTGCGCTTTGACAAAGGCATTATTTACTTAGAGATGGAAGTAAGAAATAAGTGGGAAAAATCGTACAACGCAGCTGTGTATGAGATTGCACATTGTTGGAAAAAAGAACATCCAGTGTTCTCATCCGCTGTGGCCTGTAAGGTTTATATTATTGATAGTAAGAAGTATCCGTACAAACGGACCCTGATGCATTTGGGGATAAAACCGGGATATGATGGAGTGAAAGGTATTCTTTATGATAGTAAGAAGTTCAACTAGTAGACTCTAAGCAGCTGTTTGTCTAATCGGCATGTTTATTTCACGACTACTTTCACAATCGGATTTCTTCACCCAACCGAATCCTTTTTTGGTCAAAACTTCAAAATAATCGCCCTCTTCATCTGAGACACCAAGCCATTCGCCCATGGAAATCGTAGCGATTAGTGTATGATCAGTCATGCTAAGAACCACGGGGATTCCATCTTGTTTGCTGAATACGTGTTGTAATAATATTTTCATTTTAATTGGTTTTATAACCTTATGTACTCTAAGGACGAAAAAGGTTACCTCTTCCCCCTGTCTTTTTTCAATTATTTTTGTCTTTGCTATACAATTGTGTCAGTTTGTAGGGTATCATGTAGGTAAATTTAATCGACATTCATAGAATAGACGTAGGTGTTTCTCCTAGGGTTGCATGATAAATACCCTAAAAATTGTAAAGCTATAGATCCATATACTAAATTATAAGAGCCTTCAGAATCCAACAAGAAAGGATAGATCCTCAGGGTTTCGTCCAGAAGAAAGATAATGGCTTGACCAATGCTTCAAATCTGATTCTAAAGGAAGACCAATTTAGTTGGTAGAGTTATCGTGCTGGTTCGAGAGACTGGAATAAATGCTGATGCATTGAAGAAGAAAGTAACTGTTGCTAAGCATTTAAAAATGCAATGCACTTCGACCATTGTCCGATAATGGTTGACAGAATCGATTCATTTACCAAAATAAGCAGATTTAGATCATAGAGTGAAAAGAAGAACCCAAATATTCTTATTCACATTTTTCTGGATTACTGAATAACGACATTAATTAATTTGACTATCTTTCTTATATTACGGTTTAAAATATAGACTACATTTAATTAAGAGCATTATTTACAACATTAAAATTTTGAAGTACTAACTAAATCAAAATTCTAATCAACTTATATAGATTTTACGCTGTTTTTTATTAAAAATTGATTACCGCCATATAAATTATCAAAGGATTAATTTCACTTATGAGAAACCTTTATACCTTTCGCACTATTTTTGCTTATTCATTATTATCACTAAGCATCACACTTATATTTATTTCGGCAACCTCGCTTTATGGGCAAGAGATAATAGAATTAAACAAGTTATACAGGACAGACATATCTGATCCATATGCTGGCGAATTTGGTTGGTGCATCAATATCGACCAAGATATTGCGATCATTGGTTCACCAACAGGAGGGGCAAATCATATCAATTCCGGGACAGCATTGATTTTTTATTTTAATTCAGATACTCAATCATGGCAAGAAATAAAGAGAATTTTTCCTGCTGATGGTATGCCAGGAGATTATTTTGGAGCGAGTGTAGATATTAGTAATCAGACAGTAGTTATTGGGTCTTATTTCGATAATGATAATGGCTTGAGGAGTGGCTGTGCCTATATTTATAACAGAAATCAAGGCGGTATAGATAATTGGGGTTTTGTAGCAAAGGTTTTAGCTCCAGACGGTGAAATTGATGATGAATTTGGTAAAAGTGTTTCAATATTTCAAGATCATCTCGTAGTTGGATCGGATTTAGAAGATTCAATGGGCGCTGCAAGCGGTGCTGTCTATATATACGGTAAAAATGTTGGTGGAACTGATAATTGGGGATTTGTAAAAAAAATCATTCCAAATGATCTACAAGGTGGAGACAGGTTCGGATATGCAGTAGATAACTTTGAAGATTATATTTTAGTTGGGGCACCTTATAGTGATGAAAATGGAGGTGGAAGTGGCAATGCGTATTTATTTGGCAAGGACACAGGCGGAATTGAGAACTGGGGCCAAATTAAGGAAATTACTCCTTTTGACGGGTATGTTCTTGACTATTTTGGTACTAGTGTTTCCATCGATGATGGACTAATAATCGTAGGTGCATATGGCAACGATATAGTCGGCTCTGAGAGTGGTACCGCATATATTTTTGAACAAAATTACGGGGGTACCGATAACTGGGGAGAAAGGACTAGATTAACTCCAGCAGACGGGTCATCAAATGATAATTTTGGGAAAACGGTACAAATGTCTGGCCAACATGTAATAGTCGGTTCTCAAAAAGATGATGACAATGGAAGTAATAGTGGCAGTAGTTACATCTTTTCTAAAGACTTTGGTGGAGTTAATAATTGGGGCCAATTAAATAAAATACTGCCCAGTCAGGGAACTGATAGTGAACGGTTTGGTTCCGTAGTTTCGATTCATGAAGATCATGTTCTTGTAGGTGCATTTGGTGACGGAATTCTTGAATCAGACATAGGTAAGGTCTATTCATTCAATATAAATGCTGGAAATACTGGTAACCTGAATTCACATCAGATCATAACTGCAGACAAAGTTTCAGCATTCGATGAATATGGAAGAGATTTAGCTATTGATGGAAATTATGCAGTAGTTGGTGCCTATCTGGATGATGATCTTGCAGACAAATGTGGTTCGGCCTTTATTTTTAAAAGAGATGTAAATGATAATTGGGTAATGATCAAAAAACTTTTACCTCCTATTGGATATAAACAAGGTTATTTTGGCCTTTATGTTGACATCAGTGGAGACAATGTGGCCATTTCATCAGTAAACGATGATGTTGGAGCTGACAGAGGAGCTGCATATATTTTTCGAAAAGATAAGGGGGGAATTGAGAACTGGGGACTTGTCAAACGGATAACAGCAATAGAAGGTGGGAATCAATTTGGATCCACAATAGGCATCAGTGACGATGTTGTTGTTGTAGGTACATTAAGAAGTAATAAGGCATATGTCTATCATAAAAATTTAGGTGGACCAGAAAACTGGGGAGGAATAAAAACACTAACTGTCAGTGGTACGGAAGCGCCTGATTACTTTACACCGTCTGTCTCGATAGACAACAAAACAATAATAGTTAGTGCTAAGGACCTTATCTCGGATGAGAGTAAATTAATTGTATTTCACCGAGATTTCGGCGGCATAGATAACTGGGGAATTGTAAAACAACTCCTGCCAAGTGATCTTCCCTTAGGCGGATCTTTTGTAGCTCGAGCAAGTATCAGCGGGAATAATTTCGCTGTAAGCAATGGCACTGCAGTCAATATCTTCAATAAAGATTTTGGGGGAAATAATAATTGGGGGCTTATCAAAAGCTTAGATGAGGTTGCAACTTTTTATGGGAGCAGTCTAAGTATGGATGAAGACTATTTAGTGGTCGGTGCATTTGGCGACAGCGTTTTAGGTAATCAAAGTGGTAGTTCATTTATTTATCATGTAAACAAAGGCGGTTTAAATAATTGGGGACAAGTAAAAAAATTGATTCCTAGTGATGGTGAAATAGAAGATAGGTTTGGAATTGATGTTGGCATCAGTTATAATAATATTATTGTTGGTGCATATTGGGATGACAATGATGGAACTAACAGTGGCACTGTCTATCATTACAAAATAACATCATGTCTCGATAATTTCGTCCAGACAAATAATTCAATACTTAATCAATCAGTACTAGTAGAAGAATTCATAGAAACAAATGGCATCATCCCAGTTGGTACAATGATAGATCTGCAAGCCCAGGATTATATATTAATGAATGAACAATTTGAAGTCGATTATGGTGCCGTATTTCACGCCTACATTTCGCCATGTCTATAATCCATGAATAGAAAAGAAAATCACAGTTATGAAAACAAATCAACTTCAATGTATGCTATAGATAATATTTCCTGAAATAGTATTACACTTTCAAATAGCAATAGTGAATATACAGAAGGCCAATATATTCTATTAGTCCCAGGGTTTGAAGTCAAACAAGCTGTTGTATTTAACGCTTACATTTAGAACAAGATTTTTAGCCGCGTCTGCTATACTCTTAGCTATTTCCTATATTCAAGTATAAATAACTGCCTATGAAAGATCGGCTCCTGTCAATAGATGTCTTAAGAGGAATGACAATCTTCTTTATGATCATTGTCAACACTCCAGGAACTTGGGACTATGTATACGCTCCACTCAGACATGCGAAGTGGCATGGGTGCACGCCGACCGACCTTGTCTTTCCTTTTTTCTTATTCATTGTTGGCGTTAGTATGGCTATGTCCTTACATAAGATAACGTCTCAAACTAATTTCGATGCTGCATCTCGCTCTGCATTGATAGGGAAGATCCTCAAGCGAACATGTCTGATCTTTTTAGTTGGTCTGTTATTGAATTGGTTTCCGTTTTATCATAAGCATATCTCAGACTTAAGAATTCTAGGTGTATTGCAGCGGATTGCCCTTGCGTATGGGGGAGCAGGGATTTTAGTCGTTCTTATACTTGGGAGGTTAAAAATCGTTTTTGCAGCAATTGTGATTCTTCTCGGCTATTGGGTTTTGTTGGCTATGGGTGGCGGAACGGATCCTTTTTCATTAGAAGGAAATTTAGCGACTTGGTTCGATCCAAAAGTACTTGGTGAGTCACATGTGTATAAAGGCTTTGGGATTCCTTTCGATCCAGAAGGCCTAGTGAGTACGATTCCAGGTGTAGCTCATGTCATGATTGGATACTTAATTGGTGTCTATGGTATATTGGATAAGAAAAATGCTTGCAGCCCAATAAGAGGACTAACTTATGTTTTGTTGGGTGGTATTGCTTTGACAGCTGTTGGCCTAATTTGGGATAATGCCTTCCCGATTAACAAGCCTCTCTGGACAAGTAGCTATGTACTGTATACCTGTGGGCTTGCATCAATCCTTTTAGCAGCTTTAATGTACATCATTGATGTCCAAAAATTTACGAAATGGACTTATGTATTTAGAGTATTTGGACTTAACCCATTAGTGTCATATGCCTTGTCAGGACTCTTTGTGAAATTGATGATTACGGTGTTTAAATCGGATGGAGGGAATGCGTATGCTGCATTATATAAAACTGTATTCCAACCTTTACTAGGTAACTATGCAGGATCATTTGGTTTTGCAATTAGCTATACACTATTTATCTGGTTCTTTGCCTGGCTGTTATACCGCAAGGGCACTGTCATTAAATTATAAGTTTGTGCTATGAATCGATTGTGTCTTCTTCTTTCATTTATCTGTTTACATATGACTGTTTCATTCTCGCAGCACAAGGCAGCTTACCAACTATTCGCCTCAGATAGTACGACTATTGATTATGGGACTATGTTGGATAGCTTGAGCAAGGCTGATATTATTCTATTTGGCGAGCTTCATAATAATCCGATTGTGCATTGGCTTCAGTTGGAATTAGTTTATGACTTAGATACGGTGGCAGAGGTGATTTTGGGTTTGGAAATGATCGAACGAGACAACAATGATGTATTTCAAGATTATCTGCGTGACTCTATAACTCATGAACAGCTAGATAGTGCGGCCAGACTTTGGAATAATTATGTCACAGATTATAAACCCATCATCGATTCTGCTAAAACAATGGGGATACCTGTGATTGGGACGAATGTGCCAAGGCGATATGCGAGCCAAGTTTATGCTAAGGGATTGACCTCTCTTGATACTCTTAGCGAGAATGAAAAATCGTGGATAGCACCACTGCCAATTCTATATGATAAAGATTTGCCTGCTTATCTAAAAATGATGGACATGTTTGATGATCCTGCTCATGCCAATGAAAACCTGCCGAAAGCACAAGCCCTAAAGGATGCGACGATGGCTCATTTTATACGACAAGAAATAAAAGAAGGCACGATCTTTCTACATTTAAATGGGAGCTATCACTCAGATAACTATGAAGGGATCATGTGGTATTTAAAGCAAGCAGATCCGTTGCTAAACATAATGACGATTAGTTCAAAGGAGCAAGCAGATATTAGCCTTCCAGAAAAAGAAAATAGTAACATCGCTGATTTCCTCATCTTGATTCCTGAACGAATGATTAAAAGCTATTAACAATTAAATTTTAGAACATATTTAATTGTTATCTCACAAACAGAGATAAAAAAATGAATCTTAATCAAATAACTGTACCATCATTAGATCTAGAGAAATCTATACGGTTTTATGAAAAATTAGGGTTAAAATTAATCGTCAAATCTTTACCAAATTATGCAAGATTTGAATGCCCTAATGGCAACTCAACCTTCTCAATACATCTCGTAGAAAAAATGCCAGTAGGCGATGGAATATATGTTTACTTCGAGTGTGAGAATCTTGATACCAAGGTCAAAGAATTAAAAGAAAAAGGAATTGAATTTGATCTTGAACCAACAGATCAGCGGTGGTTATGGAGAGAAGCTCGATTAAAAGATTTAGATGGAAATCAACTTATCCTATTTTATGGAGGAGAAAATCGAAGTAATCCGCCTTGGAAGATAACGTAATTTATAATTGATTGAGCCAATAAATTAGTCGGCATGATTTTGATTTGAATCTATTCTTTCTCAATTAGAAAAGGCCAATACCTTTTTGGCACGTGACGCAAATGAAGCTTTTTATTATTACGTTCTTCTATATTAACACTTTTAAAATATTGCTTCCATAAGTTTTGATACTTTAGTTCTTCGTCTGTCAATATGTCCCTAGGGATCAACTTAGATTTGCCTTCCATGTCTATAGTGACGAAGTGAATCTTATGGTTTTTATGATATATGGCATAAGCTCTCCTCGTATCATATATGAGCCACTCTAATGCAGGATAGCGATCTTTGAAATGCTTTCCTATCAAAGGCAAGACATTAAAATCAGGGTTAATCTCACATACCCACATATTGTCTTTAGTTTCTTGAAACCTTACGAAGGCATGCATCCGATGCACCTCTCTCCTGATCATTTTCTTGATCTTATGTAGTTCCATAATAGTGGGATCAGAATAGTCACTGATTTTATAAGCCTGCCCATCTAATATAAACCTTATAAGATGTAACAATTTCATTTCTACACCATCGAGTTCACTTAAGAAACAACTATATAAGAATCGCACAGTCTGGTTAGATGATTTCCTAGTCAATCCTATAAGTACCCGCTCAGCCTTGCTTACATCAGTAGGAAGCAATAATGACGTAGAAAAAAGTTCTACCATTTTATTTTTCGTTGTTATCTTGATTGGCTGCAGCTTCTTCTCGTATATATAGAATACTAAACTGAGAAAGCCTTCAAACGAACGATCATATGTAAGTATAACTTTATCCAAGCCCAAAAAGACTAAGCTGACTTGGATTCATTGATTGTAGTCGTAATGGTTTCATCTCATTAGATATCAGCTCAATAGGTTTAGATATGAGCTGATTTATCATACCTGCACATTGTATAAAATATTGAGCTCTTTTCCAGACGATACCTATTTTCTTAAGATGCTCTTCTCTAAGTTTTGTAAATTTTCTAGCAGATAAAATTTTCTTAGCAGATTTTACCCCGATACCTGGTATCCGTAATATCTGGTGATAATCTGCAGTATTAATATCTACTGGAAACAAGTGCATATTCCTCAATGCAAATGAAGACTTAGGGTCCATCTCCAAGTCAAGATCTGGATATGTATCATCTACAATTTCATCAACTCTAAATCCATAGAACCTCATAAGCCAATCTGCTTGATATAACCTATTTTCCCTAATGACAGGTGTCTTATCCACAGACGGTAGCCGAGAGTCACTTGAGATTGGAACATAGCCAGAGTAATAAACACGTTTCAGGTTTTTACCCTTATACAAATCGTCAGATAGTTCAAGTATTTGTTTATCATTTTCAGGACTAGCACCTATGACGATCTGAGTGCTCTGACCTCCTGGGGATATTTTAGGTGCTTTTCGAGATTTTTTTCTTTCTTCTTTGGATTCGCTGATGGCAGTTTTAAGATAGCTCATCGGCTCTAGAGCATCTTTGAAGGATTTTTCTGGAGCAACTTTCTTAAGACTCTTTTCAGATGGCATTTCTATATTGACACTCAGTCGATCTGCATAAAGTCCTGCTTCATAAAGAAGATCGTCGCTGGCACCTGGTATGGCCTTAAGGTGTATGTATCCATTAAAGTCACATTCTGTTCTGAGTTTCTTAGCTATTCTTACCAATCTCTGCATTGTATAATCTGCATTTTTAAAAATGCCACTACTCAAAAACAGGCCTTCGATATAATTTCTTTTGTAAAAATTCATTGTGAGATCTACAACTTCTTGGACAGTAAAGGCAGTCCTCTTAATATCGTTAGACTTACGAGTAACGCAGTAGGCACAATCAAAAATGCAGAAATTTGTATAGAGAATTTTAAGTAAAGATACACACCTACCATCAGGCGTGTAAGTATGACAAATACCCATGTTCTTGCTATTACCTAAGCCATGCTTGGTGTTCTTCCGATCACTACCACTGGATGCACAGGATACATCATACTTAGCAGCATCACTAAGGATTTCTAATTTTTCTATAGTACTTAAAGCCATTTACTTAATATTAATATTGTCATTTTGTAAGAAAATTATTCGTTTAAAACTCTCCGAACAGGAATTTTCTAACATCTGCGTGTCGTAAAATATTAGCCATGGAAATGTTAGAATGTCGGTAAAGGTGACATTTGCATTATCATTTTACCGCACAGTAACACAAGGAATTAACAAATAGTTTCAGTCGGTCAAACTAATTTTGATTGAGTTGTAGATGTATTTTAATTAGTAACAAATAAAACAGTGAATGAAAATAAAAAAGAGACTACCTATGGATAAGATAGCCTCTTTTAAAAAAGGATATGAGAAGCTTTTATATGCTCTTAAATCAGTTCAAAAGTTAATTTTCAATACATCCGCCAATTTGAGCTGAGAATACTGTTCCATCCATAACTTGAAAACCATTTTTCATCAAAACAGAATTACCTGCATCATAGATCACTGACGATCCATCGACCATTTGAGTGGACTCTATATCTTGTGAAGCTTGATAGTGTGGTTCCATTGCTGGGCCAACCAACTGGACCATCTCTTGGCAAGCAGGAAGACATTTATCAACACAGACTTCTGTCTTAAAGCCAAGATCAAATCCAATGGTAATATTTGAATAACTTGGATTATTGGTAGGAGAATTTGATCCTGTGCCATACTCAATGACAATTTGATCGATACACTCATCAAACACAACCATAATACTTTCATCGTCACCAGAGCTTGATGAATTTGTTGTGCCTTCTGCACAATTACCATTAATCGATACACTGCCATTCAGTGATGTAATGATAGGTAAGACCATCACTGGAATTGTATCCAAATAGCCATAAATGCAAACCGCTTCCTGTTGTTTAGAGTTACCATCTTTGTAATCTAGATCATGAATATCAAACATCACATGATTCGCCACTTCAGACAAATTATATTTTATGAGGACGACATCATCTGTGTCATGAGGATCTATGCCTACATTCAATCCAAATCTTTCTTGCTGTGTGTCTTCAAGAATGTTATCCATATCCATGATATTAATATCGAATATTTGCTCTGAGACCGTGTATTGATTTACTTGATCATCAGTAGTCCATTCATTCGTACAGCCTAAGACTAGCTTGTATTCATGACATGCTTCGCACGCATCAGGGACACCATTCCCGTCTAAATCTATATTGTCATTTCCACCTGGACAGATATCATTCGGGTCGCAGACGCCATCAAAATCAGAATCGCCAAGACTTGCACAATCGCCATCGCAAGCATCTGGGATACCATTGCCATCAGAATCTACAGTATCATCTCCACTCAAACAAATATCACAATCATCGCAAATACCATCACCATCCACATCTCCAAAGAGGGCACAATCAGAGCACGCATCTGGACAAGAACGCGTTGTAAATCCAAAGCGTTTACCAATGATCATTTTTGAATACGTTGGATGATTGGTCGGCGTATTTGGTCCAGAGCCATACTTGATCACTACCTGATCTATACAATCCTCAAAGGTCACTAACACACTTTCGTCATCATAGGAAACAGATGAATTTTGGGTCGCTTCTGCGCAATTACCATTGATGTGTACACTTCCATCTAAGGATGTAATGACTGGATAAATTGGAGTTGGGTCTCCTGCAAGAAAGCCACATACACAAACAGACTCTTGCTGCTTGCTCACTCCATCTTTATAATCTAAATCTTCGATATCAAATTGAACAAACGAAGCCACTTCTGTTAAATCATAAACAATGGAAAGCAGGTCATTGACATCATTCGGGTCAATCCCTATTTCTAAACCTGAAAGATCTTCATGAGAATCTACAAATATGCCATCAGGGTCCGCAATGTCAATATCAATAGCTTGATAGCCGACTGTATAAGAACCTGTCGTGCCATCAGTGATCCAATCAACTCCTTGACCAGCAAAATCAAGTGTTGCTTCATCACAGACGCCACACATAGCTCCAGGTGTCATGTCCTCACAATATTTGATGTCTGTAATACCACCACCAGCGCAAGGAAAATCAATCACCATTTGATAGACACCTCCTTGGTTAATGTGTTCTACATGAAAACTATTTTCTCCATATTGAGGGATCGTGATGACATCAATAACATCATGATCAAAATCGTACAGAGTTATTGTATTGTGTCCACATTCCATATCCAGAAAATCAATCGATCGGATAAAGCTTGTACAATCAAAATCAAAGATCAACATCCCCTCTGTTTCATTCGGGACGTGCTGATCTTTAGATATAATTAGTGCGTTGCCTTGGTAAGCATCATTTCCATATCCACTTCCGATACCAGGTCCGCCATATAATTCATTTGGCGTTCCTAGATCATAATCATTGCCTGTAGGATTAGCTGTATTAAACAACATGGCAGGTTTGTAGTGATTATCCTGCGTAGAGATGCTTACACCTGGGTATTGATTACTAATAATTGTTGCTGGCGGATAAGCATCAAAGTCGAGTCGTTGACAGGTATTGTCGATTGTGAATACTTGGTTGCATGATGTTGAACGGCCACAAGCATCTAATACAGTATAGGTATATGTATACGTCGTACCATCACAATGTGGATCACCTTGCACAACAGGACCTGTTTTAGTAATGGATGCCGCTGAGCCACAGCTTGTTGTATAAGTAGGAATAGTTGCAGAAATTTCATTTTCGCAGCTAATTGTTAGATTATCCAAGCAGTCTATTACGGGGCCTTCATTGACAATGGTGAATACTTGTTGACAAGTTGACTCTCTACCACAAGCATCTGTTATTCGCATCGTATACGAATAGGTCGTGCCAGGACAATTGGCAGTACCATTTACGAGGGGCGCTTCATTTATCACATTTGCTCCTACACCACAGCTTGTTGTATACATGGGAACACCAATGACAATTTCATTAGCACATGCAACGTCCATATCTGCAGGACACTGAGTAATTTCTGGAGCGGCTCCAACGCCAATCGTAAAGTTTTGCGTACAAGTATCTGATCCGCCACATATATCTGTTACGATGTAAGTATATGTGTATACAGTTCCGGGACAATCTTCATCTCCTGTAATCTCAGGGCCTTGTACGTCAACTGATGCACCTAGTGAACAACTTGTTGTATAGCCTGGTATTCCTTGTATTATGTCACTAGCACAAGTGACAGTCTGATCTATTGGGCAGTCATCAATATTGGGACCCTCGTTTGAGATTGTAAAATTTTGAATACAAGTGTCTGACCTCCCGCATACATCAGTCACGATATAGCTATATGTGTATATCGATCCAGGACAATCTTCATCTCCAGTGATCTCAGGGCCTTGGACATCAACTGATGCACCTAGTAAACAACTAGTCATGTAGTCTGGAGGATTCGTGACAATTTCATCGGCACAACTGACCGTCTCATCCATTGGACATGTCATAAAACGAGGACTGTCATTTACAATCGTGAATACTTGTTCACAAGTTGACTCCCTACCGCAAGTATCTGTTATCCGCATCGTAAATGAATATGTAGTCCCTGGACAATTGGGTGTACCATTCACAACGGCAGCTTCATTTATTAAACTTGCTCCTACGTCACAGCTCGTTGTATATATAGGCACACCAAGGACAATTTCATTAGCACACGCTACATCCATATCTGTTGGACACTGCGTAATTTCAGGTCCGTCATTCATGATGGTGAAATTTTGAATACAAGTATCTGACCTGCCACATACATCCGTGACGATATAAGTATATGTATAAATCGAACTTGGACAATCTTCATCTCCTATGATTTGAGGGCCTTGGACATCAACTGATGCACCTAGTGAACAACTAGTCATGTAACCTGGAGGATTCGTGACAATTTCATCGGCACAACTGACCGTCTCATCCATTGGACATGTCATAAAACTAGGCCCATCATTTACAATTGTGAAGACTTGGAAACAGGTATCAATGTTATCACATAAATCAGAAGCGATAAAGGTGTACGTGTAGCTGGTGCCAGGACAATCAGGTGTACCTTGTATAACTGGTCCAGTGACATCTATAACAAAGTCAAATACTGAACATATTGTATCAATCGTGATCATTCCAGCAATCGCGTCTAAACCACAAGCCACATTTTGATCCGCGGGACAAGTAATAAATCCATCTGAAGGATTTGGTGTAGAGGGAAAGGTACATTGACCTGATACGGGATCAAAGACTGCTGGTTCTGGTGGAGAGCCAAAAGTCAATATGGTTTCTCCTGTAAAAGACTCTCCAACATTCAATGAACCATCAAATTGGTACGCTTGAGTATAATCAGCTGATAATAATGGCAACCCTGTATTAGTCAGATTAGAAATACCTGCAGTCAAATCATCACATAAAGTACTATAGGGTTCGATTTGAAATCCATCAGCCGCATTAACTGCAAAATAACAAACTTGGCTTGGGTCGTTTGATGCAATAATCTCCGTGATAATATTACACGCATCTTGTAAAAAGAGATTTACATTCTGTACTGTATTTTCATTCTTATCTAAATCCAAATAATTAAAAACTTTAACGTCAACAAGCGTAGTTGAATTATTTTCTATTTCCATGAGCTGTGCAAGCTGTACATCAAGTGCCGCATCTTCTGTAATAATTACTGATAGTACTGCTGTTAAACCTGTCACACCTCCTAAATCAGGATAAGCAACTCTAATCGAATTGGGTGTCTGTGTCACATTAGCAGGATCAATGTTTGGAAATCCTACTGATGGACTCCCATTGAGGGCATAGTACCAATCAGCCGCAAACGATTGATTGATACCATTTCCAGGATCAAAATTAACATTGCCATCACAAGAAATTCCTGTAATTTCGCCTGGATAACTCCATGAAGCACTACCATCTGTAATCGTATACCCAGCACCTCCGCCAGGCTCACAGGTGCATAACTGGGTTGGACTAGCAGCCGGTATATTGAGTCCACTAAATAAGCCATTCGCAACTGTGTTCATTGCAAATGCTTGATCTTCTGTAAAGAGATCCATGCAGGCATCATCTGTATAATTCATGATATTGGCCGTCTGCTGAGGGCCACCACAGTCACTATCAAAACAATCAGTTGGACAACCAAAAAACGGTGTATCCTGCGGTTGCGTATCGTCTACTGAAATATTAATGCCATTAAAAGAATTATTGGGCTCATCAGAGCAACTGTTTTCAAACGTGTGAAATAAGCCAAGGTAATGACCAATCTCATGGGATAATGTTTTACCCAAATTATAGGTATTATCAGAATCGAGAATACCACAAGGACCATCCGGACCACCAAATGTCGATCCTGCTAGTGTTACACCTTCACCCGGTCCAATAGCTGGCATTATTCCTGGAACTTGATCTGAAACACCCAATAAACCTAAAGCCTCAGAGACCACAAATACATTTAAATAATCATCCCAACAAGCGCCTGCACCTGCACCACCTGCTGAATAGCCTCCCACAAACTGGCCTACTGTAATACTCCCATCGCAAGCTGGATCTAGACCGGAGCAAGTCGGTGGCTGGGCAAGATAAAAAGTGATACACGTCCCTGTTGAAATATCTGGGTATGCTGTAGAGCAATTTGCTGCATTAGGAGACCCTATATTACTAGCAAAATCAATATTTAATGCCGCTATTGCATCGTCAATTTCGCTTAAAATACAAGCTTCATCGCTGCATAAAAAGGTTGCATCAAAATGAAAAGCTAAAGGTACCATGATTGTATTCCCAGCATTACAAGAAATTCGGCTTTCCAAATCTTGCTCCTGCTCTTTATCTTGTAATTCCTGAAATTTCTCTTGAAGTTCCGGATCCTTTGCAAACCGACTTTGCATTGCTAAGTCTGTATTACAGCGCAGCAATGTTCCATTTAAAATATCATCTTTTGCTTGAGCAGTTGTTGTTGAATTCCATATCAGGGATAAGCAAATTATTGCCATTGAAACATACAAGTTTCCTTTCAGGACTTTTGATTGAAGTCCAAAATTAAAATTGGTTTTCATAAAAATATGAGTTGATGTTAATAAACTAAGTTATATCGCAGGGGTATGAGATTTAATACAATAATAATAAAATGATAAGACGGAAGGAGTCTTTAATTTGAATCTAATATAGACTTTTCATTAGTATTATTAGTATGACTATTGTTAAAATTCAGCCTGCTCGTTTTGTGTGTTGGTCTTAAGTTAGAAATTCAACCCACATTGGACTCCGATTCAAAACACCCGCCCTTGTTGGACTCTGATACAAAGAGTTTCGTTTAGCTAAGTTGATATTGGTAAAACAAACATGCCGTTAGTTCGAAGACCAACAGCGGCAACGAATCCTCACCCCTCATTGAACTCCGACCCAATAAACCCGCCCTCATTGGATGCCGATTCAATAAACCCGCCCTCGTTGGACTCCGATCCAACGAGTTTCGTTGATTTAAGATTAAGTTGATATCGGTAAACAAACATGCTGTTGGTTCGGAGACCAACAGCGGCAACCAGCCCACAGCCTCGGAGACCAACAACGGCACAGCTGCTTTTGAGGCATAAAAAAACCCCAATGAATCGAAATTCACGGGGTTATTATATTGGTTTAAAAGTCTGATCAACTTACTGCCCTTAACTTTTTCACCTCCACAAGCAATGACAATAAACTGCCAACCATCTACTGTATACGTAGCATTTATTTTTTTTCTGGTTTAGCACCGTTTTGGTCTTTCTTTAAGTCTTTAACCGCATCCTGTACATCTTTTGTCGCCTTTTTAAGTTTGGCAATATCCTTTTCTTTCTTCTTCACAGTCTCTTTCTTGACCTTTGGTTTTTCTGTCGAGCTATTTGCCGTCATGCCAAAGGTAAATCCTTTTTTATCCGTGCCGATATGAATGACATCGCCTGGGCCATAAGACCCTTTGAGTACTTCTTTTGAGAGCTCATTAATGATCTCCTTTTGGATGACTCGTTTAAGTGGTCTTGCTCCGAATTGAGGATCATAACCTAAATCAGCTAACAAATCCATAGCACTTTCAGAAAAATCAATGCCTATATCTTGGTTGCCCAAGTTCTTCTTCACCTTTTTAAGAAGAATTTTGGCGATTAATTTAATTTCTGCTTTTGTTAAAGGCAGAAACATAATTTTTTCATCGATCCGATTTAAAAACTCTGGGCGCAAATTCTCCTTCAACATATCGAACACTTCCATACGAGTAGTTTCGATTATCTCTCCACGATGTTCTTCACCAACGGCATCTAAATCTTCAAAGTTTTCTAGAATCACCTCTGCACCCATATTAGATGTCATGATGATAATCGTATTTTTAAAATTGGCCTCTCGACCTTTATTATCCGTTAGCCGTCCATCATCTAATACCTGCAATAAAATATTAAATGTATCCGGGTGAGCCTTCTCTATTTCATCTAATAAAACAATAGAATATGGTCGTCTTCGAACAGCTTCAGTCAATTGCCCTCCTTCATCATACCCTACATATCCCGGAGGCGCTCCTACCAATCTAGACACTGAATGCTTCTCCTGATACTCACTCATATCAATTCGAGTAATCGCTTTGTCATCATCAAACAAGACTTCTGCCAAAGTCTTTGCTAACTCCGTCTTACCAACACCTGTTGGACCCAAAAAGATAAAGGAGCCGATTGGCTTTTTAGGATCACCTAAACCCGCTCTACTTCTCCGCACGGCATCAGCAACTGCAATGACTGCTTCTTTTTGACCAATCAAGCGTTTGCTGATTTCATCTTCCAGCTTTAACAATCGCTCTCGTTCCGTCTTCAACATTTTTGTAACTGGAATACCTGTCCATTTTGCCACCACTTCTGCGATGTCATTTGCTGTCACTTCCTCGTTTGTAAATCTTGTTTGCTCTGGCAGATCGTCTAACTTTTCTTCTGTTGCCTTAAGCATCGCTTCTTTTTCTTTCAGATCGCCATACCGGATTTTGGCAACTAATTCGAAGTTGCTTTCTCTTTCTGCTTTATCTGCTTGATGTTCTAATTCTTCTATATCTTTTTTAATAACAGATAGCTGATCAACAATTTCTTTTTCGCTCTGCCATGCTGCTGTTAAGGAATCTAGTTTTTCTTTGGCATTTGCAATTTGTTCTACAATCTTTGCAAGCTTTTTATCATTCTTTTCCCGCTTGATCATCTCTCGCTCAATCTCCAATTGGCGCACCTTTCGATCCTGCTCATCAATCTCTTCAGGAACAGAATCTAACTCCAATCTCAATTTTGCAGCCGCCTCATCAATAAGGTCAATGGCTTTGTCTGGCAGTTTACGTTCAGTTATATATCTGTGAGAAAGTTCCACAGCTGCAACGAGTGCTTCATCTAGAATATCAATTTTATGATACACTTCATATTTATCTTGAATGCCTCTTAATATGGATACAGTATCTTCTATTGACGGTTCATCAATAAGTACTGTCTGAAAACGCCGGACAAGGGCTTTGTCTTTTTCAAAATATTTTTGGTATTCATCCAAAGTCGTCGCACCGATCGTCCGTAACTCTCCTCTCGCTAATGCAGGCTTTAATATATTCGCAGCATCCATCGCTCCATTGCCACCACCAGCACCAATCAAGGTGTGTATTTCATCAATAAATAAAATGATCTCGCCCGCTGCGCTATTGACTTCCTTTATGACAGCTTTTAAGCGCTCCTCAAATTCTCCCTTATATTTTGCTCCTGCAATTAAAGCAGCAAGGTCTAACACGAATATTTTTTTTGATTGCAAATTTTCCGGAACATCGTGCTTGACAATTCTCCAAGCAATGCCTTCTACTATTGCTGTTTTCCCAACGCCTGACTCGCCAACCAAGATTGGATTATTTTTCTTCCTTCTTGATAGGATATGTAAGATTCTACGAATTTCTTCATCTCGTCCGACAATCGGATCCAGTTTACCTGACTCTGCTCTTTCATTTAGATTAATGGCAAACTTATTCAAGGCATTGTATTCACCTTCTGCATGTTGTGTTGTGACTTTTCTACCTTTACGTAATTCAAGTATCGCAGTCTTTAAACCGTCTGCTGTGGCGCCTAGATCTTTTAATATTTGAGCCGCTTTATCCTTTCCTTTCAAGATCCCCATCAACATCATTTCTAGGGAGATAAATTCATCGCCAAACTCCTTCATTAACTTTTTAGCCCGGCTGTTTGCTTTGTTGGCATCGTCTGTTAAAAATTGTTTGTTGTCACCACCTTCTACTTTTGGGAATCTCTCTATAGCTAGATTTAATTCCTTCTTCATCCGGATGATGTTCACAGACATTTTATTCAACAAAAACTCGGTCAACTTTTCATCTGTCTCTAGAATGCCTCTCAACACATGGACCGTGTCGACACTTTGTTGATCTAATCCTCCAGCTATTTGCTGCGCCTTTAAAATCGCCTCTTGAGCCTTGACAGTAAATATATCGTATGTCATATGTTTGTATTTCCTTTTGTATTTCCTACTAAGTATTATCAATCAAATTCAAGACCAATCGCTAATTAATTGTCATCTGTGCAACATTGTCATAAAGAATATACATATCTCACGACACTTTGACAGCAATTGGTGCGTTATAACTATCACTTCTACTGTGTAAGGAATTTGTGTAAATAAGAAACTAAAGTTAAGTTTTATTAGTTTCTAAAACTATAATTCACTGCAAACCGTCTAAGCTGCAAACTGAAATTTTATTCTGTGGCTAATTCTCATACGACATGAACAAGATAATCTTTTGCTTAGCTGCCCTATTTTTAGGTCAGAGCCTCCCTTCCTATTCTCAATATTTTGGTAAAAATAAACCGAGATATAGAAGCTTTGATTTTAAAGTCAAAGAAACTCCGCACTTCGATGTGTATTATTATTTAAAAAATGAAAAGACCGTTGATCGCATTGCGCAAATGACAGAACAATGGTATGATTTGCATCAAGCCATTACTTATGATACGTTTGGCTTTAAGAATCCAATCATTTTTTATAATAATCACGCAGAATTCCAACAAACTAACGCTATAAGTGGAGCCATTGGCGTCGGGACTGGCGGAGTCACTGAGGCCTTTAAAAATCGGGTGATCATGCCTTTGACCTTCACCAATCAACAGACCAATCAGGTACTTGGACATGAGTTAGTCCACGCTTTTCAATTTAATATGGTGCTTAGAGGAGACTCGACGAATCTCCGTTCACTTAGCAATCTGCCTTTATGGATTGTCGAAGGGATGGCAGAGTATATGTCTATAGGGCGTGTTGACCCATTCACGGCGATGTGGATGAGAGATGCGATTATTCACGATGATCTGCCTCCGTTTAAGAAGATGGCAAGCCCTAAATATTTTCCGTATCGCTATGGTCAAGCCGCCTGGTCTTATTTGGCTGGATTATATGGTGATGATGTGATAGAACCACTATTCACCGAAACGGCTAAATATGGCTTAGAGACTGCGTTTAGGACCGTTATAGGAACAGATATGGACACTGCAGGCGAGCAATTTCAATCTGCATTAGAGACATATTATGAGCCATATCTTAGAGACAAGAAAGAAAAACCACAAGGTAAAAAACTGATTTCAGATGAAAATTCTGGTAATATTAATGTGTCACCAATCTTGAGTCCCAATGGCAGATACGTGATTTATCTATCGGAGAAGGATTTATTCTCCATCGACTTATTTTTAGCAGATGCACGTACAGGTAAAGTCATAAATAAAGTGGCTAGTACCATCAAAGATACCGATCTAGATGCCTTGAATGCTCTGGAATCTACAGGTACCTGGTCGCCAAATAGTAAAAACTTTGCCTTTATCGGATTTAGCCAAGGACACAATGTCTTAGTCATTAAAGAGGCTTTATCTGGAAAGACCATAGAGACAATACAAGTGCCAGGAGTACCGGCTATCGCAAATCCAACTTGGCATCCAAATGGTAAGGAGATCGTGCTTGTGGGTCTGGTTGATGGTCAGTCAGATTTATTCAGCTATACGATCAAGACAGGAAAAGTCAAACAATTAACAGACGATCAGTATTCAGAAATTCAGCCTTCATTCTCGCCAGACGGCTCCACACTTTTATTTAGTTATGATAAACGGAGTGTGGAAGAAGGAAGAACGCATGGTCGGTATACGTTTGACTTAGCGCAAATGGATTATGAGACACAATCGATCAGCATTCTTGACATCTTTCACACTGCAGATAATCTAAATCCCACTTACGATCATGAAGGCAATATTTATTTCTATTCGGATAGAGATGGGTTCAGAAATCTATATAACTATCAGGTAGAGTCTCAAGAGATTTTGCAAATGACTGATCTCTTATCTGGGATTACTGGCATCACAAGATATGCTCCTGCCATCACTGCGTCGACAAAGCGTGATCGAGTGATTTATTCTCATTATGACAATCATAAATATGTCTTGTATCAGGCTGACAAAGGTGATTTGCTAAACAAACCTGTGGCGGCTGATGATGTTGATTTTAGTGCTGGCACATTGCCTATTATTGGCTTAGACAAATTAGATATTGTCAATCGCAATTTGAACAATATAGACCGGATTGCTTATATCGATGAATCTGAAATCAAACGATCAAAGTATGCATCTAAGTTTAAGCTAGATCATATTGGTGGAAGTGGTGGCGTTGGCGTTTCCAATTCCCGATTCAGTAATTATACAGGCTTACAAGGTGGGATTGATATGATCTTCAGTGATATGTTGGGGAATAACCAAATCTTTACTCAATTAGCACTGAACGGTTCATTCCTTGATTTTGGAGGTCAGGTCCAATATTTGAATCGGAAGAACAGATTAGCATATGGTGGTGGCCTCTCCTTTATTCCACAGCAAACAGGATTTCGAAATCAGCCCTTTTTAGAAGATTTAGAATTGAATGATGGGTCTAGTTTCACGGCTTTAGTAGACCAGATCAGTCTGCTCCGTATTTATAATATGGGAGTCAATGGCTTTGTCCATTTCCCTTTATCGACCACCCGTAGATTTGAAGCAGGTGGCAGTGTCGGTAGACAATTTTTCAGGTTGGACGAACGTAACACATACTACGACCCAAATAGCTTTCTTTTTATTGGTCAAGACGAAGAGAAAGTAGAAACTGGAGATGAAATACGATTTAATCAATTTTTCAATTTAACCAAAGGCAATACGGCCTCTTTTAATGTGGCTTACGTAGAAGATAATTCATCTTTTGGATTGACATATTCTCCTTATCAGGGACATCGGATGCGTATCCAAGTAGAGCAAAATTATGGGATAAATAATTTTACTGGTGTCCTCGCTGATGTTAGAAAATATGTTTGGATGAAGCCATTTAGTTTGGCGTTAAGAGGATTGGGCTATGCACGCTGGGAAAAAAATACGAATACAATTTATCCGATTTATGCAGGTAATATGGGATTCATTAGAGGCTATGATTTTGTGTTTGATAGCAATCTAGAGAATCCGATTGGGGGTGGGAATGGCATCAGCCCTAGCCAAGTCTTGGGTTCTAAGATTGGTATGTTTAATGTTGAATTACGCTTACCGTTTACAGGACCAAAACAATTGGCTTTAATTGGTTCAAAATTCTTGTTGTCGGACATCAATATTTTCTTTGATGGCGGAGTAGTCTTTGATGAGTTTTCACACCTAACTGATGGTGAACCTGTCATTAATAGCCAAGGTCTGACAGAATTTGTGAAGCCGGCATTTGCATCGAGTATTGGATTCTCTGCGCGGGTGAATTTATTTGGAGCGATTATCGTAGAACCGTATTGGGCTTGGCCGTTGCAGGAGAATACGCGAGTACAGTTTGGGTTGAATTTTGTGCCTGGGTGGTAAAAGTGTGTTGAGTGTTGAATGTTGAGTGTTGAGTTGAGTTAGCATGAAGGCAAGCAGGTGTTGAATGTGGGAGCGGAGCGGGAAAAGAGTGTTGAGTTTTGAGCCTGCTTGCCGGCAGGCCAGGTGTTGGGTGTTGAGTTTTTTGCAAATGTGATATTAGACATGTATTGAATGATTGTGCGGGCGCATGCTCCCTCATTAGTCAAATCATAGTTTCTGAAACAGATTGAAAAACGCCGATAGGTGTGACATCATTGTAACCCCGTGAGTTATCACGGGGTGAAATATGTACTTCTGAACTTAATTTGGCGGGATTTTTGGTGAAAATCATGACAAATTAACTGTTAGGTATTATATCAATACACACGGTTGCCTAGCCTTAACAGGCATTTAAAAAGACTTGATTATCTTACCTAAATGAAAGCTCACGACAGAAGACATTTCATTAAAGCCTTAGGTGTAGGAGTCACTATACCACAAATCAACACAGCAAAACAATTAGGATTAGATCAAATCTTACCTATCGATTTTGAAGGGCTGCAGGATGATAATTCGGAATCTTTCTGGAATCTTGTACAATCACAATTTGTCTTTGCTCCTCAATTAAAATATTTTAATAATGCCTCATTGGGAGGTAGCCCTTTATCCGTCCAAAAAACAACAAGCTCAGCAAGAAATACCTTGGATGGATTCCCCTCAAAATACATGTGGGGTGGCTGGGATGAAGAAAAGGAAACCGTAAGAGAGAAAGTTGCCGATCTATTCTCAGTCTCTGCAGAAGAAATTGCTTTAATCCATAACACCACTGAGGGCATGAATTTGATTGCCAGAAGTTTCAATCTGAGTCGTGGTGATGAAATCATTTTAGCAGATCAT
This sequence comes from uncultured Saprospiraceae bacterium, assembly GCA_937959275.1. Lineage (GTDB taxonomy): Bacteria > Bacteroidota > Bacteroidia > Chitinophagales > Saprospiraceae > CALFUK01. Next base: position 14,455 of record CALGLU010000021.1, on the reverse strand, counting down.
GAGCATACCTCTGGCCGAGTCTGCTGGGAGGTATTTCAAGAAGCGAAGGGAATCAAAATTGTCCGCCCTCAGCTTCCAATACTCCCTCAAGCTGAAGAAGACATTGTAGCACTTTATCGAGAAGCCATCACGCCACAGACTAAGATTATCTCCATGTGCCACATCGTGAACACAAATGGGATGATCCTACCTGTCAAGGCCATTTCAGAAATGGCACATCAACATGGTATCCTCGTCGCTGTAGATGGAGCCCAATCTGCTGGCATGGTTGACATAGACTTACACGACTTGGGCTGTGACTTTTATACAGCAAGTGCACATAAGTGGTTATTTGCGCCTAAAGGTATCGGCATACTGTATGCATCATCAGCTAAGCAAGATTTACTGCAGCCACTGATCGTCTGTCGAGGTTACTTGGATAAAAGCATTCGCAGATTAGAAAATTACAATACCCGGAATTTACCAGAGCTTTTAGGACTTGGAGCAGCGGTGGATTTTATCAATCAAATCGGCATTGATAAAATAGCAAAGCGCTCCTATGAATTAAAAGCGTATTTCCGCAATCAAATAGAACAGTATCCATCATTAAAATTAAAGACCCCTTCACCTGATCAATTATCATCAGCGATTCAAGTCGTAGAAGTCATCGATAAAGACGTAAAAGAAGCGAAGGAATATCTTTTCGACAAGTATCATATTGACTCTCGACCAATGACTACCTTCAATTTAAATGCCTTGCGATTATCGTTTGCCGTTTATATTACTAAAACCAATATTGATGAGTTAGTTCAAGCTTTAGTTGATTGTAGTAAACATTAATTCTGCAACTAATTAAAAGAATATATTGTTTTGAAGTAACTCAAATCCTAAATTCTCCAAAGCCTAAGAATCAATCAGTAGGCAAACAAGATGGAGCGGAGGCGCTGATGGCAGGTTAATACTGAATTTAGATTTATACTAAGCAATTCCTTATGTCACTTTTGTCTTGACACAAAAGTAACCAAAAAGTCAAGACTGTATTTCTTTCTTCACGCTTCAACGAGTTCAGTTTCCTAAACAGAAAAAACTCGCTAGCGCTCAAACAGTTTTCTGTTTGTGACGGAAAATGAACTAGTTTACACTAAAAGAAATAAGGTCAATATTAGTTTAGAACAGATTTAGTTTATAAGACACAATTCTTACTTAGTAATTGAAAATACTTAAGCTAATCAATCAACACTCTCCTGTCTCAGTATCGCAGCTTGCTCCATCCTCTGTTTCTATGTCTGATTTCACAGAAGCTAAAGCTTGCAAGAACGCTTCTTTGGGTTGTGCCCCGCTGATCCCATATGTATTATTAATTACAAAGAAGGGCACCCCTTTTACACCTCTCTGTTGATAGTGTGCGATTTGATCTTTGACGTTTTGAGCGATTGCTTGATCTGCAATGATTTGCTCTACTTTATCTTTGTCCCAACCAAAATCCTTCATGATATCGACAAGGACATTGATGTCATTGAGTCGTAAGGTCTCTTCGAAATAGGCTTTAAGAAATCGCTCTTTTAGTTGATCTTTGAAGCCTTCTTCCCCTGCTACGTGAAGCAGTTGGTGTAGTGGCAAGGTATTAACAGATAGTGCCTGCTCACCAAAATTAAATTCAATGCCTAGTTCTTTGCCTGTACTTTCTAGATTATCTATCATCGGTTGTATCCTCGCTAGACTACCAAATTTATTAATCAGGTATTCCTTCCTTGACAAACCTTCAGCTGGTATTGTAGGGTCTAATTGGTAGGGATGCCATTCAACTTCCACAGGGGCTCCTTTCCATTCTGCTAGTGCGGATTCTAGTCTGCGCTTGCCGACATAGCACCAAGGGCAAGCTATATCTGAGACGATGTCTATTTTAATAGTTTCTGTTTCTGACATGTGTGTAAATTACGGTATTATAATAACCAATACATGTTGTAAGTGTTCATTCCTTGAACCACATAGGAAGATAGGGCACATAGTTGATTGCTTAAGATGCCTTTTTATAAAGAGCTGTTTATAAGTCTTTACAAAGTTGTAAAAACTGTCTTTCCGAAGGAGGCATCAGCCGAGTCGAGGAATATCATGCTAAGTAATTAATCCTTACTTTCCCTCAAACATATGTTTTTACGTCCCTTTAACGTTTAATGCTCTATAAACCTATAAACACATCAAAACCCTTCTACAAGAGATTAAGCAGAAATTGATCAGTATGCCAAGATGGCAACTTGGTGGGTTCATCCTATTAGGTATCATCCTATTGCTATTTTTTGGTCATTTTTTCCTTCGCTTCATTACTTATATGGAATGGACAGATGACCTACCCTCGCAACAAGAGCTTAAGGCAATCCAAAATCCTATCGCCTCTGAATTATACACTGCTGACGAGAAATTAATTGGTAAATACTTTTTAGAGAATAGATCAAATTTACAGCCTGAAGATCTTAATGAATTTTATATAGCTGCCTTGATATCGACAGAGGACAGACGCTTTTACAAACATAAGGGCGTGGACAGTCGAAGTTTGTTTCGGGTGTTTTTTAAGTCCATTTTATTACAACAAGATGCAAGCGGCGGTGGTAGCACCTTAACACAACAACTAGTAAAAAACTTATATCCGAGAAAAAAATATCGCATTCTAGGTACCATCTTTAATAAGTATAGAGAAATGGCTATTGCTCGGCGAATGGAAAAGGTCTATAGCAAAGATGATATCCTTGTCCTGTATTCTAATACTGTCTCCTTTGGCGAGCAAGCTTTTGGTCTAGCGACTGCAGCAAAGCGCTTTTTCAATAAAGAACCCAACGATCTATTATTAGAAGAGGCAGCTACGCTTGTTGGCATTTTAAAAGCGACAAGTTATTACAGCCCTCGCAATCATCCCGAGCGAGCCAAGAATAGGCGAAATGTTGTGCTGTCGCAAATGGTAAGCTATGGTTCCTTGAATACAGATATCGCTGAACAATTAAAATCATTACCTCTATCCTTAGATTATCAATCCTATGCAGCGAGAGAAGAATTAGCTAGATATTTTAAGCAACAAGTCAAGAAGGAATTTAATGCCTGGAGCTTAGATCAAAGCAAAGCTGATGGCTCAAAATACGAGCTCGAATCAGATGGACTGAAGATCATTAGCTCCTTGGATTATGATATGCAGATCGCAGCTGAAAACATCATGCATTCTCACATGAGTCGATTACAAACACTTTTTCTTAAAAGCTGGGATGGCGGATCTCTATTTGGGAAAAGTTCGAAAATCATAGACGATGGTATTTTTGCTGATGACGAGTATAAATCTTACAGAGAAGATGGGTTAACGAACAAAGAATCCATTGAAAAATTAGCTGTTCACAAGATGAGGGAGTTCTGGACATGGGATGGATATGACACGAAGAGTCGAACGCGCATTGACTCTATCAAACACTATTTGAGTTTGCTCCATACGGGTATATTAGCTGTAGAGCCTGAGACGGGTCAGATCAAAGCGTGGGTAGGCGGCAATGATTTTGGAGAATTTCAATGGGACAATGTGACGGCTCCTCGGCAAGTCGGGTCCACCTTTAAACCTTTCGTGTATTTAGCAGCTCTAGAAAAAGAAATAGACCCTTGTGGCTATTATCCCAATGAATTAAGAAGCTATGCAGATTTTGATGATTGGACTCCGAAAAATGCAAATGGAACATATGGTGGCTATGCGTCGGTCAAAGGTGGCTTGACGCACTCGATTAACACGATCTCCGTGCAACTCTTATTTGAGGCAGGTATACCATCGGTGGTTCGTACTGCCAAGGAGTTGGGCATCGTGTCACCAATGCAGGAAGTACCTTCAATCGTTTTAGGTACATCTGATATTTCTCTGTATGAAATGGTGCAGGCGTATAGTACCTTGGCCAATGAAGGGAATAAACGGCCCTTACGATCCATACATAGAATTATCGACCGAACTGGTCAGGTTTTATTTGATCAAGAGCAATCCGTAGACACACTTCTACACGCTTCAGTTGCAAGACAACAACACATCCAGACTCTAAATCAGATGCTTCAAAATGTAACATTGGCTGGGACGGGCCAACGATTATATTCATCCTTTGATATTGACTTTCCTGTGAGCGGTAAGACGGGTACAACTCAAAATCAGTCCGATGGTTGGTTTATTGGCTACACCAAAGATCTGGTGATCGGCGCTTGGGTAGGTGCTCAGGATCGGCGCATCCACTTTCGAAATCTGGGCACAGGTTCAGGCGGACGGACAGCTTTACCACTTGTGGGTGCTTTATTCGAGTACGCTAATAATAAGGGTATGATCACGACTTCTTCTTTTCCAGAGGAGAATCCATTTGCTTGTCAGGATACTTTATCTAGTCGAGATTATGCCATTCTACAAAGACGTCAGCAATACGAAGAAAACCGACCTGGCAATATCTTCGACTTACTATTCAAACGGCGCAACAAGAAATCAAGAGGTTCGATCAATACACGTCGCAATCGGGAAAAACTAAACCGGATCCGAGAATATGAACAAGCAATTAAAGAATGGGAACGAAAGTTAAAAGCATTGCGAAAAGAGATTGAAAAAGATAATTAAGCTTTAAGTTATTACTATTTTGATTGCCTAATTGAAAAACTATTATGAAGGTATTTACATGTATAATTCTCATCCTAGCGACAAGTATGATTCATCAAACAGGTTTCAGTCAGGAAACCATTGCTTTGCCCAATTCAGATTCTGATCTTACATGGCCAACTAAGGAGCGAGAGTATATGTCACAAATTTGGAACAATCCTGTGACAACGAATGTGTCTGATCCTGAGCTTTTAGTCTATAAACCAGAAAACCCCAATGGTGTCAGTGTGATCATTTGTCCAGGTGGTGGTCTTTATGCTTTATCGATTGATAGTGAAGGTCGTGATGTTGCCAAGTGGCTGAATACAAAAGGTGTCACAGCCTTTGTTCTCAAATATAGATTGGTGCCGACAGGAGTGGACGGGACTGCTGATATTATGAAGGAGGGCGAGCAGGTCTTGGTACGAGCAGGACAAGTCTTACCTCTTGCGGTGGAGGATGGTTTGAATGCGATTAGACATGTCAGAGAAAATGCTGCTTCATACAATCTCGATCCAAGTAAAATCGGACTGATTGGCTTTTCTGCGGGAGGAGCTGTTACGATGGGCGTCACGTATGCTTATACGGAAGCCACGCGGCCAGATTTTATTGGGCCTGTGTATGCGTGGATGGATGTTGTCCCTTCGCAAGAAGTGCCAGCAGATGCACCTCCTATGTTTGCTGTTTGTGCAACAGATGATCCGCTAAACTTGGCACCAGCCAGCATTAAACTGTATCAAGAATGGACTGCTGCGGGAAAAGCGACAGAATTACATATGTACGCAAAGGGCGGACATGGCTTTGGTATGAAGAAGCAGAATTTACCTAGTGATTCGTGGATTGAACGATTTGATGAATGGATGATTGGGCAGAGCTTGTATGCTGAGTAGCTAATAGCTATTGCCTGCTATGAAAACTTTAATTCTGATTTTTGCAACGCATCAATTGTATGACCGATGGCTACTCTTGTCTTTCGTCGGAAAATCATTTGGAATGTTTGAGTCTTTCACTTGACCAGTGGCAGCCCACTCCGTACCTCTCTGAAAGGCTGTAATAAACCCAACACATTCTACAGAATAGTCCGCATGGCCCAATGGTGTATGAAAGACCCTTCCTTGCCCATAATCGATAATCATCATCATAGGTTCATGTCTTCCAGTCCCCTTTTGATCTTCTCCTGCAAAAGAAGTCGCCAACACCGTCATGTTTTTTGCAGGACCTCTTAAGCGATCATACAATTCATCTTTTGTGTGCATCCATTCGTCGGGCATACCTTTGACGATGGGATGATTGGCTTCGCGAAGCTTTACTGTGAATTCGCGCTGTGGTCCGTGCGAACCACCTTTGCCCACAGACATATCTCTCTTTAATTTATTTTGCAAATTGTAATACACATAAGGGCCATCTTTTTCTGTACGGCCTCCCCAACCACCAAGGCCAATCATTTCATTATAAGCTGGCCAAAATTCAAAGGAGTTATCTGCTGCGTGTATGACAACCAAGCCTCCGCCATCATTCATATAGTGTTCAAAATCTTTTTGCGTTTCGTCTGGCCATGGTGCAGCGCTCCACCCAAAATTAGAGATGACGACATCATAGGATTCAAATGATGGCTTAAATTCAGGATCATGTTTTGGTTTATCTAAAGCTTCTGTTTTCTTAAGGCCTTCAATCGGAAACTGTGTGATTAATTCATCGCCTTTCCAAGTATACTTCGTTCGATAAACATCGACTTCAAAGCGATCTGTTTCTTCTAGATACGACTTCATCATCGCCGTAATCTTTGGCCACATCGCATGATTGTTTTGACCATCTACGATCAAGACCTTCATCTTGGAGGACATCGTTTTATCACTTAAGCCCTTATTTGCGGTACTACATGAAAGCGACAGGCAGGCTATGATCGGTAAGTACAAAAAATTCATCATCCTCATAATTCTCACGTATTTCTTAATCTTAAATTTCTCTGATTTTAATATTCCTAAACCACACTTTGTTACCATGATCCTGCAAAGCTAAATGCCCGCTCTTTGCTTTTCCGAATCCTTCTAGATCTTTAAACTTGCTCTTGGCAACCATGGCATCCCATTCAGGTGTATGCATTGTAAACTCCACAACCTTTGCTCCGTTTTGATAAAACTCATACTTTGCATTTTTGGAGCGAACCTGAATATGATTCCATTGCATCGCTGGTTTGACATTCTCGACGCTCGACTCGATCATGTCGTATAAGTCTCCTGCTCGATGTGTTATAATCTTTGCATCTGGATGACACTTATTATCGAGGATCTGCATTTCTGGTCCTGATTTATACGTTCTGTCATACTTCTCACTTTCTACCACATTCCAAAACAGCCCACTATTCCCACAGTCCTCTATTTTCCATTCTAGGGACAACTCAAAATCACCGTACTTTTTTTTACTGATAATATCACCTCCCTTGCCTTTTTGTGCAGAGTCAAAGTGAAGAGTCCCATTATCAATCACCCATTTCGAAGAAATATCTTCCTTATAGCCACGCCATTCTGAGATTGACTTGCCATCAAATAACATTGTCCAACCCTTGCTCACTTCTTCAGCTGTTAAAGTGTTTAGCGTAGCAGTTTGCCCATCGTGATTTCCATGGTCGTGTCCAGAATGATCATGCCCATCGTGATCATGTCCAGAATGATCGTGTCCGTCGTGATCGTGTCCACTATGATCGTGTCCACTGTGATCATCCTGTGCATGTGCATTTTCACCATCATGGGAATGTCCTTTGCTGCTGTGATCATGCTTACATGACAAGACTAGAATGCTTGCTAAAGACAGTATAAATAGATATTTCATTTGCGATTTTTATTAAAAATAGTGAAATATCCTAAAACCATATGTGTAAACCATATGTCCATTTTCAATGTAATGGTCATCGTAAATAAAATTGTCATAATTTCTTTAACAACAAATCACTTTGTAAATGAATTTTACTAAAAGTCGCACCAGATTATAATCTAATCGATAGTCCATGGTCTAATGATGGAATGGGCATATTCACTTGAATTTGATTTCCACCCCTCCGCAGAGTCTCAAGAACTCACGAGGGTCTTCGGAGCTTAATCTCGCTCCAAAGGAGGATATTTGTCTATCGCATCTATAATGCTATGCAATTCCAAATTGATAAAACAATAAATCACTTTAAGTAAAACTATCAGCTAGATCTATACGTTTCATAGGAAACTAATTATGTGCTGTGGCAAGACGCAAAAAGTATTCAAAAGAGCAGCTACTCGATCTGTTTGTCAGCTATGTTGAGCAAGAAGGGCTAGACTTCACGATAGATACATTCTGTACTGAAAACAAGATCACAGTTATTCAATTTAAGGACTTACTTGGTTCTGTTGAAGATGCAGAGAAGGAAGTTTGGCTTGCCTTAATGGTCGCAGCTTTATCGACTGTGAAATCAGATGCAAATTATACAGGCTTTTCATCAAGAGATAAATTGCTTTCAGTGTATTTTACCTTTTTTGAAAATTGTGCTCTCAATGAAGCATTCTGTAAAGAGAGTATTCAACACCACGGCAAAGTCCACATGCTGCCTGTTCTTAAAAAACTGAAAATTCCTTTTATAGAATTTGTCAAAGAAGCCTTTCCTCATGCCCAGCTCCCAGCAAGTCAATACAGCGACAAAGTGAATGAAATCGGAGGAAACATTCAATCTGAAGCGGTCTATGCACAGTTGCTCTTTTTATTGGATTTCTGGAGCCGTGATGTCTCTACTGATTTTGAAAAAACAGACATCGCCATAGAAAAGGCAGTTAAAGCCTTAACTGAATTGATCGATATCACCCCAGTTAAAAGCCTTCTTGATTTTGGAAAATTTATCTGGCAAGAGCGCTTTCAAAAACACTAAATGAAAACAAGCAAAGAAATACCTACTGGAAAATTAAAAAGAGCGGGTAAACTATTCAAGACAGGCTTAAAAGTTGGTAAAAACTATGCTGGATATTATGGCTCTAAGTTGTTGCAAGCTGATCCGGATAAGGACAAATTAGATGAGCAAAACGCCTCTGATATCATGGATAGCTTATTAGAATTAAAAGGCGGCGGATTAAAGGTTGCTCAGATGTTAAGCATGGAGAAGAGCTTGCTACCAAAGGCCTATGCAGATCAATTTTCTCTAGCTCAGTTTTCAGTACCACCACTATCTGCACCACTTGTTAAAAAGACATTCAGAAAATATTTAGGGAAAAACCCCGAAGACATATTTGACTCCTTTGACTATACAGCATCATTTGCTGCTAGTATCGGTCAGGTACATAAAGCAACACTGGATGGCAAAACACTTGCAGTCAAGATTCAATATCCAGGAGTGGCAGACTCGATTGATTCAGATCTTGCTGTGATTAGACCAATCGCCTATAAAATACTGCGCTTAAGTGGAGAAGATGCAGATAAATATTTTTTAGAAGTCAAAGACAAATTAATCGAAGAGACCGACTATATCCTTGAACTAAAGAACAGCCAAATCATGACGTCGGCGTGTGCGCATTTGCCCGGCTATTCTTTTCCAAAATACTATCCTGACTTATCAAGTGATCGCATCATTACAATGGATTGGATTGATGGTCTCCATCTGCCAGAGTTTGCGGCAAGTCAGATTTCTCAAAAAAGAAGAAATAATGTCGGTCAAAAGATTTGGGACTTGTTTATGTATCAAGTATACACTTTGCAAAAAGTCCATGCAGATCCACATCCTGGTAATATTTTAATCACCGGTAAAGATGATGATGTTTGTATTTTGGATTTTGGGTGTGTCAAAGAAATTCCCGAAGATTTCATCAAACCCTTTATTGAGTTGACAAAACCTGGGGTATTAGAAAAGGATCAAGAGTTCGAATCACTACTTTATACTTTAGAGATTTTAAAAAAGGATGATGCGCCAGATGAAAAGGCTTATTACTATGACTTATTTAAAGATATGCTGAGCTTACTGCTCAAACCCTACTATGCAGACAGCTGGGATTTTTCAGATCAAAGCTTTTTTGATGAGATCAGCACTGCTGGAGAGAAGATAGCGAAAGAGACACTCGTTTCATCGTATCGTGTGAATAGAGGAAGTGAGCATTTTATCTATCTAAATCGTACGTTTTTTGGCTTATATCAGCTGATGAATGTGCTTGGAGCAGAGATAAAAGTGAGTTATCCCCATTAAAATTGTCTTAAAAGGCAATATAACAGACGTTTTTTATATATAATCGTACTGTTTTATAGAGAGTTATAGGTAAAAATATTTTATATATGAAAAAGTATATATATATTTGTGCCAAGCCTAACAGCTTATATAGTTGCTAAAGCTTTCGGAATTAGTTATCAATAAACCAATCTGATAGGAGATAATAGACCTAAACATTTTTTTCCTACTCGAGACTCTTTCTGAAGGCTTTGGCTTTTTTTATGCCTATTAAGATCGTTCTGAATGAAATTTCACCTTTTTAACCAAAGGGTTTGCTTTCATTTCTTTTTCGTCTTCACGATTTCGGTAGATATCAATCGCTGCAAAAATGGCATTCCGCATTGAACTCTCGTCAGCTTTATTTTCTCCAGCAATGTCATAACCAGTCCCGTGATCTGGGGATGTTCTTACATATTTTAACCCTGCGGTATAGTTAACACCATTCCCAAAGGCTAAAGTCTTAAAAGGGATTAGGCCTTGATCATGGTACATAGCCAAGACTCCATCAAACTTTCTGTACATGTGTGCACCAAAAAAGCCATCAGCAGAATAAGGGCCATAGGTCAGCACGCCTTTATTCTTTAATTCTTCAATCACAGGGATAATGATCTCGGTTTCTTCTGTACCTATTTTGCCACCATCACTAGCATGTGGGTTCATTCCCATAATAGCAATCCGTGGTTTATCCTTACCAAAATCAGTTTTTAGAGAATGATAGAATATATTGATTTTCTTCATCAACAATTCTTTCGAAAACAAAGAAGATAGGTTTGATATAGGCTCATGATTGGTCACAACAGCGATTCGTAAATCGTCAGCTACCATTGTCATGAGACTTGAAGTCGCACCAAATGATGAAGTCAAATACTCTGTGTGTCCAGCATAAGGGAAGGACATCGAGTCCATCGTACTCTTATTAATTGGAGCTGTGACCATGACATCGATCAGGCCGTTCTTCATATCATTTACTGCACGATCAAGAGCGACATGGGCAAACTGTCCAGCTTCTTTCTCAGGGCTGCCCAATGATATTTGGATGTCATCAGTCCAACAATTCACAACACTAATTTTATTATTACCAGCATGCTCCGCTCCTGACACATTTGAAAATTGCAGGTCAATATTTTTGACAATATTCTTGTGGTAAGCCATAACTTTCCCTGAGCCATATATTAATACGCTGTGTTCGTGTAAGACCGAGTTATTCGTTAAGGCTTTTAAGATGACTTCAGGTCCTATTCCATTTATATCTCCAGATGTAATTCCGATTCTCATAATTCATTTTTTCGACCCTCAAAGATAGTTTATTTAAGGGGATTAATATCAGAGTACAGCTTTGGATGTCCGTCATTCCGAACTTGCAGGCTGTGTCACAATTACTGATCAAATAGATTTAACCAATAACTTTCCAAACTTTTATGATTTTCAAGTGGTTAAAACCCAATGTCATTTAGTTAAGGATATCATGACACCATAGGTGTCAAATATTGGTTGCACGGCACAAAGTGCCGTGCATTATTGTATGAAAAGAGGCTAATTTGGCGGGATTTTTTGTAAAAATCGTGACAAATTAATGTTTCAATAGATTAAACTGTGTTATTAAATTAATTCATATGCCACTAACTAAACGACATTGGGTCGTGGCCCATTGGAGGAATACCATGTTAAATCATAATCTGCATGACTTCATGACTCCTTGGAGGCCTTAATAAATATCCATAACACCAATACCTGTATCAACCAAAGAACCAAAATACAGCTTACCATTGTGCTCCGTAACACTCGTTATTTCGACAAACTTGGGATGAGAACTTTGGAAATTATGAGTCACATTCCCATTATCATCTAAGCCAACTACACAGGCATAATGTGTCGGCGCGGGATGCATCGATTTAGGCAACTTCATCACAAGGTTTCTTAGAGTTGTGTTTGGCATAATATCATCCAAAGATTGCTGGCGGGGAGAAACAAGCGTTAACCAAAATGTTCCCGATGCACCTTGTGTGATGTTATCTGGAAATCCTGGTAAGTTATCATTCACAAATTCACGAGTTCCTTTTTTAGGGCCTTTGAGCCAATATTTTGATATGCTATAATTACCCGTTTCATTGATAAATAAAAAATCCTCCTTCGCTGAAATGGCGACGCCATTGGCGAAGTATAAGTCATCTAATAATAAGGTCGTCTGTTGATTAGCTGGATTGTATGCATATAATGCACCATGAGGCCGTCTCTCCATTAAATCAGCAATGACTTCATCATAACCATACTTTGATGAAGCATCAGAAAAATAAATGATACCAGACGAATCGATATCTAAATCATCAACAAATTTTAGTTGTTCTCCATTATAAGAATCTGTCAACAATTTTACATCTCCTATTGATACATCAACTTCTAAAAGTCCTTTACGTGCATCGGCGATGATTAATTTGCCATCAGCATCAAAAATCATCCCTAAGGGGCGTCCGCCTGTATTCGCAACAACCTTTGTTTCTCTTGATTCTAAGTGTATCTGTAAAATATCACCATCTACATTCCCACTATACACATACAGCCCTGTCGAATCAAAAGCAAGGTCTTCGCATCCTTCACATTCATCTCGAATTAAAAACTCTAATCTATCCAGTTTTTCGTTCATTTCAAACGGGCCAGTAAACCCTGCGTTAGTCGGCGGTGTCCAAGCGACTGGATCAATTGGAGAAGGCTTAATCAGTATATAAAGCACAAGAACAATAATGATCAACAGTAGCAACAGGAGTAATTTTTTCATTGGTTTCATTCAATATGGATTAAGCTAATGTGCTTTTCAATATTGGAAAGTAATAAAGTTTTCTAGTATTATTATACATTCCAAAATCTCTGATAACTTCTTAATTCAAATCAACACGTCTAGTCCGCATAGTAATACAATAATTTGTCGTATCTCGTCAATGTTTTAAACAAGTGTCTCAAGCACTAAATAAATGGCTGTATGAAAGCAGTTATTTTTCGTCTACTCAAGGCACAGGTTCGCTTTGATAGCCTTAGCTATCAAGGCCAGTTCTGTAAAGCAGAGAAGGCGGAAAAGAACAATTTAATATGGCTGTATATTTAGTTCTTGAGGCACTAGTATAATTGGCTCTCTGCTTTTCAGAATTCGCATTTAGTTCTACTTCTGATCATGGCGTCTTTTCCATCTGAATTCGAAATTGTTGGCTCTTTTAGATTAAACATTGAGCAATAACGCCTAAACCTTTAATAGTCTCTATTAAAATCTGGAATAAAACTACTTATGAAAAAAAATATTGAGTTGACCAATAAGAAGCAGGCGATCGAGTTAGTCCAACTAAAAATGCAACTTACGGCTCAAATTGAAAAACTAAACGAAAGTCAAAGACTCGCCAAAATCGGTAGCTGGGAGTGGGATATTTTAACAGCTGAAGTCACATGGTCAGACATGATGTATGAATTACTGGGGCTACAAGCAGACCAAGAACCATCCTATGATTTAGCTCTAAAATATGTGCATATTGACGACAAGGAAGAGTATGTCAAAAACTTGGAGCATTCGCTAGAACATGGGATCGATTACTACTTTAAAAATAGGATACAACGAGATGATGGCTTCGTCATACCTGTCATTTCTAGAGGTAAGTGTTTCAAAAATTCTAATCATGATGTGATCAGAATGATTGGTACTGTACAAGATATCTCTACTCGAAAAAAGCTACTCCAAGAAAACGAGGAACTTAGACAATTCGCCCTTCTTGCCTCAAATGATATAGAAAGCCCCTTACTGACAATTGACAAATTCAGTAGCCTTTTATCAAAAAAATACTATGATCTAATTGAAGAAGATGCTAAAATGTATCTTACATTTATTCGACATGCGACTAAAAAATTGAAATCGCAGATTAATGATCTACTGGACTATTTTGAATTAGGTCAAAATAAAACAAGCACTTTCATTAATATCAACGACCTAGTCAAAGAAGTTCTAGATCAGCTGACTGACGAAATCAAAGATTCCAATTGCAGCTTTGAGATTGACGCCCTACCATCAGTTCAGGGCTATAAAACAGAATTGGCCCTCCTATTTAAAAACCTAATCACAAATGCGATAAAATTTAGGAAAAAAGATTTGGACCCCGTCATCAGCATTGAATGTACTAAAGAAACTGGATTTTGGAAATTCATCATTACCGATAATGGTATCGGAATAAAAGAAATCAATTTGAATAGAATGTTTACATTATTCGAAAGATTACATTACTCAGATGAATATGAAGGCACCGGCATTGGTCTTGCACAATCCAAAAAAATTGTAGACTTGCATGGAGGGAGTATTTGGGCGACCTCGATTTATAATCTTGGTAGTTCATTTTATTTCACTCTAAGGGCATAGACAATAACACTCCATCAATTCTTTATTCATGAATGGCAGCTTACAGTCCATTAATCTGTTCAAGAGAAAACCACTGATGACCGAAATGCTTGAAGCTATTTTACAGGACTAGTGCTCTGTCAAGTATATATTGACTTGTTGAATTTGAGTGTAGTTTGTGCATGAACTAGGCGCAGGTTCGGTCTGATAGCCTAGCTATCAAGGCCGGTTCTGTAACGACGTACATGTGCAAAATACGCCAAAAGCA
>CALGLU010000020.1 GCA_937959275.1 uncultured Saprospiraceae bacterium | reverse complement strand
AGGCTATGTTTCCATGATCGATTACTTCTCAAAATTCAAATTTTCGATTTAGTGAACCGCCGGATACGAGACCCGTATGTCCGTGTGGTGTGAGAGGCGCAACCCATCAGCGACCGCTGGTGGGTCCGCCTACTCGATTATCTGTAGGCTATTCATTGTCTGGTAAATAGCCATTTTCAAATTTCTTAATTAAGTTTAATAATTCTGGTTTCCAATTACAATCTGTATCAATGATTAAGATTTTGTCAATTTCAACTTCACCATTAAAAGTATTCATTAGCCCAAACCAAATTCCTTCTTCAAAATCTTCATCACCTACAGTCATTATATGATATTTTGGTTTCGGAAATTTCGATTCTCCAATGTCTCTGTTGACGAACTCAATGTCCGCTTGATTGTGTATGTAATTATGTTTAGCTCCTATTCCACAAATGTAGCCTACATTATTAGTTATTGAGTTCGCAATTATTTCATCTATTAATTTGTCGTTATTAGTGTTCGAGATTAAGATAAGACACCAATTATCTTTTGGTAAATCGGCTCGCCATTCACCATCAGAGGTCGAATAGAATAGTTGTCTTTTTATATAAGTTGTTTCGATTTTCAAAACCAATAAGTATTCATCTGATCCATAAATTCTGAGTCGCTAATTGGATGTTTCTCACTAAGGACAGAATCAATTCCACACTTAGGGCAAATTGCTGTATTGTCGTTTTGATCTTCTATCCATTCTTTTATTTCATTTGTTGGGTAAGTTTGGCAACAATAAAAGCATCCACATAAATTATATTCATTCAATTCTTTTTGATGATTTGAAGAGTATTGATGAACTGATTCTATGTATTCTTTAGTGTATTTCATTTCCTGCTTACAGATAACGTATAATGATATGTCGTCGTCTCTGTGAGGGACGAACAGATATGCGATCATCATCTATTGTAATCCACAGGCTTTAATTTTTGATTCAATTTATTCCTTTTTTGCTACTCTTTTTATCCACAAATAATCACTCACACTTGGGTCAACTAAAGATATTTCTCCATTTACTTTATTTGTTATTTCGTTAAAATCATGGTCGCTAAAAAATGGGCTTTCAAAAAGCTGGTGAAGGTTAAATCCCAATAGTTCTAATTGCCCTATTTTATGTTCTGCTACGATTTCGTTTTGCAAATCATTTTTATTTATCAGATAATTTGCGATTGAATTATACATAGAAGCATAACCTACACAATTTGTATAGGTTGTTTTTGCCAAATCATTAGGATTTCTTGAACATTTTTTAGTCGTGAATTTCAATTCCTCTTTCGTTATTTGATCAGCAATTTTCAGAATCAGTTTAGCTTCAATTTTCTTATTAGTTGATTCTCTATCAATTTTATCAATTAGTTTTTTGTTCGTTAATGCTATTTCTGGCCTTGTCCCTATTTCCTCGTATTTAACTATTAATCTAAAAATGATTCCCCTAAATAATATCAGTATCAAGATTAAAATTCCGATTATTTTTAAGGTTTTCTTCATTTTTATTTTTTCAGCTTGTGAATAACATCCTTTAATCTTATACATCCTATTTAGACGATGGTGCGATGCACACCTATTGATTTATATGAGAGTGCAAGAGGACGAATAAGGGTTAAAATAGTTATTTATCGTTCGATTTGGATTTCCTTTTTCATCATAAATGAGCGGGTCATTGCAACACCAACTCTAGTTGCTTCAAGTGCATTTTGTAAAGAATGAGGCACACGATTTCCTTGTTGGACACTATCAACAAAATGCTGTATTTGCAATTCAAATGATTCGCCGAAGCGTTCTAAAAATGTTGATACCACCTCTCTTCTAGCCCCATGTTTGTCATATATCTCTACCAAATTGACACCTGCTGGTCTTCCGACTCTTAAGGTCCCTTCTGTTCCCGTTATTTCTGCGTAGGTATCGTGTCCATGCGCCGCTGTTCTTGACGCGATGAGATGTGCCATTGTACCATTTTCCATTCTGCCCAAAGTCATCACATTATCCGCATCACCCATCTCAGCGAACACCTCATGTTTGAACGAGCCCCCCAAGGAATATACATGGCTAAATTCTGAATCTAAAAACCACCTAGCCAAATCAATATCATGTGCATTATAATCTAAAAATATCCCACCACTATTCTGCACATAATTTTTTTGAAAGCCTACCAACGTATCTTTATCTACCGTTTGGGATTTGACCTTAAAAGGAGTGCCGATCAATCCTTCCTCAATCTTTTTCTTGGCATAGGCATAGCTTTTATCAAATCGTCGATTAAAGCCAACAACCGAAATCTGACTCGGTTTTGATTCTGCCACACGGATTACTTTTTGGCAATCTTCAACACTAAGCGCAAGAGGCTTTTCACAAAAGACATGGTAGCCTGCTTGAATCACATCGATCATATGCCTTGCATGCTCTGTTGTCGAACTGATGATCATCACAGCATCTAATTCATTTAATTCTAATAGCTGTTTGTGATTAGAAAAGGTATAGGGAACCTCCAACTTGTATTTGGCAAAATCAAGTTCATCATCATTCACACTACATATCCCTATAATCGATGCATTTTTAATTCGAGTTTGGATGATGCTCGCATAATGCTTACCCATTCGACCCAAACCTATAATTCCTAATTTTACTATCTCCATTGTGCAAATGTTAAAAGATCAATTACTTTTAGGATTGATCTATTTATAGATGCTAAGTTACTAAATCTATGCCCTAATTTTATGTAGAAACGTATGCGTGTGTAAAACATATTGCACATTGCGAAAAAGGCCAAAGGGCCTACATCAAATCGCCATGGATAAGGTCCATCATAAATAAATATCCTGAATTAGGCCTGAAAGGACGCCCTACTTTAATCTCGTTTAAACATTATTTTGTACCATCCATCAAATGCTTATATTGAGTCGAATGAAAGCGATCTACATTACTAAAACTGGCCCAGCCGACAAGGCCTTCGAAACCAAAGAAGCTACAATCCCAAGCCCTACTGCTAGAGAAATTTGTATTAAAGTAGAGTGCTTTGGGCTCAACTTTGCAGATGTGCTAGCACGTCAAGGTCTTTACCAAGATGCGCCCCCATTGCCATCGGTGATTGGCTATGATGTCGCAGGATTCGTCCACGCGATCGGCTCGGATGTCACAGAATTTACTGTTGGGCAGCGCGTGACAGCCTTGACCAGATTTGGAGGCTATGCTGAGTACGCTACGACCATGGTCGAAGGAGCAGCCGTTATACCAGATCATTTAGATTTTCCAACTGCTACCGCCCTAGCTACCCAAGCGTGCACAGCTTATTTTTGTACGGATGAATGTGTCAACCTGTATGAAGGGGATCGCGTTTTAATCCAAGCTGCCGCAGGAGGTGTAGGCTCGATACAAGTGCAGATCGCTAAGAGTAAAGGTTGTATAGTCTATGGAACAGCATCAAGTGGGAAACAAGATTTTCTGAGAGAACTAGGTGTCGATTTCCCAATTGATTATACGAAGGAAGATTTCACTAAAAGCATAAGACAATCTCTTGGCGATTATCCAGGAATAGATGTTGTCTTTGATAGTATCGGCGGCAAATCGTTTAAGCAAGCCTTTAAATTACTTGCTCCAGGTGGACGACTCGTCTTTATAGGAGCTGCGAGTCAACTGAAAAACGGCAAGGCTAATCTGCTTAACACAATCGGGATGGCAGCCGGATTTGGCCTCTACTCCCCTATCCAAATGATCATGCAATCCAAAGCGATGATTGGTGTCAATATGCTACGCATCGCTGATGGCAGGCCCCATGTGTTTAAATCCTGCTTGGACAATGTTGTCAAGCTTTGGGATTCCAAAGTGATCCAACCACATATTCATAAGGTCTTAGATGCCAGTGACATCGGTCAGGCACACCAACTACTTGAATCAAGACAATCAAGAGGCAAGGTCGTTTGTCAATGGTAATAATCCAACGCTACTAACTAACTATAACTATTCATGAGATACATCTATCTATTCTTCGCATTCACTATTTTATTGTTTAGCACATCGTGCCAAGAGACAAATAAAAATTCAAAAACAGATATTGATAATCAATCTGAAATTTCTTATAAGAGTGTCGAGCAACATGCCTCTAAAAAAGCATTTTTTGGGGATCTTCATGTACATACTAGTTGGTCATTTGATGCTTTTATTTATAATGTGAGAACCTCTCCAGATGATGCTTACGAATTTGGCAAGGGCAATGCGATTGATCACTTTGTGTTAGAAAAAATTAAGATTAATCGTCCGCTAGATTTTATGGCTGTCACAGATCACAGTGAATATATGGGTGTGCTAAAACACATGAATGATGTCGAGCACCCCTTGTACAAAACACCCTTGGCTGAGCAAGTCCGGAGTCAAGAACGAGCGACATCCATGAGAGCTTTTGGTGTGATAGGATTTTCTCTCGCGCGCAATCAACCCATCGATATATTATCTGAAGAAGGCATGCGCAAAACAACTTGGCAACAGATCATTGAGGCAGCAGATCGTCACTATGAGCCAGGCAAGTTTACAACATTCGCTGGCTATGAATTTACAAGTTCTCCAGGAGATTCATTAGGCGATATAGGCTATGCCAGAAATCTACATCGCAATGTTATCTATCGAAATACCGAAAAAATATCCGCAGTCCCGTTCTCTTCCTTGGATTCTCAAAATCCAGAAGACCTGTGGGATTGGATGGACAAGGAACGTCAATCTGGCATCGATTTATTGGCCATTCCACACAATGGAAACATGAGTGACGGTATCATGTATGCGACTAAAACATTTGATGGAGAACCCATCGATCAGGCCTATTCGACACAGCGCATGCGTAATGAGCCGATCAACGAAGTCGTACAAATCAAGGGACAGTCTATGTCTCACCCTGTCTTGTCTCCTAATGATGAATTTGCCAATTTTGAATTGTTTGAATTTACCTTTGCAACAGTTATTCCTCCGCCAAGCAAGCCACAAGGTAGCTATGTGAGAGAAGCCTACCAGGAGGGACTGCAATTTCAAGAACAGCTCGACGCGAATCCATTTAAGTTTGGATTGATCGGCAGTTCGGATGGTCATAACTCTGCAGCAGGCTTTGATGAGAACAATTATTTCGGGAAATTTGGGGTGTTGGATGGCTCACCAGAAAAGCGTATTGTGACAGACGATGAGACCTTCTTGAAAGCTAAATATATGAGCAGTGGTGGCTTGGCTGGCGTCTGGGCTGAAGCGAATACACGAGAGGCTATCTATGATGCGCTGGAGCGGAAAGAAACCTTTGCTACTTCGGGTAGCCGGATGCAGTTGCGGATGTTTGGTGGATTTGGGATGGGCGATGATGTCTTTGAGCAGGCGGATTGGGTTGCGCATTTGCCAGCGGGAGTGGCGGCGATGGGAGGCGATTTAGTGCCGTCAGGTCGGGATCTAAAGCCGAGTTTTGCTGTGTGGGCCGTTAAGGATCCAGAAGGAGCTAACTTGGATCGGATACAGTTGATCAAGGCGTGGGTGGATGATGCGGGTGTGGCGCAAGAAAAGATTATTAATGTGGTGTGGGCTGGTGATCGGGTATTGGCTGCGGATGGTTCGTTGCCTAAGCTGAGCTCGACTGTGGATGTGAAGGCAGCTAGTTATACGAATGCAGTGGGTGCAGTGGCTTTGAAGGCTGTGTGGACGGATAAGGACTATACAGTTGGTCAGAGCTGTATGTATTATATGCGGGTGTTGGAGATTGCGACGCCGCGGTGGAGCACGTATGATGCGGAGGCGTTGGGGATTGGGGTGCCTAGTGATTTGGAGGAGGAGCTTGTGGAGCGTGGGTGGAGTTCGCCGATATGGGTTGAGTGAGTGGGAGGGTTTTTAAAATCGTATTGCTCGTAAGTTGAAAACTTATGAGATCGGTTAAGCTATTGGGATTTTGACTATCCATGCTTTTGCGTTTTCTGTCTCCTTTCTAAAACGAAGGTGATCTGGATCAAAACTCCATTCAGACGCAATAGTACTTGCATTATTATCGGGCAAATTCTCTATATTCTTTGGAACTGTGCCGTGCTTGATCTGATACGTATCTGATTGATATTCTCCATATATCAACTTCCCATTTAGCACTCGATAAAAAGCATTGA
The DNA here is from genome assembly GCA_937959275.1 of uncultured Saprospiraceae bacterium. Taxonomy (GTDB): domain Bacteria; phylum Bacteroidota; class Bacteroidia; order Chitinophagales; family Saprospiraceae; genus CALFUK01. Next base: position 57,963 of record CALGLU010000020.1, on the reverse strand, counting down.
AATACATAGATCGTTCGTATTGCATATAAAGTTGGATATCCATAAACGACTTTGCCCATTCCAATAATCTATCAACATGACATTTTTCAATTTCCTCTTCTTCAGTTGCATCAATTGCAAACAATCCTGTTAAATTTTGTCCAGCTAAGAATGTCCAACCTCTAAATTCACACATAAAAACAGTACCATTTTGTCGCATACTTAATAAAGCTTCATGCCAATCAACTTGCGTCTCAGTTAGATTAAAAACCGTCAAAACTTCAGTGTAATTAGCTTTAATAGCTAACCATATATTATTCTGTCCAAATGAATTCTGTTGATACTCTACCAAATCTACTTTTGCCTTTTTATCCAATCTCTTTTGAGCTGAAATAATTTTAGACTTAGGGAACTCCATTTTAGGATTTATAAGTAAAAGTGCTCCAAGCCGTTCGGAAATATTATTAAGCCCAATCAGTAAGTCATCTGATATTTTTTTATAAAAGACTCTGATTTTTCCATTAAACAATTTTAATCTTGCTAATTCTTTTGCATTAACATCTAGTAAAATCGCAGTATTTTCATAGTCTGGAGTTTGTTCAAAGTTTGCATATTCAGCAAAATAAACTAAGTCATCCAGTAATTCAATTAAAGTTTGCCACTCATGACTAGTTATATATAATTGGCTGGGAATTTTATCACCTCCAGTAACATTGTTAGTTAAGTATCTACAAATATCCATTAATCAATAAAATCTTCAAGTTTTCCTAGATTGACTTTAATCTTACCTATAAGATGATTGAAGCCTTCCGTCATTAAATAATCATCTACCATTTCTTGCCATTTAGTTTGAGGATATAACTCTTCATCAATTTCTCGAACAAATATATCCAAATCAACTTTTTCAACATTTTGTAAATCTGCGTGATTACCAAATTTTCCAGGCAAATTAGGTCCTTGATCCATACCCGATATAAGATCATCTAAATGTTTCTTGTTGTATTCTAATCCTGTATTTGAATTATTTGCATTTCGCCATGCCCATGGATTATTACCTCTTGACGTTTTCATACTCGTTGCAACATTGCCTTTATAAAAGTCAATCGATGGATAATTATCAACACCAAGAGACGCATTATCTCCGTTAAATCCAGTCCCTGTAAAATTATGGTCTTTATACTTTCCTTTTCTCATGAGAGATTCTGAAAACCTTCCCCTCCCAAATATTGGGTGATTTGTATTTGTTGGATCCCAACTTATACCGTCATCCCACATTTTATTAATAAATGCCTTTCTTTCAGCAGATGACATTTTTTTAACTTCATCAACAGTTTTCCAACAAGCATTATGGACGAGTAACCAATTATAATTCAGATCTTTCGAAACAAAATAATTATGGCTTCTCCAAACCTCAAAATTATATACATACTCTTGTGAGTTCCTAGGCTCACTTTTTATTAGACTCACATTTTCATCAGAATATGAAACTATAACTTCTCCAATGTCTAGATCCCCTATTGGAATATAACTTTGTTTCTCCAAACTATAAATCGGATGATTAGGAGTACATGCTAATACTTGATTATCACTAAATGTATATTCAAAAATTTCATTAACGATTCTTTTATATGTTGTTATAACTGGTCGCTCAACATTCCCTGTCTCATTAAGATTAAAATCTCGTGTATCCATTTTAGTGCAAGACAGTTCTAGCAATGTAGCATTACCATATACTCCTAATTCAGAGAGCACTAATTGTGTGCTTTGTCCAATTTCAGTTATACCTTCTCTGATAAACCAAGCTTTCGGACGGTTAACATTAATCTCTACTCTAATACCATTCTCTTCCTGAATTAAAAATTTACCAACTTGCCAAGTCTCAGGTGTTATTTCTAAGTAATCATAGTCTTGCCATCCTGGCATATTGATACCCCCAATATCACTAGAAGCCGTCAAGTAAGACTCCGAATGAATATAAGATTTAACTAGATCATCGATCTGCACATCTTGAATAGGTGTAATTAAAGGCATGGCAGCAGCAACTGCCATAAAACCTAAATTGGGCAAATCAAGTGGTTTGTATCCCATTAAGACTTTGGTATCCTTTACAAAACAACCTAAACCATTTATACAATATCTATAAAAGCCAGACTGACGATTCAAACCAATTGAAGCTGTCTCAATTCCCAATTTTATATCAGCGGTTTGTACATTTGGGAACTCATCCAAATAGTCATCCAATATATCAAGATTACCTTCTTTTCTCCGTAGTGTTGGGAAATCAAAAAGCTCTTTCCAGGATTTTAATAAATTAGGCTTTCTAAAAAAGGTTGAAATTAGACGCGGACTTCCGCTAATTGCATCACCTAAAAGATCAGTATGCTTATCAGGAAAATACTTCTTGGCGATTTTACCAATTTGATCCCCGATGATCGCCCCAGCAATCCCCTCTAAACAGCCTAATAATGTTATACTGAAAAATTCACTCATAACAAATCCACAGTTATCCTCATCTATAACATAATTAATACCCGCTCTTGCACAACCAGAAATTACAGATACAAGATTATCTAACTTACCACCTGAGGCTCCTTCAATGGCAGTTATCATTAAATCCCAGCCCTTTAAATCCAGATTTTCCCATGCTTCTCCCCATGTCGCATAATTCCCAAATGTTTTTTCTACTAATATTTGAATGGAAATGTCAATCATTACAGCTGTTCCAGCCATTATAGCCCTCTTTATAATCCACCGAGCAACTATTGCTGGAAGAATAACATTTTTCTTCTGATCTGCAGTAAATCCACTACAATAAACTGGTGCACCATATAATTCATCAGAAAACCCAAATCTGTAGAATACTTTATAGTTTCCGTTTTTCTTTAGTAGAACAATATCTTCTGCATAATCAACATCTAATATGCTACCTCCGAAATTTAAAATTTCATTTTCATTTTCACATATGTCTCCATCTAAATCAATCTCATGTATTGTTATACTTGTATCAAAACCTTCTGCACTAACTTCTCCAACAAATTCATTTAATGCAATCATTAAATCTGTTACTTCTCCTGTATCATCTGTAATGAGAATTTGAAAAGTCCCATCTGTATTTTTGATTACCTCTGATTTGTAATCTGGATACTCTGCAAAACGTGCGCCTAATAAACTAGTTTGATAAAGGTAATCAGAACTGCAATTGGTGCAAAGTGTACTTTTTTTACGACCATCATCTTGTACGGGGTTTGATTCACAACAATTATATAATTTACTTAGTCTATCCTTTAAAAATAAGATCCCATTTATCTCAGCTTCATGAAATGTTAAAGGATTATTATTTTGGGCATTATATTTTGTATCAGTAGCAACTTGAACACCGCTTAAAATACTTTCAACCCCTGCCTCTTGTACGCATGGATATCCAGCATCATCAGGCAACACTAAATGATACCAAAACTTCGTATAAACCCCATTCTGATCTGTCTGCTTAGCAAACAGTAAATAAAAAGGGGATTCTGCCGCAGCTAAAGCTTTCCCTTGATCAAAAGCCTCCTCAAACCCGCCACTTTCAGTCTCATTGTGTAAATAAAATCCAAAGTCTAACACTTTAAATTGAGATTGATATGCATCAGGCAGTACAAAAATTAACTCTTGAGTCGTAGCCTCCAACTCCACCTCATACCCACTCCGATCAAAACCACTCGCATCCGGTAAAAAGACATAATTATCATCCTGTCCCAATCCCAAAAACGGCGTTGCAACAATCAGCAGTAAACCCAATAAATAATGTCGCATTCTTTTCATCTGAGAACGATTAAACTATTTTTAATTAACTCTAACTAATAAGGGTGCACTCACCTCACTAAACTTCCCACCCGCATGCGCAGCCATCACTTTATATAAATACCGATGCCCTGACATAATAAATCCATCATCATATTGATAACTAAATTTATCTGGCTCAGGTAGGATATCTATAAAATCAATAAAGCCACGACCATCAATACTACGATAGACTTGAAAATATAGAATTTGGTCAAGGTTATTGTAATCCCACGCTAAGGTGACAAACATGTCCGCGATCCAATATTGATCTCGCCGAGATTCTAAAAAAGTCAGCGCATCTGCATCAGACAAAGAGGGCAAAGCTTCGTATTCTTCGGCTGTTATTATTCTGTAAATAACAAGGAATTCTAAATTTGTATAATTTGGTGTATTACCAGAGCTTAAGGTACTGATCTCAGCTTGTATAAGATCATAGGCGTCTTGCTGTGGCATGATTCCAGATTCGACTGTGTTCACTGATGACACAGAAAAATTCTCAATTTGTCCAACAGAGCCGGCTGAGAGCGGAGACAAACTCACAATGGAAGAATAGGATATATTCTCATCAGCATCAACAGCTGCCATGCGATAATCGTAACTTCTTAATTCTGTATAGGTCGTATCAATGTAACATGTTGGTATCAGTGATCCATCTGTTAGATTTATTTCATAATCTACTTGATCCCGTGGTCTAATTTTTAAAATTGATTCCCACCCTGGAGAACCCGTTGGCTTACGTTGTAGATTATGTAAGACGACATCTTCTGATATACTAAATTGCCAGCCCAAAGCTATCCCGCCTTCTACCGCTTGGTGCTTTGACATATAGGGTCTGGCTGGTGGTAGATTATCTGGGAGGATAACGGAAACGCAATCTGACATGTCTGACTGATTACCTCTGTTATCAATGGCGCTAATCTTAAAACAAATCTGGTCAGCGACAAGATCAGGTGGATAATTATACGCAAATATAGTATCCTCTATGATGTCATTAGAAATCATTATATAATTACTGGTGTCTGTATATTGTGTGTATAACAGGTAGCCCTCAAGATCATTTTCAGTATTAGCTGTCCAAGTAAGTTCATATTGATTTGTCACAGATTCTCTCACTGCTAGATCAACAGGAACCGCAGGTGGTGTGTGATCCTTGACCTGAGCAAATTCGGGCAAAGACCAATATTCCTGACCAAAGTCATCTACTGTAGCTACCATGTAATAGGCACTTGAGATGGGACTATTATCTACATAAGTTTGCGCAGCAACAGGGCTCTGGTTTAGTAATTCAAATCCCTGGTCCGGATGATCTGATCTGTAAACATTATAACCTGCTAAGAAATCTAAAACTGTCTGGTCCTGATTTGAAATAGTCCATTGCAATGTGACTTTACTGCTGTCTGAATCGTCAGCACTGACTTTAGGATCAACACCAGTCATGTAAGGAAGAGATATCACACTACTGGAAGCTGAACGTTCACCTGTTACTCCAAAGATCGTCAATCCCTCTAAAGCGTAATAGTATGTGGTACCATAGCTAGTCGTTGTATCTTGGTAAACATATTTATCAGGTTCCGAGTTACCAGTTGAAAAAAATATGTAAGGCTCTTCATTAATCTGTGTAAAATTAACATCATCCTCAGACCTTAAAATATTGAAAGCAAAATAATCATTTGTTATACCCTCAATTGGCCAGCTCACATTAACTTTACCCATTTCAGATAGTGCTCCCACATTTTCTATTGTTGCAAAGGATGTCAAAGAATCTGTGGCTATCCTCTCTATATCAACGATATCTGTCTGATTCATCTCCAGTTTATACATATAAGTTGAATTTGACTGAACTGTGACATCATGATAAGCCAAACCCATTTTTTGAGCGATGTCAAAATCGAGATAAGCAATAAAAACTCCAAATTGAAATCGCTCAATATTTTCTTGCGTATAGGTAAAGGCATCCGACAAATTCGGATTTTGCAGATCAACTTGCTGATTCACATGGTAGATGATTGAATCTGCCGGTACACCAAAAGTACCTGTCCAACCAGAGTCTCCAGTAGCTAAGGGTAAAATATTTGTGGACAAGACAACTTCAGTTGTACTTAAGTCAACCAATGGTGTACCCACCCCATCTTGCACAATTGTATATCTCTTTAGTGTGTACCCATTTTCAATACCAAGATCAAAATGTTCAACATCTTTAGGCGTCCACATCAATCTATTTCCATCTTGTGTATGTGCAACAGACACAATCACTTTATTGTCAAAGAGTGATTCTTGTGAAGTCACTGTACAAATGACGAACAAGCCACATAGGGTAAAAATAATATGTCTCATGTTCAAGTGCATCAATTAATAGTAAAAGAAAATTGGCCATTATCTGTATTAACGCCTGGTATTTTATAATTTACATAGACCCTATAAGTTCCATTTGGCAAGCCATTAAATTCTGGTATATCACATAAGCCACCTAATGGATCGTCATCCGGCATACTGTTTTTTAATGTTCTATCCAGGCTCACTAATTGAAAATCAGAACAACCAGGATTATTTTCGCCACATAGTATTAAAACACATTCTATCAATTCATTATAAAGACCATTATAGATTCTTTGATAAGACGTTACATAAGTCACACTTATACCACCTTTTGAAACAACTGTCTCCTTTATTTCTGCGTTATTAAGTATACCAGATGTAACATAACCACATTGACCACACGCATTAAAAACATTAAATTGATTTAAGAACTGGTTTTTTTGAGTTACACTAATGCCAAAATCTGTAGTGATTAATTGATCTTGTTCTAATTGAGAAAACCCTTCACCATTCAACTTCGCAATCATAAATCCTTTGTTGTTTATAGTGAAATTATCTTTTAGCTCAGTGACTTTATTGCTAAATTTCTTATACGCTGATACCTCAAAATTAATTGTGTGAATAATATTTCTTTCTCCTGATCCTGATATTTGAGTTAATTCCAATCGATGTTGCTTTGGACTCAAATCTTGAGGCAGTTCGAAAGTCACCTTACTAGTTTCTGGATGGTATTCTGCAGGAACTTCGATCTCAAGTCCATTTGTAGAGCTTAAAAATACGCTTACATTACTTTCAAATAAATCTGGTTGTCCTGAAGTTAAATCAATAAACTGTTTCGTTAACTGCTCTGGATAATAGTGTTCCATATCGTGAATCGGATAGGAATATTTAACATTAGAAATAGGAATCTCAGTTAATTCAGGCCCCGTGTGGAAGGTAAATGTTTTTGTTTGTTCCCCGAGGAGACTGCCGTTTTCAAACAAATTTACTGTGACTGTAGCAGTGATTTCATCATTCGCTGGAAAGGTAATTACTGGAGTCACATCAACAATCAAACCATCAGAAGATATCGTGTAATCTATTGGTATATTACCGCCCGACGCTCCACTTAAATCGATGGATTTTACATCAACTTTGAAAGTGGATTCCCCTCCATTTAAGGATGGCATTGAAATATTTTGTTTCAATGGAAAGTTCATATGAATTTCTGGTTGACTAGCGACAGACACTTCCTGCTCACCATCTGATGGTGTCATACTAGCAACTACATCAGCACCAAATATTGCTGTTGGTTCTTCAGCCTGAATGATACATTGTTTTCCAAGAGCTATTGACAGTGATTTATTAATCGTTACAAATAACAGTTTGGCTCTGACTGCGACTGTCGCTTCAGCAAAAAATGGATTTGGTAATTGTGCCTGGAGGATTGCAGCGACGCCAGCCTCAAATAGTTTTATTCCAAAAACTTTAATTTTACCTTCTAATAGAGCGTATAATTGTCCAGAGGCATACCACCCTTTTATACCAATTTCATCTGTTTCCCCTTGACAACTCAATCCTTCATATCTTCGAAGCATTAAATCAAAGCCAGCCAGGGCTTTTAATTCTGCTTCTGCTACACCTGACAGTCCAACCCCTCCTTCTATTTTGAGTTGAGCTCCAAAAATAAGTCCTTGACCAGAACGCAACAAAGTCTCATTTCTAGAAGCACTATAGGCAATTTCCCTGACTTCCTGCGGAATATCAGCCATTGGATCCGTATTGGTTCCAACCTGAAAATAGGCGGTAGCATCGACTTTAACGACATCTAGTATCGATAATGAAACTCCTGCTCTATTAGTTGGTGAACCAATTTTAATATACCAATCATCCGGACCAAAATGAATTTTACCAACGACCACGGCACCATCTGTCCCAACACCACTCAAAAGTGGTGTATTAAGATATGCCGCTATGTCACCAGTAAATACCTTATTTGTAAAATCCATATTGAAATCTAAATATGCCGACATGGGAACGCTAACAGATGCTGGTTTTGATGGCAAATCCTCAGCGTCATCATTTCCTTCAAACTCCTCAAATTGAGACGATACACCATCATCCATAGCGGCCAACAATTGAGCAGATCCAATTAAATACATTCTGTCCAGGGTTGAGCCTGAAAATTCTGCACCAAGACTGACCGTACCATTCAAGAGTTGTTCACTCGCCGCTCTAAATTGCGCCATACCTTTAATACCAAAATCAACATTTGTTTCACATGAATACACACCTGTAGATAAAGATGCACCAGGCAATAATGGTTGATTAAATATATTATCAGGATTGTTACTAAGCATTTGAGCAATCGTAAGTCCTTCAGTTGAGAACGTGACATTTCTGTATATACCCAATCCTAAGGCTGTAAATTCTATTGGTCCAACAGGTATCCCTGTTGGTAGATTTACCATAACATCAACATAGAAATATTTTTCGTTTTGTTTGGTTCCAAATTGAGCAATGCCTGTAATTGTTGTTTCGACTAACTTCTTCATTTCCACCTGCAAGGCACCTTGAAAATAATCTCCCCACTCCTGATGATTTTTTTCCCATTTAACACTGCCTTTTATGTGTGCAACTGATCCAATGGGCGCATCAACTTTCAAGCCATGTAATTCAAGATCTTTGTAAAACCACTTTTGCCTACCATTACCATCATCCAACAATTCGCCCACGATACCAAATTGACCTTCCGCAGATATATTCATTTCGTCATTCATGATCACGGCAATATTAAATCCTAGTCCGACCGTTCCTACTTCGTCTGGTGTATAGGGCTTGATGTTATCCAATTCAATTTTGAAGCCTTTAAAACCAACCCCAATGCCTTGATCACCAATATCCCATGTTCCTGCGGTAAAGTAGGGCGCACGATTGGATATTTCAAAATTTTCAAATGAGACTGAGGGCAAATTAATGCCCGTAAAGTCTGTATTATCTGTCATGCCCTGCTCAAAAACAAGTGAACCTGTTAGATCAGCCCAGGTATGAAAGCCTTGTTCATCTTTCACAACAGTGACCTGACTATTGGTTAAATTAATTGTCGAATTAAAAAGTAAGGATTGACTGACATCTATCGAGCCGACAGAAAATTTATATTTATCCTCCGGATACATTTCTGCAGTGTAAGACAAGGTATCTTCCATAATTGGAAGCCGTATCCCACCACCAAAACCCGTCCCTGCAAATTGATTATTAACGACGCGTAAAAAAAACTTATCTATTGAAAAAGCCCAGCCATTTAGATTACCCTCATCAAGCGAAACCAATTCTGTTGTCACTGATCCTTCTCCTGTAAATCCAGTATCATCTATAATTGCCAGATCAACTGCCACTTCAAAGGTCTCTGAACTACTAGCTCCATCTCCACCAAAATTCTTAGGCATAGTCGCACTTAAATTTTGAATGTAGAAGCCTTCCCATTCATTGGTTAGATTACCTGCTCCATCTGTAAAGATCGATTCATAACCAGGAAGAGTCCCATTAGGCTCTGTGATACTGGTACTAAAATCAACAACAAAGGCATCCATTTGCCAGGTTATATTTTCATATTTAGTCAACACAAAAGGTTCGGCATTAATTGAAAAATGAAAGTCATTCCAATTTGATACTTCTTGTGCTTGTACAGCTAATCTATAATTTTCTGTTTCGCTAACAACTCCATTGATAACAGGTTTGACAAATTCTGGGCAAAACTCGATTTCAGCAGCAATACCAATGGCCTTAAATCCATTACAATCCCAAGACACATATGTATCAGCTGGTAAGAGGTGCAGTTTAGCAGTATTACTCAATCTAATACCCAGCTCAGAATCTAATCTCAAATAGGAATCTGGTCCACCTGATAAGCCCCCCGTTCCAAAACCAATATTCTCACCTCTAAAGACGATGTGTCCGCCATTCTTCGTATCCTCTATTTTAATCACTGCATCAAGGCTTGCTCCCGATAGTCCAATTTCTAGCCGCTCGATAAAAATATCATAGGGTTTATCGCTCGCACCGTTTGTTAATTTTAAAGGCAATACATTGTACATGTCATTATTGCCTGACTTAAGTTTGCGATCATAGATTTGCTCTGTATAGTAAACCCTATCGATACCGTCAATGTTATTGACTCCTGACTTGTATTGCTTTAATAGTGATTCAAGACCCGCGCCACTCTTTTTCTCAGAAATAACAACAGGTTGCTCAACACCAAAGACATTATTCTTATAAGCAAATATATCAGACACTTTTTGTCTCAGGTCTTCTTCAGTATAAATCGCTTCTTGATCTTCCTCATTTACTTGGACAAAGCCGCCTCCATCTGGATCTCCTTCTCCTGCAGCAAGGGTTTCAATTTGATTTTTAATCCATTGCTCTAAGTTGTCAGGATTATTGCTCAATAATTCAAAATCATACTCGGTCCATAATGTAATCTGTTCTTTAATTTGGTCTTCGAAGCCACTTGGTAGGTCATTGGCATTTGACAGTTCTTCTTGCAGTGCTGTCAGTGCTACATCGCAATTATATAGATCGACATGTTTTTGTTCCAATTCTACAACCGCTGTACTTCGGCCATCAGTTTGACCAATTGCTACAGGCGGGGATGTGAAGTGAGCAGACATTCCTGTGTTTATATACTTATTTCCAACTCCAAATATGATGTCCTCTGTCAGTGAATCACTATTTGATACTATCTCTTCCATTCTTGTCCGAATCGTCTGACAACTTGCAGTTTGGTTAGCGATCTGAGTCGTCAACTCAGAAGTACAATCAGATAGTATTTGACTAATTGTTTGGTCTATCGTGCTTTCGTTTTCTGCTAAGTAATCTACGGCATCTTGATTAACACCATTACTGAGTGTACATTCCATATCATTTTCATCAAGACCTTCTCGTGAGCAGCCATTAGGATTATAAGCTTGACCGGTATCCATATAATTACCTTCACTATCAAATCCATTAGAGTCATATTGTGATCCAGTTGCTTCATAAATACCATCAGCATTAAAACCCCAGTCATCTAGACCAGTTGTTGAGTTAATGCCATCTTCATCATAACCAGGAGGTGGCGGCGGTGGTACACAGATGTCGGTTGAATTTTCTCCATTTTTAAGTCGTTTCACAAACTTATCAAGCGTATAATTCATACCATCGTCAGATACGGCTTCTATGCTTCCTCCAACAACTTGATTTGCTTCGTTGACTTGTATGTTAATAAAATTGACAAGCACGACCTTATTACCAAGAGGTATTGAAAGTCGACCTTGGTTCTGATCCATCGCTACAAATGGAAAGCCTAATATCGTATAGGTTTCTCCGGCAACAATGCTCGACATGGCTGAGTTTTGATCGACAACATCTTCAATGTCTTCTCCACATGTTAACTCCGGCATTTCAGTAAATTCGTCTGGATATATGTCAACTCCTTCCGTACAAGCTATCCCATTGATGTCAATCAGTCCGTGCAATAGATCAAAAGGTGCACCACCGTTATCCATTTCTGCTTGCGTTATTTCTAGAGCCCAGCTTTCAATATTAGATGTAGGATCTAAAGACTCGGTGGCTAACAATTCTTCATTATTATTACTGGAATATTTGCCATATATCTTAATGACAAATTCTGTTACATTATTTAATTGGACGTATTCGTCAAATTCATCTTTTGTATAGTTAAAATAAACCAAGACTGAGTTATCCGCCATATACTCAGCTGACAAAAATTCTTGCAGATTTTTTATTGTAGTCGAATTAGATTCACCAATTACTGTCGAGCTAAAAGTTAGAGTACTTAGGCAAATTTGAAAAATAGTTAAGGCGATAATTCGATTTATCATTATTCGGTGATTTTCTGTCGACATAAATTCTATTAATTGCCGTTTTTAATGAAATTTCGATGTCTTCTATTATTGTATTGTCCAGGACTCATTTCTTTTTTCCCCACTTCATGCCCATTCATCATATCACTAAAGACGAGCCCTTTAAGGACAGACTTATCTAAATGAATTGTATTTTCTAAGTTAGACTGAGATGACAGTTGATAGCCATAACTAATTCTATGCAAGAGTCTCTCATCACAACTTCGGATATTGATTTCATCATTTTTATCATACAACCAAATTAAATCCCAAGCAGGAGGTATTGGGTAATACTTGGATTCATTATTTTTTTCTTCACCATAAAAATAGGGTTGAGATAGAGGTGTAATAAAAATATTATCTCTATTCATGTCAGTAGGATCATCGGAAGCAATCTGCTGATGTTTGTGTTTGTGATTATAAATTAGAATGATTGATCCACCTTTTACAGCAGCCCAATTAGGGTGGTTAGCAAATCTAATTCTTCCTGCAGAAAATCCATTTCCACTTTTATAAGACCCTTCTTTATCATCTACAATCATACCTCTCAAATCAAAACTTCCTTTTCCTCTGACAAACAATTCGATGTATTCGTCAACACCCTTTTCTCCATTAGAAAACTCACTGACAATAACATCCAAACCTTGCGTTGACACACACTCTTTTGATTTTAATGTTTTGGCTACAATATTACCATCTTCATCACAAGACTCTATGTAGTCGCACTCACCATTATTATTAGTATCAATTAGATCACCCTTACACTCACATTCTCCTAGCTCATCAAATTGCCAGACATCATTTTCTGTACACTCATCATCATCATCGCAGGAGGTCCCTAGCGTATCAGGATCTTCACATGCTATGCTTTCACAGTCCGTTACTTCTGTTCCTACACAGTTGCAATTAGTGTCTATATAATCATCATCTGTACAAATATTGCCATCATCACAAGAATCTCCAAAATTTTGGCCACTTGCACAATCAGTCGCACAGCCTGCAATGTCTGTCCCAAGGCAATTGCAATCAGCAGTAATGATATCATTAGCGGTACAATCATCACCATCATCACAGCTGTCTCCAAAATTGAGTCCGCTTGTACAATCTGGTTCACAGTCCAGAATATCTGTTCCAACACAATTACAATTAGTATCAATCGCATCATTATCTGTACACGAATCACTATCATCACAAGAATCTCCAAAATTTAATCCACTAGAGCAATCCGATGTGCAATTATTGATCACAGTGCCAACGCAATTGCAATTGGTGTCAACAACATCGTTTTCAGTACATGAATCTCCATCATTACACGGATCCCCATGATCAAATCCACTGGCACAATCTGGCAAACATGCTGGATCAAGAACTCCAATACAACCACATTCACTATCAAAGGTATCATTCAATGTGCATGGATCTTCGTCATCACACGGATCACCAATTGTGCATTCGCACTCATCAGAAATGGTTACTGTAAACTCAACACTTGGATCCACCTCAAAAGGACCATTGATCTCAAAATAATCTACTGCAAAAGTTTCAAGATCCTGTTCCACAGCAACATCATTCAATTCGATATAATCCGCAGATCGTATTGTCTCTTCATCTAAGTTAGAATCTGCTTGTTCATCTATGACAACTTCATCAATACAGGGAAAGCACTCTACTTCATCAACAATAATTGTTGTAGGAGCTAAGTAAACAATATTAGTCGAACTTACCGATGGTCTTGAAATGAGATAAAAGTAATATGTGCCTGGATCCAAGTACATGAAATCATCGAGGACAGACTTAATCCGTTCATCATTTATATCAACTGGAGGCGTTTCCGTAGAAGTCATCAACCAATACCAGTTTTCATTTGTACATGGATCATTAGGATCATTGTTAAAATGAATTGTTCCTTTGGTCGGACAATCATTTGATGTAATAGAAATTAAATCGTGGTTAGCTGGTAATTGACCATCAACAAAATAGGATGGGCAATTGCAGACTTCTGCTCCCTGACTACAAAAATCTTCCCAGGATGCATCAAATTGATTTCCATCACTAATTGCAGCATTTGTTGGATAATTTAATTGGGTACAAAGTTGTTGCAATGAAGGATCATAACAACCACTCAGTTGATTACCACTCAAACCTAAATGGACAAGTTGGGTTAAGCCTGAAAATGAAGATGGTATTTCACCAGTGAGTGAATTTCCAGTAAAAGAAAGACTTTCTAGGTGTTGTAAATTTCCTAAACTGGATGGTATTGGTCCAGATAATTGATCATAGTCTATATACAATGTCCTTAATTCTGTTAGGTCTTCAAGTTGGCTTGGCAAGGGCCCATTCATGCCAATTGACTTAAAAAAGATTTCAATGACCCTACCATTTTGATCACATCTTATGCCACGCCAATTGCAGATATCACAATTTGTCCCTTCTGCTCCACCCACCCAACCATAAGCACCAAACCATGCCGGTCCGTTTGTGGAATTATAAAGTGCCATTAAAGCATCGAAATCCGAATTGCCTGTACAGTCTACCTGACATGGTGTACATATTCCCCCACAATCAACCTCAATCTCTCCTGCATTTGCTATCCCATTCGAGCATGTTGAAAAATCACAAGCTGAATCTGTTGGCAGGCTGCATAATTCACCTCCGCACATGTCGTAAAAGTTAGCGTTATGGGATAAACATGGATTTTCATACAGCTGTATATATGTCGAGGACCCACAAAAGACAACTAGACTTTCAGGTATACAACCACTCAAATTATTTTGGTATAACCATAAGTTCTGGAGGCTGGTCAGATTTGCCAATCCCGGGGGAATTGGACCTTCAAAATTATTAGTATTCAATGCAAGGAATGTGAGTTGCGTCATGCTAGTCAGAAATAGAGGAATTTCTCCAGAAAACTGATTTGATCCAAGTCCCAAATTTGTCAATTGGGTCAGATTGCTCAAGGAAGTCGGAATTGGTCCTGTGAGCTCATTTCCAAATAATACTAATTCTTTTAGGTTGCTTAAATTTCCAAGCTCTGTTGGTAGTGTTCCTGTCAAATAATTTTGAGTAATTTCTAATTTGTTTAGTGCTGTTAGTTGCCCAATTTCTGTAGGCAGCTGTCCAGACACATTAACATCAAATAAGATTAGGTCCGTGACTCTTGAGTTAGCATCGCAAGTGATCCCATACCAAGAGCAATAGTCACAATCTATTCCAGCCGCACCTTCTACCCATCCATTGTTATTGCTCCAATTTGCACCATCCAGAGCATTATACAGTATCATCAACACATCGAAGTCAGGATATGATGTGCAGTCCATTGGACAAGGAAGGCAGTTTCCACCACAGTCTACATCTGTTTCCTGCCCATCCTGTGCACCATTTGAGCAGGCAGAGAAATCACAATTTGCCTCGGTTGGCAATACACAGGTTGGTGAGATGCAAAATGAAGAAAAACTTGTATGTGATAAACATGGATTATCTTGTATTGTTATGTTTGTCCCGCAGATATTCTGGAAATCCAATGGGACACATCCAGACAGATTATTGTTTCTCAAACCCATCGACGTTAATCCGGTTAGATTGGAAAGGGATGCAGGAATACCTCCTGTCAAATCATTGAAGTCCAGGTGCAAGCGAGTGAGTGAAGTTAGATTTCCTAAGGAGGGTGGAATGCTGCCAGTCAGCATATTTCCATTCAGCATTAGAATTTCCATTTGACTGAAATTTCCGAAAAAGTCTGGCACCTCTCCAGTCAGCTGATTATAACTAAATCCAAAAGACTTAAGGTTGGTCAAAGCGGCATACTCAGCCGGAATCGTGCCAGTGAAACCACTTTGAGCTGCTGAGAAATGTTCTAATTGAGTCATCGTCCCTATAAAAAGTGGTAGTGAACCACCCAGGTCATTGTCACTTAAAACTATTTTTGTCAGTGTTGAAATATTCGCTAATTCTGGTGGAATGACTCCAGACAAATAATTGTACCAAAAATCAATTTCTTGAAGTTCACTCAATTGGCCCAATTCTGTAGGAAGACTGCCTGTGATATTATTGAAACCCATATTGATGGTTTGCAACTTATCCAAATCTCCTATCTCAACTGGCAAAGACCCTGTCAGTCCATTTTGGTATAGATTAATACCAATGACCCTGTCATTAGCGTCGCAAGACAATCCATGCCAGTTACAAACATCACAATCTAAGGTCCAGCCTGTATTGACACTCCAATTGTCCCCATTTGTTGAGTTGTACAGTGCAACCAAAGCATCAAAATCCAAATTAGAATTACACTCTGGCGGACAGGCTGCACAAGAGCCACCACAATCTGTATCTGTCTCATCACCATTTAAAATACCATCTGAACAAGTACATGATGTGCCGGGATCATCACAGGCATCTCCTGCACAGAAAGATGAGAAATTTCCATTGTGCGACAAACAGAGATTTTGGCTAAAGTTGACTCCACCGATACCACAAAGCGTATTTAACTCACTTGGAATGCAACCTGACAAAAGATTTTGACTCAAGTTTATTAAAAACGCATTAGTTAATGATCCTAAAGCTATTGGAATGGCACCGTTGAACTGGTTATTATGCAACTGCAAATATTCCATACTCGTCAAATTGCCAATTTCGGTAGGTATGATTCCCGATAGTGCGTTACTGTGAAGATTAAGCGCTGTTAAATTTGTTAGATTACCGATGCTAGTTGGTAGTGGGCCGTCTAAATTATTTTCGTTTAATGCGAGTACGGTCATACTTGTCATATTTCCTACTTCAGTAGGAATAGATCCTGAAAGTTGATTTCCAAAAATGTTGAACTCATTGATGCTACTCAGGTTGCCAATTGAAGCAGGCAAACTTGATGACAGATCATTATTGTAGGCAGTAAATGTGACTAGATTGGTAAGATTTCCTATCTCATTTGGAATCGGACCACTCAGATTATTATTTGGCAGACCTAAATCAATAAGTAAAGTCAAGTTTCCTATTTGCGTTGGAATTGAACCGGTCAAAGCGTTATTCCCAAATTGGAGATAAGTAAGAGATGGCAAGTCTCCAATTTCGGAAGGAATAGAACCGGTTAAATTATTACCTGACAAACTCAACCCGACAACGACACCATCATCATCACAAATCACACCATTCCAATAGCAATGATCACAATCGTCTGCAGTAGCGGCATCAACCCAGCCCGTGTTATCTGTCCAACTGCCACCCCCAGTTGCATTGTATATTGCCACTAGTGCATCCTGTTCGGTTTGGCTGCAGCCGCAAATGGGTGACGGATTGGCACAGAAGTCTTCCCAGTGAGATAACAGATCATTTCCAAAACTGATATAATTATTAGTTGAACGTGATGGGTCCAATTGACTACAAAGGACCTGAAGAGAAGGATCAATACAGCCAGTCAAATCGTTATCAGAAATCTCCATAATTTGGAGATTTGATAATTGTGTGAGTTCGGATGGAATACTTCCAGTCAATAAATTTTTCCTCAGGTCTAAATTAATTAGGCTTGTCATGTTGCCGATTTCCCTTGGAATGCCACCTGTTAAATTATTATATCCAAGGTCAATTTTTTCAAGGTTTGACATTCCCCCTAGTTCTATTGGTATAGCGCCACTGAGCTCGTTGCTGCCTAAATATAGATTCTTTAAGGAACTAAGATTTGTTAGTGCTGCCGGAATTTCTCCAGACAGGTCATTGTATGAAGCATTAAATGTGACTAGATTATTCAAGCCTCCTAATTCAGAAGGGATTGGTAGGCTTAGACTATTACCACTAACATTTAAATCTGTCAGGTTTGATAGACTTGACAATTGGCTTGGTATGTTTCCTGTTAAGTCATTACTGGAAAGAGTCAATCGAGTTAGGTTTGTTAGATTACTTAATTCCGTTGGAATCGAACCACTCAGCTCATTATTACTAAGATCAAAATTTGTTAATAGGGTTAAATTGCCAAGTGTTGGAGGTATTGAGCCGGTTAATTCATTTCGTCTCAAACCAAATGTTGTCAAATTGACCAGATTACCAAGTTCTGGTGGAATAGCTCCTGACAAATTGTTTTGCAACAAGATTAATGTAGTTAGGTTAGTTAAAGACCCGATTGATGTGGGAATCGGTCCTGTAAAATCATTTGAGCTAAAGTTTAAGCTAACTAGGTTAGTTAGATTGCCTACCCAAGTTGGAATGCTGCCGCTTAATTCATTTTGACTAAAACTTAGGTGTGTCAAGTTGGTCAAATTTTGTATTTCATCTGGTATTGTTCCTGTTAAGCCATCATTGACACCTCTTAAACTAAGGAATGTAAGAGTCGTCAGGTCGCCAATTTCTGGAGGAATACCGCCAGTAAAATCATTGGTATAGAGACTTAAGAATTCAATATTGCAAAGCAAGCCAATTTCCGGAGGAATTGGACCTACCATATTGTTATTGTTGAATGACAGATTACGAACGCCATTTGCATCAGCAGACACACCATACCAAGCGTTTACATCTGTTCCAGCCGGCATAGTTGGGTTCGCAGAAAAGAAAGCTTGATCAGGCCATCCGGTTTTGGTATTCCAATTATCCCCATTTGTACTTAAATATAATGCGCGTAGGGCGAGGTAGTCGTTTTCTTCACAAGTTGTTACAACACCTGAAATCGAATATTTTAGTGCTGAACCATTCGTCAAAAGACCAGCAAGTAGCAAGAGCAAGGTAAAGGTTGGTTTTTTCATTAAGTGTAGATGCCAATAATACTTTACGATAATGTACGAAGAATATTTAAATTACCCCCCTTATCACTGTCAATCATTTAATGAAATGCCTTGGCACTCAAGCGAGTAAATCTAATTAACCTTCAAACTGCTTTTGAAGAGGTCAGATCGTTTAATGATATGACTCACTTATTTCAAAATGCCAGCTCGCTTAAATTCAGTAATGCTTGGCTTAAAAGATTTAGATCCTGTACTCAGGGCTAATTCTCGAGCTTGAGTTATTTTATCTACAGCAGCATTTGATTCGCCAAGAGCATATAAAGCTAAAGACTGTAAATCGAGGTAAGAATAGTGTGGCGAAAGAGAATGATTATAGGAGACAACATCATTTAATTGCGCCATTGCAGTTTGTTTTTGATAATATCGAATAAGATGTACCCCTATTGTTAACAGGTGCTCCCGGTTAAATTTATGATCTTTTACTAAAATTGATTCTAGGGCATACTTTGTCAATACATCCTTGTCTTTGGCTGACAATCTAATGATACTGATATTAGGATTCAGGTGAATATATTCTGAATAGAATAAAATTAAATCTTCATCTTCAATAGAATATTCTGAGTCTTTAATTTCCTTCATAAATTGGCCATGAAATTGACTTATTCTGTTAGGGTCAGTCTTCATCGACACTTTTCTGATGATACTATTCCAAATGGTTAGATTGATAAGTTCTTTACCATATTTTTCTTTAAATAAATCTTTCTCTTGGATTAAGACTTCATGTGCTGGAGACTCAACGTCTGAGGCATAATCTAATACTAAATTCATCCAGGCATTCTCTTCTATAGTTGCTCGTTGACCTAAATATTCTTTCATGAGTTTATTTGCCTTTGAATAATTTTCTCGAACAAATTGATATTCTATATAGTCATATAGATGATCTGTGTCAGTCGGATTTTTCTTATAGCGATCATCCATGATGTTCTTAATGTCGCGCTTTGATTTGCGAGCGAGTTTACCTGCTTCAAAGATGGCTTTCCCATCTCGGAATCCACGGGCGCTGTATCTGACTTCTCCAGAAGGATGAATAAACAACAAGGTCGGAAAACTAAAGACACCAAAATACTCAGCCATTTCTTTTCCTCGCTGAGAAGCATCCATCTTATAACTCAAAAACGATTCATTATACAGATTGCCCAAGGAGGTGTTGCTAAATTCTTCTTCTAACCAACCACAAGCATTACAATTAGGCATATAGAAGTAGGCAAATATCAGCTTATTCTCTTGATCTGCCATTTTAAAAGCATTACTAAAGTCATCACGAAATTGAATCCCTTTCGTCTGTGAGAAAAGCGATAAAAAGAGAAAACTTAGGCAAAAAGTAAAAAAAATGCGTCTCATAAAGCAAATGCTAGATTGACGCTTAAAGTACAATCTTAGTCAGAAAACTCAAAGTGTATTAATTTATAATAATGTTAAAACCGACTCAATTCATACATTCTTATCTATATCAAATTAAGGTCTTTCGAAATCTTAGTTTACTTTCGTATCCATGTCACTTAAAAGAATCTTGGCTGAACCATTGGTTCATTTTCTCCTTCTCGGAATGTGTATATTCCTACTGAATAGTTTGTTCAATTCAAGCTCCCAAAGGCCAGACTCGATTGATATTGTCGTTGATGATAATGATATCGACAGACTCGTCACTCAATACAAACAAGTCTGGAATGAAGAACCATCTCCTGCCACGATTAAGAAATTAATTGATCAATATGTGCATTCCGAAGTTATGTATCGAGAAGCCTTAGCATTAAAACTTGATCATAATGACGAGATCATAAAGCGGCGTCTCAAACAAAAATATGAGTTTCTAATCAAAGATATGATTACCACAAATCAAGTCTCTGATGAAGATCTGCAAGCCTACTATGCTGATCATTCGTCTGATTTCAGTACTGAAAAATCCTATTCCTTTTATCAGTTTTACTTCAGCCCAGATAAGCGCATCAATCCGCTTAGCGATGCCAGCGAATTTATACAAAGCCATAGGCTAACATCAAAGTCAGTGATTCCTAATCTGCCCCCTGCCGACTTATCACACCTCAAACAAGACTACACCCAACTCTCAATACAACAAATTAGACAGGAGTTTGGTCTAGACTTCGCTGATGCATTTCAAGACATAAACGCTGCATCGTGGTACGGACCAATATCATCAGGCTTTGGCATTCATGTGCTTTATATCGTTGATGTCCAACTTTCTCGTATTGAAGACTTCGATCAGGTCAAAGATCAAGTCTTAGACGCCTTTGAAAAAGATCTAATCCAACAATACAATGAAACGATATATAAAAGTGTATTAGATAATTACTCAATCGATATTACGCTCGACAAATGGGCCAACCTCAATCAATGAATCGATTCATACTTACAGTTTTATGTAGCCTTGCTATCGGTCTATTCAATAGTGCCTTATGTCATGAAGTCAGACCCGCATATCTTGAAATCAATCAAACTGACTCTATCAACTATACCATTATTTGGAAGATGCCCGTCACTGCTGGACGAACAATCCAAATTCGCCCTATACTGCCAGACGGATTTACAATGACATTGGTGAAAGAAAAAGTAAATGCGAATTCGATGAGTCAGATCTTTAGTGGTAGCTATTCTTCATCACTAGTTGGTCAGACGATTCAAATCGAAAATCTGGAACGCACATTAATTGATGTCTTTACAAAAATCCAATTAGAGGATGGTCTGGCATATACCTTTCTTGTGCAAGCGGATAAGCCCTATTGCATTATTCCCAAAACCCCGAATCAATATGACGTTATATTTTCATACATCAGACTTGGTATTGAACATATCTTAGAAGGCTATGATCATCTGTTATTTGTCTTAGCGCTATTATTATTAATCTCATCCTTATCTAGTCTTTTGTGGACAGTGACATGCTTTACTTTAGCGCACAGCATTACTTTAACTTTAGCATCGCTTAATATCTTTTCACTGCCGTCCGCTCCTGTTGAGGCAGTGATTGCCTTAAGTATTTTGTTTCTTGCAAAAGAATACATTGATTTTCAAAACGGGCAATCTTCCATTACTGTTCGATATCCATGGGCGATCTCGTTTGGCTTTGGCTTATTACATGGCTTTGGCTTTGCGGGTGCATTACAAGATATTGGCTTTCCACAAAAACAATTATTTAGCGCTTTATTGAGTTTTAACTTAGGCGTTGAAATTGGGCAGATACTTTTTATTTTAATCTGTTTGGTTTTGTATTTAATCTATACAAGAGTATTCAATTTAAAAAGTCATAAAACACTCAAAACGATACTTCCATATGTCATTGGCAGTGTTGCATCGTTTTGGCTAATTCAGCGAGTAGCTAGTATTATCTAATTTCGAATTTAAACAAATGAATTTAACAGAAGTCGATCCAAGTAAAGAATCTATCAAACAGCTTGTTGCTACGTATCCTCCAGACACTCCAGTCACCATGCTCAATATTTTAAGATTTAAAGAAAAGACAGAAACTGGAGAAACTGGTCTCAAATCCTATCAACGCTATGGTGCAAAAGCACAAGCGCATATCGCCAATGCTGGCGCAAAAGTGATTTGGGCTGGTGAAGTCATTTCAACTGTTATCGGTGATTCAGATCAAATGCCCCATCAAGTTCTTTTAGTCGAATATGCTAGCGTCAATGCATTTTTATCAATGGTCCTGTCGCCAGAATATCAAGCAATCACATCGGATAGGACAATGGCTCTAGAATACGGTGGATTATATGCGTGTAAAACTATACATGCCAAATAGCTCTGCTTTATTTTAATTAGTTAGCCGTAGCAAAACCTGTACATGTAGTGTGCGGCCCAACAAATACAGAAGCGTTCCCTAGGCAATCAGAACTTGTCGGATCACCTTCTACCATATTATTTAATCTGGACACTGCACACGGGTCAGCTGGACCTGCGTCACCATTGCCAATTTGATTAAACGTCTAATCAAGAAACAAGAAATCAATTATTTTCACAGCCTTCAATCCCAATTAATAACTGACCTCCAGATAAAAGTTCAAAGCCAGACATTAATTCAACATAGGTAGCTGCTTTTATCGTTACATCTCCAGTTGATGAGATCAAACCATCAGACTTCACCCAATGACCAGCGCGTATTGATAAGTCATTTGGCATTGGTCGCTCTGAAATAGTCACCTCATCAAAGGGGCACATATCACAAGGCACACAGCTGCCTCCTCCACAATCAATATATTCTTCTGAGCCATTTAAGATGCCATCATTACAAGTATCACAAATAGTACCGCCAATACTTGCATTTGCGACTTGTCTCTGACAAGTACCATCATCCCACTTAACCTGAATGTCATACTGACCAACACCTAAGTCAACAATCGTATATAAGCCAATGTTATCCGCAATTGTGATTGGGAATGTTATACCTCCATCTATACTGACTAGAATATTAGAATAAGATGGGTCATCAATAATACCGATTGTGAGTGAACCAGTATTCGACTCTACACAAGAGTTTTCTTTAGAATAAAAATAGACATCAGGTCCAAACACTAAGGGTACATTGATCGTACCTACATTAATAGGACATTCATTATTACCCCACCTGACACTTGCTTGGTAATTACCTCTAGCTAAATCTGTGAACGTAAATGATCCAGAACTATCGGTAACCGCATGGTATGTACTTCCCCCATCTATACTAAATTCGATATGCGACCTACCGGGATGATCTTCAAAATCAAATTGTATTTCACCTAAGACATTTCCAAAGCACGTACCTTTAGCCGTGTGTGTAAATACAGGGGCGTCGTCTGTAAGAATGACAACTGTCTCAATAAAGTTTGTACAAGCTAAATTTTGCCATCTGGACCAAATATCATAAGTCCCGCTTGCCAAACCATCTACGAGGTAACTGCCATCTAAATCATTGGAGGTGTAAGGATAGCTTTGTCCTCCATCAATACTAATTTCAAGGGTCGTGTATTGTGGGTGGTCATCAAAACTAAATTGAATTATCCCAGTCGTTTGGGTACCACAGATATCCATGTCAAAAACGCTAAGTTCAGGATAATCTTCAGCCTGAATAGACACAAATCCTAAGCTAGTAGGACATGAAGAATCGCCCCATCTGGCCCATGTATTATACTGACCAGAGGCTAAGTCTGTCGCTTCTATTGACCCTGCGTCGTCTGATGCTGAATAGGGAAATGTAAATCCCCCGTCAATACTAAATTGAATAGAAGTCTGCGTTGGATGATCAGGAAAATTGAAAATAATTTTACCATTGTTATTTTCTCCACAAGCAAAAACAGCTTGTTTATCAGCAACCAGCCCATCCGTATTAGAGATAGTAACATCAGCTAAATTCAAAGGGCATTCATCATTGCCCCATCTAACCCATAAATCATAAGTACCGGAAGATAAATTTGGCAATACTGTCGATCCGATATTATCATTAACTGAATAGGGATAGGTAAATCCTCCATCAAGACTAAACTCAATATCTGTCTGATCAAGATTATCTGTGAAATTTAAGCTAATAGATCCTGTTGGTGCAGAGCACAAAGAAGGATTCATTGATATATTGCTAATCACAGGTGGGCCAGGACAAGCGCCAAGGCAATTATAATCTAGAACTTTAGGGTAATTTTCAAGAGATATAGTTTGTGTTCCATCATTCGTTTCGGCTCGATTAAAATGGGTAAACCTCTGATTCAAAACAATTTGAGGGTCTGCACCTTCTAATAATATATTGAATGTTGCAGTACCGACATGAATCAAAGTTTGTTTGGTCAGGAACATATTTGGTCTTGTATTATCCTGCATTTGTAGTACGATATTAGAGATACCACATTCGTTATCTGCCGTTACTTTTTGATCTGCCCAAGCTTCATTTAATGGTTCAACATCATGAAACTCTTGTGGCGTATAGCCTGAAAATGCAACAATTGTTGGTTCGTAATTTAAAAAGATAGATGAACTACCAATCTTAAAATCAAGTGGTGAAAAATATGAAGCCCGAACATATATCCCAACCTCCAATTCGCCATTACAATCATTATCGCCACTCAAGAGCACTTTTACAATTTGACCATTTGTATTGCTCGATATACTTAGTAAGCATATGACAATAAGACATTTAAACTTAACCATTTGCTTTTTAAATCCTTTCATGATTACGATTTTAGGAGATCATGTAAAATAGGGTAACCCAATCGACTCCGATTGTTATCAAATAACAAGTAGTCGTCTTCATCTGTCATACCATCTCCGTTTAAATCTGTTGTTCGATACCCACTCACATCTTCTGATCGCTTCCACAAACTATAATCTCCAGAATTAATAATTCCATTTTGATCTAGATCTCCTGCGATTAATGCGTAAGTCGATCCCACAGCCTTTAACTGATTCGTGCCAAAGACAGAATTCATTGAAGTAATATTAACTGCCCTACCTGCATTATTTTCAGGTATAATAGAATTTTTACTTAACACACCTAGGTGGGATCTATGGAAGACTGCTATCCTAAATCGCTCTGGATGCATTGAAGAGAAAGGCACACTATATAATCCATTAAAATCCGTGATTCTTCCATCCTTACGCAGTAATACTGCTTTTCTGTTGACGACTAAATTGAGTTCGTTCCACAATTCTATCAAAACCCAGTCAACTGTGTCATTAGGAAAAGTACTGACTTGTTCGGTTCCAAAATAACTGTATCTGGTGTCACCAAATGGTTGATTGTATGGCAGCAGGCCTTGATCTAAAAGGTCGGTACGCATTTCTCCCGTACTGGTGTCATAATAGCCTTCTAGAAAAAATTTGATATTGAGAAACATGCTAATCGGCTGTACAGGATTAAAATAACATGCAGAGTCAGCAGCGTTAATTGTATTAATAATTGGTACATTTTGAAGTACTGTAGCAGGTGGAGTATTAGGGAATGCACTCAACAAGGAGGCATCACTAGCACCTAACCAGTCTTGTAATAATGATCCATATACTGACCGATAATCATGTTCTAATTGGGCTGGATTAGCAGCACCTTGGTTGTCAATATCAGATAAATTGATATTATCACCGTATACACCTGCATTGACATGATCTCCTACTACATACATTGTTGAAAGTGTGCCATGATCTGTACCAAAACTCCCATTCTGAATTACCTTTCTCCCAAATTCTGAAAAGACTACAGTCGTCACCCGATCTGAAATGCCTAGAGCCTGAAGATCATCTTGAAAAGCTTTGACAGAATCACCAAGATCTGTTAAGAGATTGGCGTGATTGCCAATCACAGTATTGCCAGCAACAACTTCGTTCACATGATTATCCCATCCACCCTTTCTAGCCATAAACACCTTAGTACCCGATCCCCCAGATAAAAACCTTGCAACTGTTTTTAGTTGATTTCCCAGAGACGTTGCAGGATACGTAGTCAGATTATTTCCAAGATTAAATACTTCAGAAACACGTTCAGAATAGACCTGAGTACTCTTTTCAATAACTGAAATATAATTTAATAGCTGACCATATTCTGAATTTGGAAACTGACTAATTGCCTGGCCACTTAGACTCGAAATGACATTAAAGAATCCTGCCGGGTCCTGACCAGATAAATTTATTTCTAAGGTGTGATCTTCAATTGTATGAAACCCAGTAGATGGTGTAGCTCCTAAAATAATCCCTAAGGGATCAAGTTCAGTTCCAAATGGAATCCCCTTGTAAGTCGGATATTTATCTTTTAAAAACCGTCCAATCCACCCTTCCTCTACAGAGTTATTTGCTAATGTCCCATCAATGCCTTTTAATAAAATATCTTCAGCAGCAAAATGAGATCTATTTGGAACAGGATAACCTGCTCTTTGAATCAGGGACAATTTACCGCTATCGTACAGGTCTTTAAAACTTGTCAAAGCAGGATGCAGTCCAAGATCTTGTGAAGTCCCCATTAAGGAATCATCAAGTCGCAATAAACTTGCCTCGGGGAGTTGTATGTCGTTACGATGCCCCGCATAAATACTAAATTGATCTAAGGGAACAGCCGTATTAATGATGTCATTTGCTCCAGCCAGATATATTATCACTAAAGTACGATCACTAAAGTTACAGGTGGCGGCCGGCGTAATTGAAGCTGAGATCGAATTCAGACCGTAACCGTTTAGAAAAACAGGAGCTACGGCACTGGTTAATCCAGCATGTAAAAAATCTCTTCTTTTCATGATTAAAAGATTTGAAATTCAGGAGAGGAAAGAATCGCGTCATAAAGACTTTCAAGACCGACCCGCACATTTGTGTCGTCGTCTGTGTTTAAATACTCTACCCATGAAAAATACCAATTGATAGGACTTAAGCCTCCTAAAAGAGCATCTGCAAAATATAGGTACCTATCTCCAGTTGGCATTTCTGGGATAAAATATTCTAACATTTCATTAATAATTTTAAATGCATCCGCTACACCAATTGGATTCTGCGGTGTTCCTGGTCCGGCCGGATCGTCAAAATTATCCTTTATATAATCTACAACATCTAGATTGAATGGAAAGTAACTATTTGTATTTCTGATCTTTCCTCTTTTAATAGAAACTCCATAAGTAAATCTGCGATAAATAAAATTTGCAGAAAACCAATTCTTGGAGAAAGAAGGAGCATCATAAAATCCACTGTACCCTTCAACTGTAATCGGACCTCTCATTTCAAGTCCAATATAGTTGACATGCTCATTGACGATTGAGTGAAAATTCGTCCTGTATTTCCGATAGTTATCTGTGGCATCAGGTAATGGAATTTTTAAAAGATTAACAGAATGATAGAGCATTTCATATGGCGACTTAATTTTAGATCCAATAATTTCATTCGTACTATCATTATCATCTTCGTCATAAAAGTGAACACTTTTTAATAGTGTTTTTAGGACAGCAATATGATCATAATCATTATTAGCACCTTTTAATTGAATAGCAAGAGGCTCAATAATACCTGATTCTATTTCATCATTTATAATATCGCTTACAAAATAGCGATACATCTTTCTCACATAGGCTCGAGCAGTTTCCAATTGATTGAAGACCATCTCCATGAAATCAATAATTTCACGATCCATGTCTGCGGCAGTGGTCGCTCCTGAAATGATATGAATATTAGGTTTAGCCGGATCAGCAAATGCATCCGAAAACGTTTTAGTTGACTGATTGTGAATACTGGCATAAGGGAAAGCTCTAATAATCCCAGTATCCGGATCGACATAAGTATTGTTGATTCGATAACCAGAAAAGACTTGAGCTGCTAATGAAATATCTCCTTCGGTATAATTCGTGTAATTTCCAACTGCGACGACCTCACCTTTTTGTATGCTAAAAAGCTCTAAAAATTCTCGCGCATAATTTTCATTTTCAGCACCTCCTCTATTCTGTTGATTATTAAGATACAAAGTCATGTTGCAATCCAATGTGACCTTTGTCGCTAGAGTTTTCAAATCTCCATGGACCATAAGATGTAACAATCTCCAAAAAGGATAATTATAATATGTAGAATTATAAACAGAAAAAATTGATGCAAACCAATTCACTATTTTCCATGTACTTGTAGGATCATATATACTTTCATATACCCTCCATAGG
Source organism: uncultured Saprospiraceae bacterium (assembly GCA_937959275.1). Taxonomy (GTDB): domain Bacteria; phylum Bacteroidota; class Bacteroidia; order Chitinophagales; family Saprospiraceae; genus CALFUK01. The sequence continues at coordinate 29,604 of CALGLU010000020.1, read as the reverse complement.
ATATGGGCATTCGTCCCAAGACCAGCGAGATCCACTGCTTCGCCTCCTCTTGCATCAGTCAAATCATAGATTGGATTTCCGGTCTCCCAGGAAATTGGTCCATTTGGCTCCAATAATGGTGACGGAGTTAACAACATATCCACAGCAGCAGATGCTGTCATATTTGCAAATCGATTTATCCGATCTGGAGTAACATGATACGTCGCACGTCGCAGCAAATGTGCAGCAAGGCGTTTACCTAATACTCCATTCCGTACAGCTAATGACGCCATATAAGAATGTTTATTGCACGACCGAAATAGAGGAAAGGACTATGGTGAGTCGTACGGGTTTGCTCTAAGGTAAAATTAATTCACAACTTAATTATAAATTAACCTCGAATATTGAGGAAATAATTAACGGTATCTACAAAAATCAACTCATTTACAATTTTATATCAACAAACGATCGTTTTATGTATCAGTTATCTACTTCGACGCTTAATGATAGAGTGGCATGCCGCCTTCTTCCAATCATTGCATTTAAAACTTCAAATGTCATATCAAATGAAGCTTCTTGCTTATTTGTCATCACTAGAATCTTTACCGATTCGTGCGGTCCAATTTCAATAATATCAGCACTTGATTGGAAGTCATACTGAGATGTATTTTTTAAAATATAGGAAGCATGAGATTGATTTTGAAGAATGACTTGAGCAACTGAACTTGGGCCAATATAGCTTGCTTCCTTAATCATTAAAGACGCATCTAATAATGCTTGCAAATTTGATTCATCGCCTGCTAAAATATTTTCAAACCAAGTAACTGTCCTACCTGCAAATAATGCTTCCTTGATACCATCTACACTTCGCTCTTTTGCAAATACTAATGAAATAGGTCTATGTCCACCTGAACTCAATCGGTACTGCCAGTCTACCAATCCATGTATATCGGAAGTCCCCATAACAGTTAAACCTTCTTTCAGCGCAACTTCAAATGCATCATCAGAATAAGTCAAATCGTTAACAACTTCTATCCCATGTAAAAGATCTTCTTGGATCAATTGCCTGTGCATTGATGTTAGTTCTACATGACCATCTTCTTTTTGGTTAATCCAATTTGGGTGATTCCAAAAAATAAAGGCTCCTTGTTTTCTAGCTGCTCGGTATGCTTCAATCGGGTCAGCGAGCTTAATTTTATTAGCATCCTGGATAAAAAGTGCATTTGCATGACCTGGAGGTAAATCTCGGGTTATCTCCGTACCGTGCACTATAATTAGATCGTGAGGCTTAGCTAATTCTTTGGCAATGAGATAAGATCGATTTCTATCTGGATGCGGAATATCCTCTTCATGCGGCAAGTACTCTATATGTTCAGTAAGCGAAATAGCATCCAAGCCATCTCTCACAGCTTCATCAATCCGGATATCCGGCCAGACTGAACCATCAGAGAATACTGTATGGATATGAAAATCAGTCTTAAGTGTTACATATCCTTCTATATCTGGAAATACCATTTTACGGTTATCCTGACCAATTAAACTACCAGTGAGCAAAACTGCAGTCAATATGCATAATATGCTTGAGTATTTAATCATTTTATATGTCTTTTATGAAAGATAAGACTTATATATAAAGTAATATGAATGTAGCACATATATATGTGATAATGATTGTATTAATCTATTCATAATATATTGATTATCAAGACATTATTTGATTTTTTTATCGAATTTATTTGTTCAAGTATAACAATTAGGTAACTTGCTAATAGAAAAATAATTTTACCTATGAACCGCCTGTTAATTGTTTTGATCCTCAGTAGTTTTATATTGTCTTTTACATCTGCTCAACTTGCTGACCCTGATCCATCTGATCCAATTATTACGATAAATAGTCCTATTGTTGTAGAAGGAATTGACCCTTGGAATGGGGACTTATGTCTAAATACTGGATATCCTTCTCAAGGATCAATCAATTTTACAGTTAGTGATATGGAGGATATGCCTTCCGCATTGACTGTCACAGCGACGACGAGCAATCCTCTAGTCGTACCTCTGAATGTTCAGCACCTGAGAATCACTTATGATTTTAATACTGGCGATGGCGTTTTATTCATAAATCCTATCGACGAAGGTCAAGCCACTATCATTTTGTCTGTGACTGATTCAGACTGGAATTCAACTTCTTATTATATAGAACTTACTGTAAAAGGGTGTACGAATGTCATTCGCGTTAGACAAAGCAATCTGAATGTATTGCCTCCTAATCAAGCGTTTACTTTCCACGCTTCCAATCGAGTATTCACCAGAACAGGCGTACTTGCACCTATGATTGGTTCGAATCAAGACATCGAATTCTTAGCTGGAAATTCTGTCACATTGAATGCAGGGTTCGAAGTAAAATTAGGAGGAGAATTCTTGGCTGATATTGAAGATTGTAACTAAGAATTCTTGTTCAAAAATAACTGAGAAGGACTTCAGTAGCGCCACCTTTATTAATCAATTGGTAATGACTGACCTGTTTAAACCCATCTAAGACGTGGTGGACCTCTGATTTCAATTGACCTGTCCCCTTACCATGGATGATATTGATGGTGTACTGCCGTCTATCAATCGCTTCTTGAATAAAATTAGTAACAGCCTTGACTTGGTGAGCTAAAATCCGAGCAGGTTCAGCGCTAGCCAAATCTGGATTTAATGCATCAATATGGAGGTCAATCTTTGTATCAAAAACAAGTGATTTCGGTTGAGTCGATTCAGACTCTAGATTCAAGTCTTCTGTTGCGATTACGGGTGTATGTATTTCAAGATCTTTTGCTTCAATCAAATGCATTTTTCCATCAATTCTGACAAACGCATGATTCTGCGCACCTACACCTTCAAATTTGCCCGTTTTATGAGTTGACTTCAACTTCACATCCTCTCCGATCCACAAGTCTTTAAGTTTAAGCATTATTTATTTTTTAAGAGCTTCTAAGGAATAGGAAAAAATTAACATAACAATTTTGCTGCTTTAGTTTGCCCTTCTTCTTCGTCACAATAAAGACTCATTATGCTAAGGCATAACTCCGATTATTGCGCCTTGAATAAGAACAAACTAAAATCATATTTATTGTTACTTTATTTATTTCCTATTCCTAATGATTTCAAAGCCCATGTTTTTAACTCCTCCCTATTCTCCAAAATTGAAGGTGTCACATCGAAATAGGGCATCTTTATGTCTCGACCTTTTAATTTATGTCTCGTCAATCCCTGTCCGATAAATTCCTTTTGTAATTCCTCGTCCTTGGCTTTGAGCGTGAAGGCATCATCCATCACAGCGCCAAACAGAACATCATCGCAGTAAAAGGCTAAAGCACCAAACATTTTCTTTGTGCGTATATGTCCAAGACCATCTAATTGGTCAATTGCAAAACTTGCTATAGAGTCTGAGAACGCCACATGTTAGGTTTGTACTCAATCTAAACTGATAAGCACCTCAAATATGTTCCCTATATAGTGGAATATATTTCAATAAAACAGAATTACTTAGAATGTTAGATATTTATACGACTACGTTACGAAAACAGAATCCAGCTTTAACCGTTATACTATTTCAATACTCTTGTCCTGTATGGGTTTATTAAAGCTGGTCTTGTTTTGCATATTACTGTCTCAGCATAGCATGCTTATGCAAGAAAGTAAACCTGTATACACTGTTTACATTTTTCTGTCAGAAGACTGCCCCATTTGCAGATATTACGTGCCGACAATCAATGAACTCTCCTCTAGCTTTGCTTCAGACTCTATTCGCTTTATTGGGGTCTTTCCCAATTTTTCATCCAAACCCAATAAAATCAGTTCATTTGTAGATGACTACAAGCTGATTATTCTTACAAAAACGGATTATTTCAAAAAGCTCAGCACTAAGCTGGGTGCAACAAAAACACCTGAGATTATAATAGTCGATAATGCTGATGGTATTGTTTATAAGGGTCGGATAGATAACGCGTTTGCTGCCTTAGGGAAAAGAAGGAGAGTTGTAACGGCACATGATTTAAATGATTTTCTTGGTAAATTGCGAGATGGCATGCAGATGCATTATCTCGAAACAGAAACAATTGGTTGCTATATTAATTTTTCAGATCTAAACGAATGAAAGCTTTTACACTCATATCTTGTTTTTTCTTCTCACTAGGAAGCGCACAATCTCAGGTTAGTTTTGAACAGATTTCTGACATTATCTATAACAAATGTAGTGTCTGCCATAGACCAGGTGAGATCGGTCCTATGTCCTTGACGAACTATGAAGAGGTTAAGTCCTGGGCAAATATGATTGAGGAAGTCACTGCAAGTAAATATATGCCACCCTGGAAACCCAATCCAGCGTATTCTAGATTTATGGATGAGACTCATCTCTCTGATGATGAAATCAATATGATTGCTGAATGGGTGGATACAGGGCTCAAACAAGGAGACCCGTCAAAGGAAGCAGCATATCCAGACTTTACCGAAGGATCTTCTTTGGGAGAGCCCGACTTAGTTTTAGAATTTACTGAAAGCTATACACACAAAGGAAATAATACTGACGAATATCGTTGGTTTGTGCTGCCCACTGGATTAACCGAAGATAAAATTGTGAAAGCTGTTGAGTTTAGGGCTGGCAACAAAAAGATAGTTCATCACGCCCTCATCTTTGAAGACACCAAGGGCATTGCTAGAGCTCAAGATGCGAAGACACCAGAATATGGCTATCAAGGTTTTGGAAGCTTTGCCGGCGAAGGCAGTTCGAATATAGAATTACTAACGGCCAAACAATTTCAAGGCTATGTGCCAGGTTCAAGAGCCCGATTTTACCCAGACGGTATTGGACAAGTTTTAGAAGCAGGTTCTGATTTAGCAGTCCAGGTACACTATGCGCCATGGTCGCGTGATGAAATAGATAAATCGTCAATCAATATTTTCTTCGCCGATGAAACTGAAGATATTAATCGCTCTATTGAGAATCATATTATGGTCCCGCTGCCCGGTGTTCTCGTGAATGGCCCATTTATTATATTACCAGAACAAGAAAAAGAATTTCATGGTATTTGGACTGTACCAGAGGACATTAGTATTGTGGGTATCTCGCCGCACATGCATTTGCTGGGGAAAGACTGGACTGTTTATTTAGAACGGCCAGATGGGACAACAGAAAACTTAATACAAATTCCCGACTGGGATTTTAATTGGCAAGGCAGTTACTATTTTCCAAAATATATGATCGCTCCACGAGGATCAAAGGTCCATGCTTTTGCAACATATGATAACAGATCAGACAATCCCAACAACCCGAATAATCCTGCACAATTTGTGTCATGGGGAGAAGGGACAGAAGACGAGATGTATTACTTACCCATCTTGTACACGCCCTATCAAAAAGGAGATGAGGATATCGAATTTGAAAGTATATCAACGAATACAATCGACTTTCAACAGGAGTCTTTAGCTCAGCTATTGCCCATCTCTCCAAATCCTGTCAACGACTATATGCACGTTGAATTTCAGCTTAAAAAAGCAATGCCTATTTCGCTATCCATCATCAATCAAAAAGGACAGCTGATCAGGCAAGTCCGGCAACAAGAGTTTTTTACGAAAGGTAATCATGCGCTCAATATTCAGACACATACTTTAAGTGATGGGATTTATTATTTGAGGATTAGGGGGACTGGTGTGTTGCATAGTGCGTCGTTTGTGAAGCAGGATTAAATGCGCTACATATCAAAACAATACGTTTTTTTTTAAAAAAGGCCTTTATGCTCTCCATTTATGAAGTCGAATCAAACATTCATTCTCAGGTAGCGATCATTAATTGACATCAAGCTTTTCAATTTCTGAACACCTTCTTCTTTATCAATAATTTGATTTTTTAGTAGTTGATCAAATATCCATAGTATACCGTGTACTTCTATTTTATTTTTAATACACCACCTGCGAACAGGTTTATCTCCTGACAGGAGTATAGCATTTTTAGTAAATGCAAGTGTTAATACAGATTGATCCGCTATTGCCAAGGATTGTGAAAACTGTAAATCTGGATTAGCTATCGGATCTTCAATCTTTAATAGGTTTGTATTTATATAAAAATACAAGAACTTCTTGCTGCTCGTCTCTCAATTCAAGCAGAACAGATTTAGTAGTCAACATATTTAAGGGCAACTTAAAAAATTGTTCATGAAATGATAGCAATAAGATATCAATTAAAATATTCGCATCCGCTATACTAAGCGTCATACATATTTTTTTCTGGCTTTATAGTTTCTCTGAAATCAGCAACACGTTGACCATTTAAAGAGGCCGCTTTTGCCATTGATAATGTTCCTTCTGAAATCCCTCGGCACAATAACTGCAATAATTGATTGGCCCTCTCTCTTCCTGGATATTTCCCAATTTCCCTCTTTAGCAAACCAGCAGATTTCAAATACTCCATTTTTTGTCTGAACAAATGTTGTGTAATAATATTTAAATCTTTTGCACGATGTAAAAGTGCTTGTGGCGACATGCCATATTGAGTTTTGATCAGTTCTAACTCTTTTAAGTGAATACTTTTACGTTTATTCCCTAATTCTCTAATGAGATGATCTGCTGGCATTAACAGTGCAGCAGCGAAACGATTACATAAATTTTCAATAGACTTATTAGATAGTGTCTCAGGAAAGTTTAAAACCAAGTGGCCCAATTCATGTGCTAATGTAAATCGTCGTCTATCTAATGGATGAGTTGAATTGACAAAAATAACTGCTATTCCTTCCTTCTTATCTACCCAATCTGATAATCCCGAAATGTCATCAACTACACCTTTGTCTTGGTATACCTTAATTCCCAAATCTTCAAGAAGTTCGGTTAAATTATAAATTGGATCATTCCCCAAATTATTCTTTGTTCTGAATGCGTTGGCTTCCTCTTCAGCATCTTTTACAGTATGGCATATATTCTTTGATTCATACTTGAATCTTGTTTCGACAGCTACAATTTCCTCTGTCTCTAAGTATCTCTCTAAGTAATCTTTAGTTTTTTCGATGATTGATTCTTGCTGCTGTTTAGACAACTCTTTGAGCTTGCGAAAGCTAGGATTTAAATCTATAGTAATCTTTCCTCTATGAAAGAAATCCTCCTTTACCCCCAGACTGTTTACGATAGCTAAGAAATTTTCACGTTCTGGTATCATATCTCCATTTTCGTAGCGACTTATTGCCTGCTTAGAGATTTTATTATTCATCTGGTCTGCCAGTTCCTGCATTGACCAGCCGTTCATTTTACGTGCCATGCGCAGTCGCTGTGGAAAGTACTTCATTGGTTAATTCATAATAAGATTATACAATACTGTCAGTTCAAAACGAATGTTTAGAAACAAAAGATGCTAAGAGAATGTTAATGTAGACAAATATTGTAAATATTTGTGAAATGACAACAAACAAATTTGTGATTTTAACTACTCAGGGTCCCTGTGAGTGAGATCTAAGTTCCATGCTTTTGCAACATAGACAACAGATCTGACAATCCCAACAACCCTAAAAATCTTATACAATTTGTGTCATGGGGAGAAGGCACGGAAGATGAGATGTATTACTTACCCATCTTGTACACGCCCTATCAAAAAGGAGATTAGGATATCAAATTTGAAAGTATATCAAATCGACTTTCAATAGGAGTCTTTAGCTCAGCTATTGCCCATCTCACCAAACCCTGTCAACGACAAATTCAATTAGTCAATATATTCTTGACAGACCAGTAGTGCCTCAAGAACTAAATATACAGCCATATTAAATTGTTCTTTTCCGCCTTCTCTGCGTTACAGAACCGGCCTTGATAGCTATGTCTATCAAAGCGAACCTGTGCCTTGAGTAGACGAAAAATAACTGCTTTCATACAGCCATTTATTTAGTGCTTGAGACACTTGTATTAATGATTTAAGTATCTATCCCGACAAGAGATACTGTCATTAACTGCAAAACAGAAAAGTCCTTATGTTTTTTATATTTTAGCCATATCATCTTCAATTTTTAAATAACAACTTATCAAATTGATGAACTATTTTAAAAGATCTTTTTTAGCGCTTTACTTTCTACTCGGATTTTTCCATCAACACATTAACTCACAATGCAATGGCACTGATTATGATGCTTTGGTGGCTTTTTACAATGCCACTGATGGAGCAAATTGGAAGAACACCTGGGATCTGGCAGAATGCGATTATTGCCGATGGGATGGAGTTTGGTGTGACAGAGATAATCGCGTCAGATTTTTATTCCTATGCAGCAACGACATGTCAGGAACTATTCCTGCTGAATTGGGAAATTTAAGTAATCTAATATACTTGGAATTAAACTCAAATCAACTGACAGGAAACATCCCTAATGAATTAGGCGATCTTATCAAGTTGGAAGGATTACGGTTGCAAGAAAATCAACTGACAGGACCTATTCCAGCTGAATTGGGAAATCTTAGTAAACTGGAAGATTTAAGTTTACAACAAAATAAATTAACAGGTAATATTCCATCTGAATTAGGGAATCTTAGAAAACTGACTGGATTGAATTTGTTCTTAAATCAGTTGACTGGAAATATTCCTGTTGAATTTGGCAATCTAAGCGAACTGCAACATTTGACAATCGACAGAAATCAGCTGACTGGGATTATTCCTACGGAAATAGGAAATCTAAAAAGACTGACAAGATTGAATTTGTTTTCCAATCAGCTGACTGGAGCGATCCCTACTGAATTGGGAAATTTAAATAGGCTTAAAGAATTGAATCTTTTTGAAAATCGGTTGACTGGATCTATCCCTACTGATTTAGGAAATCTTAGCGAACTAACAAGTTTGATTATAAACTCAAACAAACTGACTGGAGATATTCCCTCCGAATTAGGAAATCTGAGTAATCTGATTTACTTAGATTTAAACACAAATCAACTGACAGGCAATATTCCTATTGAACTGGGAAATCTGAGTAACCTTGGGATTTTAGAGATAAATTCGAATAGACTAACTGGATCGATTCCTGCTGAATTTGGAAATCTAAATCAACTGTTTGCCCTAATATCTGATTCTAATCAGTTGACTGGAAATATTCCGTATGAATTAGGGAACCTAAGTAATTTGAGATTTTTACGGCTTCATTCAAATCAGCTGACTAAAATTATTCCGATTGAATTAGGGAACCTAAGTTTTTTAAAAGAACTTAGATTGGACTCAAACCAACTTACTGGTAACATCCCTATTGAATTAGGAAACTTAAGTAGGCTGGAAGATTTTAATGTACAATCCAATCAACTTTCCGGTTGTTATCCTCAAGGACTTCTATCTAGTCCTTTGGATATGTGTCAGTTCAATAATCTTGAGATCAGCGATGGCAACAACTTCGACGTCACTTGGGAAGATTTTTGTGCTTCTTCAACAGGTGCTTGTGCTGACATGTCTACATCAACTTACGATTTACAAACCCAGAGTCTAGGCAAACTGCTTCCCATTTCTCCCAATCCAGTCATTGACGATATGCAGGTCGAATACTATTTGGATGAGTCCATGCCGATCTCATTATCCATTGTCGACCTAACAGGAAGAACAGTTATAAAAGCCAAACAACACACATTTCATCTCAAAGGAAATCACACGATTAGTATCCAAACACAGACACTCAATCCTGGAGTTTATTTTTTAAGATTGTATGGAAATGGAGTTCTGCATACAGAACGATTTGTCAAAGTGTCATGGTAGATTAGGTAAATGCTAAAGGATGGAATTCTCTAAAATCTCTGACTCAACTCATCACTGCTTCATCGGTTAGATACACAGCCTGAACCAATATATACTTGTTTTATTAAGTTTACTGCTCTGCGACGAAGGCTTAACAGCATTTTTTAAAGACTAAATGCAATTTTATGTATAAGATATAAACAACACATTAAGTATTGCATAAGACTTCATTATTAAAACAAGATTACCTCTGAGCCCTTCTATTCAAAACAAAGAAATGAATGGAGATGCATTAGTATTCGTATATTTAATTGGTTAACAGGCCAGTAAAGCCTAGAATCAGAATAATATTTGGATTGGACATTGAAAAATTCTACTTTTACTATGAAGTTGTTTAAAAACAAATTGTCAATTGATTTGCAAGTCATTGATTGTCAATATTTCAGCTTTTTCTCAAGTCATAGCTTTGGCTATGCCTTTCAAAAAGAGCTTCATCTTGATAACCAAGCACTTACAACTCATTTTAACATTCATTCTTAAACAACTTCTATACATTTCCTTATTGTAATTAATACACAAACAAAAACTTATGGCTAAGAAACGAATTGCTATCAATGGCTTCGGTCGAATTGGACGACTTACATTCAGAAATCTTTGGGACATGGAGGATGTTGATGTTGTAGCGATAAATGATTTAACGGATAATGCGACGTTAGCACACTTATTAAAATTTGATAGTGCGCATGGCAAATTTGACCATGATATCAGCGCTACAGATTCCAATATTATCATAAACGGAGATCGTGTTGCTGCTTCTTCTGAAAGAGACCCTTCTAAATTGCCTTGGGCAGATATGAATATTGATACAGTGATTGAAGCAACTGGTGTTTTTAGAACAGCTGATAAAGCAAAACTTCACATCGAAGCTGGTGCCAAGCGCGTTATCATTTCAGCTCCAGGTAAAGGTGACGGTATCGAGACTGTCGTCCTTGGCGTTAATAGTGATGGCATGAACAATGACGCTCCTGTCTTCTCGAATGCAAGTTGTACGACGAATTGTCTCGCACCTGTTGTGCAAGTTTTGGATCAAACCTTTGGCATTGACAAAGGTTCATTGACCACAACCCATGCTTACACTTCTGATCAAAACATACAAGACGCACCTCACAGTGATCTAAGAAGAGCAAGAGCAGCAGCTGTCAATATCATCCCGACGACGACAGGAGCAGCAACAGCAGTCGGCAAAGTGTATCCTCCGATAAAAGATAAATTATTTGCGATTGCGATTCGTGTGCCGGTTATTACTGGTTCGATGATTGAATTGAATGTGATCTTAAATAAAGAAGCATCTATTAAGGAGATCAATGAGGCGTTTAAGACTGCAGCAGATGGACACTTAAAAGGTATTTTAGAATATTCAACTGATCCGTTAGTATCTACCGATATTGTTGGCAACAAGCATTCATGTATTTTTGATTCGGAGATGACAAATGTGATTGGCAACTTAGTAAAGGTTGTCGGTTGGTACGATAATGAAGCTGGCTACTCAGCGCGACTTGCTGAATTAGTTGCTAGAGTGTAGGCGTTTAGCCTCCAATAAATTATGAAATATAAACCTGCAACACCATGAGAACTTGCAGGTTTTTTTAGTTTTGATATGTATTAACCCTCCTAAATCTTTAATTATGGATCAATTTGACTTTAATAATAAAAGAGCTCTTGTCAGAGTCGACTTTAATGTGCCACTGAATGACAAGCACGAGATAACAGATGACACAAGAATTCAAAAAGCTATCCCAACGATTCAGCATATCCTGAGCAAAGGGGGCGCCGTTATTCTGATGTCTCATCTAGGTCGACCTCAGAAAAAATTAAAAGAAGATGGATCTGTCAATGTTAACAAATACACATTGAAGCATGTGGTGCCTCATCTTTCAAAACTTCTTGGTGTCGATGTTCAATTCGCAAGTAATTGTTTTGGAGCAGAAGCGAAGAGTAAATCCTTTTTATTGAATCCAGGACAAGTACTCCTCCTAGAAAATACTCGATTTCACAAGGAAGAATCGAAAGGTGAAGAGATATTTGCAGCTGGCTTGTCGCAATGTGGAGACATTTTTATCAATGATGCTTTCGGAACGGCACACAGAGCACATGCCTCTACTACAGTGGTTGCCAGTCATTTCAAACCAGAAGAAAAAGGCTTTGGTTTATTAATGAAGACTGAACTAGCAAATGCAGATCGTGTCTTGAACAGTCCTGAACGTCCCTTAACAGCAATCCTCGGAGGTGCAAAAGTGTCTGATAAAATACAATTACTGGAGCGCTTGACTGAGCTGTGTCAAAACATCATAATAGGTGGTGGCATGGCCTATACTTTTGCAAAAGCCAAGGGAGGAAAAATTGGAGAATCGTTGTGCGAAGATGAATACTTGGACTTGGCTAATGAGATAGTCGCAAAAGCTAAAGCCAATAATGTTGACATATATCTTCCTACTGATACAGTGATCGCTGACAAATTTAGCAATGATGCGAAGACACAAATTGTCCCGACTGGAGAGATTCCTGATGGATGGGAAGGCTTGGATATTGGACCTGATACGCGGGTGGCATTTGCCGAGGTTATCCAACAGTCTAAAACTATACTTTGGAATGGACCTCAAGGTGTGTTTGAGTTTGAGAACTTTGCACATGGCACTAACGCCATCGCCCATGCAGTCGCTAAAGCAACAGCATATGGTGCTTACAGTTTAATTGGTGGTGGAGATTCTGTGGCAGCGATCAATAAAGCTGGGCTTGGAGATAAGGTTAGTTTTATCTCAACTGGTGGTGGCGCTATGTTGGAATATTTGGAAGGGAAAACATTGCCTGGTGTGAAGGCAATTATTGATTAGCACTTTTGAGTATTGATTGTTTATTGTCGAGTATGAAGTAGACATGACTTATCAAATAGTTAATCTTAGGAATTAGGGAAACACATTAGGCACATAAGACCTATGCCTCTTGCACAAGACACATAAGTTGACTACTAGACCTAGCCTTAAATCGGCTAGCTAGTATATACTTAGCACAATATTAAGCTGCCAAAGTAAATATTGACTTTAGCTTATCGTAGACGCTGAGACGTAAGGAAAGTGAAACCAAAATAAGACATAAGGCATAAAAGTTTGCATCTCTCATACAAGACACATAAGAAGGCTGGAATTTCCTAATCCAATCGCTGAATAAGTAATATAAGCGTCAGAATTGACATTGCTTGTGCTACAGAATCACCGAGCACCTTGGTCCAGTTTACATCTGCCTGCTCATCATCCTTCATTTGTTCTAAGTCTGATTTTGATCTGACTTTGATATGAGATCCTCGTTTCACTTCAGGATATCTAAAGCCAAATGGAAATCGATTACGAGTCTTCTTGACTTCACCATTCGGATGTTTAACAAAGATTAGATTCTTCTTCGCTTCTGTATCCAGGCCACCAGCATAGTAGTCGATATAAAACAGCGCATTCTTGCCTTCGTGGTAAGCAACTTGAATTTCATTATTGACTCCAATGATGGTACTATCTAAGACTTCATGAACACGAGTGGAGCCCGATATCGTTACAAAGTCCTGCTTTTTAGGAACAGAAATGACATCCTGATTTTTCAATATATAGTTGTACTTCGACATCCTATTCGTCATTACTTCTTCAAGCCGCAAGACGATAAATCCAAGTGAATCTTCGGCACGATATAATTTTGCTCCGTCAGCAAAGGCTTCATCAGTCAAGCCACCTGCTCGTTCTACAACATCCAAAATCGTTTCATTCGCACTCAATATCGAATAGGTCCCAGGAAATTTCACCTCTCCATCGAGGACTACTTCTTTTTGAAATTCAAACTCTGGTACAAACCGGATATAAATATTATCGTAGGGCTCTAATGCATAATTAGCTTCAGAATTTTCATCAAATTGATAATTGCTGTCGATATTCAATCTTGCAACTACTGTCTTTGTCGGTTTGTTGTCCATGAAGACCAATCTAGACACTTCAATATTATTTGTAGCTGCCCCTAACTTCAATCCATGCCCAAGTATTAAGGCATCAGCCACGGTCATATTTTTACCATACGAGAAGTCGCCTGGTTTATTCACAGCTCCTTGAATACTGATGAATTGCTCTTCTTCAAATTGATTTCTTGACATCAACTCGACAATATCAAATCCTTGGAGCACTATGTTTTGATCCGAATTCGGGTTAGCCTCTATGTCTTGTAGATTTACTTTTAAGTACTCCATAGAATTAGGTACTAAGGGATCACGTCTATAGATCATAGCAATATTTCCCGCATCACTCTTCTTGCCACCCGCCATAAAAATAGCATCGAGAACCCTCAAATTTTTACTTTCATCATACTCAAATTCGCCCACATTACGAACAGCGCCTTGAATTGTAAATTGTTTTTGATCCGTGAATCGTGCTCTATTCCAAATGGTTAGATTATCCCGATCTCGCAGTAAAAAATTATCTGGACTAGCGGGATTAGATAGGATGTTTTCAATATTGATCCATTTAAAACTTTTTGTGCTATCATTATTTGTCCGGACAATCAGAGCCTTTGCCGTATACGACTCCGTTCTAAGCCCAGCCAGTTGGATCAGGTCACTGACTCGCATATTCGCCCTTCTTTCAAACTCACCCTCGTTAACGACTTCTCCTTGGACATTGACGAATTTTCTAAGTTCTGAATCAATAGATTCTACGACAACTCTATCACCATCAAATAAATTAAATGACTGATTCTGGCTAATTAGATCAGCATAAGGGATATCCAACTTGACTAACTCATCATCAACAAACCGAAACACTGCAAATGTTTTGCGATAAGCATCTTCTTTGAGTCCGCCTGCATACTTCAACAATTCTGTTAAGCCTTCCGTATTTAAAAGCTCATATTTCATTGGTCGCTTTACGGCACCTTCTATCCGAATGATATTCCCTTGGACTGGCACATGTATCACATCATTATCCTCCATAAAATAAGCCTCAGACATTTGCGGCTTTGTCATGTATTCATAGACATCGATTGCCTGTACACCGCCTTCCGATTTCAATAATTGGATTTTTCGGAGCGTACCTATTTCATTCGGCCCTCCAGCTGCGACCAAGGCATTAATAACATTATTAAATGCGAGTAATTGGTAATTCCCTACTTGTTTGACTTCCCCATAAATGCCCACATTGACTGTCCGTTGGAAAGAAAGTGCGACTTCAAATTCACCTGATTTAAAACTATAGTAATTAGAAAATGCTTTGAATAATTTCTCTTTTGCACTCCCTAGTGTAGAGCCCTTCAATAGCAACCTTCTATTTCCATCTAGAATTCTGATATACCCATCTGTCCGGATTTCATACTTTTCTTCAAACTGAGATCGGCCAAAAATAGATACTGATAGTTCATCTCCAACACCCAAAATATAGTTATCTGGAAGTTTTATATCCGCACTATTTTGAAACACCTGAATACTTCCATTGGTGAAAATAGATTGTCCGTATATAAGTCGATCCTCTTCAAGTCCTATAAGATTGTCTGCAAAATCTAAAGAATCAAGCTTGATTGTATCAGGTCTATCTATTCGTATAGGTTTAGTCTCTTGATCATTATCTTCAATATTCGATGGTGTTAGAGGTATCGCTTTTTCTTGTAAATGTTTTACTTCCAGCCCATTGATTATATTTTGAAGGCTTTGCAGCTCTTGAGGTGTTAGATCCTGCACATTATTGACGTGATCTAATTGGATACCTTCTTTAGCGAGTGCCTCTAGTACCTCCTCTTCAGAAATGCCTCGTTTCTCCAATTCCTCCCTTGCTTGTTGTTCTGTTAGGGGTATTGCCTGACCATATCCAGCTAAGGTGACTAGACATATCAAAGAAATACTTAGTAATAATATATGTGCGAAATACTTCATGATCCCTGACCTAATGCCTGATTTAGACAAATAAATACCATAAGGGAGTACGTTTAACAGCTAAAAATGCAAAAACTATGCCTCAACTTATTCTTAAGGGCGATCTGGATCCGCTCTTTCATGCTCCCAAACCGAAGGTTCAACCAATTCGCTTGGTATGAGTCAGATAGAGTCAAAACTTGCATTGCCTGTCAAATGTCAGTATATTTATGTCAAATGACAAAATATGACATTGCAATCATTATTTCAAGCGGAAGAAATAACTCAAAGAACAGACTTGATTGCCATTGCCCGAAAAGGAATACAAACCAAGTATATTGAGTCAATACAAAAGTTTACCTCACTTTCAGATAAAGAACTTAGTGCGATCCTGCCAATTTCACAAAGGCAATTATTTAGATATCCTTCTAACCACAATCTCAACAAAGAGATAACATCTCACTTAATTCAAATAATTGAACTATTCGACAAAGGTTACAAATTGTTTGGTAAAGAAAAGTTTAAAACATGGATTAGGACTTCAAACAAGGTGCTTGACGAAAACAAACCTATAGATATTATGGATACTTCAATAGGAATAGAAATGATTGAAGACGTCATTGGGAGAATTGAACATGGTGTTTACAGCTAAGCCACATGAAATTATATCGGATTTCCACATCTGAATATGTGGACGACATTTCAGGAACTGGTGCAAAATTATATGGAGGAAGATGGAATTTTAAAGGAACTCCTCTCTTATATTGCTCAGAGAATACCTCATTAGCAATTCTTGAAATTCTGGTGCATTTTGACGGATTAACTGTTCCACAAAATCTTGAATTACTGGAGTTAGAATTAGATAAAGATCAAATACAAAGTTTCTCAATTTCAAAATTTAATAGAATAAGGAAATTAAGAGATGCGGAATATAAGTTTAAGGAAGCTGGACAAGAGTGGATCTATAGTAGTAAATCATTAGCCATAAAGGTGCCCTCTATAATAACTACAAATGAATTTAATGTTCTAATTAACCCTAAACACAAGAATTTTACAACGCTAAAGAAAAAGAAAAAGAAAAAGTTGGACTTAGATGAGCGATTATTCAAAATAAAATCCGGCTCATAATATGGCATGATATGTCGTGACTCCCCTGCCCGATCCGTTATTCACTCATTAAATGGAAATGAATTGAATTAAAAAATGATCTCAATGACATTTTTAACTTTGCATATACGTTTTAATACCAAATTCATGATTGTACCTAAATCTTAACAATTTGTTTCCGATACGGAATACCTATATCATCTGTTTTATACTCCTGTTTGTCTTACAAAATGCATCCAGCCAAATCCCTGATTTTTCAGGTGGCGGCAATACCAGTGGTGGCAATCGCTCTCGTCAACTCACAGCTCCACCCGAAGCCCCAGATACCACCACCATCAAAGAATTCTATCTAGATGATCTAAACAAAAAAATCATTCAGGCAGATACAGTATTAAATCAATTCCATCTATACAGTCCAGCAGAATCTGGTCGCCTCTTCAGCCAAACCCTAGGCAATTTAGCTTCCTCAACTAGACATCTTTTTCACCAATCAGAAAGGCAGACTAACGGCCTTGATTTTGGTTATCATCAATTTGACTTATTCAGACTCGATCGTCAACATTTTCAACAAATCGATTCTGAAAAAGCTGTGTCCAACTTGTTTTTTTCACCAGGTTCCTCGCAGACCAACTTCCTCATAAAAACTCAATTTAGTCGACCTTTTAAAAATGACTTACAGCTGACGATCGATTACCAGCGAGTCATACAGGAAGGCCGATACGAATCACAGAATACGCGGACCACAAATCTTGGCATTAGCCTTTGGAAGTCCTACCCCAATCGTGATATGATTTTTACAGTCGTCACAAATGCTAATAATGAAACCCATAATGGTGGCGTTAGCACAGACACTTTGTTCCAAGAAGAGAATTTTAACCTTAGAACATTGATACCTACAGTCATTGAAAATGCAGAAACGCGACAAGCTGATCAAGACTTTGCCTTGAATAATTATTTCACACTTAAGAAATATGAAGGTATTCGATTTCGACATGAGATTGCACACAAAAGGGCTTCATTTAAATTTGTAGATGAGGCACTGGCCAATCGCGACTTTTATGGCGATTTATGGGTAGAAGACCGCGGGATTCGATCGTTTATCACCTATAGAAAATGGGAAACTTCGCTTTGGGGGGATCTTGACATTAAATCCATACATCTGCAGGCTGGTATTAATTATAGCTATTATAATATTGATCAGGAACCAACAGGTCAGTCTGTACATGACATCAGCTTATTAGGTACGGTTGATTTCAGACCAACCCAAACGGTATCGGTACATGCAAATGGGTATTTGGGCATTGGTGAAAACATTGGAGAGTTTACCATTGATGGGCATGCTGACCTAGAGATATCCTCAAAAATTGACTTCCAAGTCAATGGCATGTTTAAACGATATAGACCATCGCTCATTCAGCAGCAAGCCTTTATTAATCAACTAACTATTTGGGACAACGACTTCAGCCAACCACTTGAAAATAAGCTTTCAGCGACATTGGGATTTCCAGACTATGGTGTACAACTCGAAGTGAGCCAATCTGCATTGACAAATCCTATTTACTTTGATCAAACCTTTAAGCCTATCCAGTTCAATGGTACAGTATTTATTAGCCAGTTATATGCCAACACTCATCATCAATTCAAATTTATTCATTTTAAAAACCAAATAGGCTTACAAACACTCAGTGAGTCCATTTTCAATTTGCCACAATTTTTAACAGAACAAGAGCTCTATTTTGAGGATTATATTTTTAAGAAACGTATGCTCGCCAGACTAGGCTTTAGACTAAAAACTGTCGAATCCTATGTGTTAAGCAACTATTCTCCTGTCCATGGTGCCTTTTACTATCAGAATGAAACCACACAAAAGGATCCGTTTTTTTACCAAGCAGATGTGTACCTATCGTTTAAAGTAGATACCTTTCGAGCTTTTTTACGAGCTGAAAACCTAAGCCAATTGATCACTAAAGATGTCTACCAGCTGGTCAACCCCTACCCTATCTTTGATTATCGGTTACGATTTGGCGTTGCCTGGACAATGTTCAACTAAAATATTTGCACAAATGAAATTTGTTTATTTACTATTCTTAGTCCTTGTCGCTTCATGTCAATCTCAGAAGCCTTCGACGCCTTCACAACAAGCAGAAGCGCCTGCTCAAGAATCAGAGGTCTGCGTCGGCTTTGATCAACGTCAATGTGGCATTGATGATTTCTCTAACTACTTGCCCAAGGATAGGAATACAGATGGCATGTTTGCAGGCATGCAGCGATTTCTTGATGAAGCTAATGTTAAGGTTTTACATATGCGGATTGACATGAAATTCTACGAAATCGTATGTAGTGCCTGCGATGTATGCCCTGAACAACATCGATTCTTTTTAAGCGTACCGAGCTCAGAGCTAGCTAAGCTTAAAAATATAAATCTGATGAATATGACGACAGTCGACTGTCTAGAACATTTTTAATATTTTGTGCCAGTGAATCTGTCTTTAGCACTTCTCTATCTCTCTATCAGCATTGAAAATCAAACCACAATATGAACATTGTGATCATTGGTACTTCACACCCATACAGGGGTGGCCTCGCAGCCTATAATGAGCGCTTAGCTCATGGATTACAACAGGCTGGACATGAAGTGACTATCCAAACATTCAGTTTACAATACCCCAACTTTTTATTCCCTGGTAAAACACAGCTTTCGGAAGAGCCAGCACCGACAGACTTGGATATCAAGCAGACCATTAACTCTGTCAATCCCTTCAATTGGATCTCTGTTGGCAATTCCATTAAAAATGAAAAGCCAGATTTAGTGATCATTAAATTTTGGTTGCCCTTTATGGGACCCTGTTTTGGGACCATCCTCAGACAAATAAAGAAAAACAAACACACTAAAATAGTTTGTATTTTAGATAATGTGATACCACATGAATCACGACCTGGAGATACAGTATTTACGAAATATTTCATAAAACCGATTGATGGATTTATTGCTATGTCGCAAAAGGTATTGGATGATATAGAATCCTTTAATCAACTAAAACCAAAACGATTAACACCACATCCACTGTTCGATGGTTTTGGAGATATTTTACCAAAAGATGTCGCGCTTAACAAGCTTGGACTAGAGCCTGATTATAGATACATTTTATTTTTTGGGTTTGTACGTAAGTACAAAGGTTTAGATCTCTTGATTGAGGCATTTAGCGATAAGCGATTCAAAAATGAAAATATCAAATTAATTATTGCAGGGGAATATTATGCAGATAAAGAGTATTACGCAGACCTCATCAAACAGTATGCATTATCTGATAAGATTATAGAATTTCAAAAATTTATTACCGACTCAGAAGTGAGCTATTACTTTTCTGCCGCTGACCTTGTGGTACAGCCTTACAAAACAGCGACCCAAAGCGGAGTGACACAAATTGCTTACCATTTTAATAAGCCAATGATCGTCACAGATGTAGGAGGTCTCGCAGAAATATGTCCTGATGGGAAAGTCGGCTATGTCGTCCAGCCTCATGCGGCGGATATTGCAGATGCCATTATAAAGTATTTCAATCAAACCGATAAAGATCAAATGCAGAAGCATATCTTGGAAGAAAAGAAAAAATATAGTTGGGATATTTTAATTCAAGAAACGATGAAGTTAGTTACTATGATAAAACCAAAAGCTAAATAATGAAATATATTAGTCAGGCGCCCTTACGGATTGGATTGGCAGGAGGTGGAACGGATGTGTCTCCTTATTGTGACCTGCATACTGGTGCTGTACTGAATGCTACAATTAATCGATATGCTAATGTTATTTTGATTCCCAGAGACAATAAAAAAGTTGTGTTTCATAATATTAATTCAGGTTTGCGGATTGAGTTTGATGCTAGTGGTCATTTAGAAGATTATCCAGAGCTTACACTTCAAATTGGTGTCTATAATAGAATTTGCCGTGAATTTAGCGATGAGCCTTTATCTTGTGAAATCATCAACTCGATAGATGTACCATCTGGCTCGGGTCTCGGCTCTTCATCAGCACTTACGGTAGCTCTCATAGGTGCTTTTGTGGAATGGTTAAAATTACCGCTTGGAGAATATGATATAGCTCAACTCGCTGTGAATATCGAACGGGTAGAATTAAATATGATAGGTGGTCAGCAAGACCAATACGCTTCAACATTTGGTGGATTTAATTTTATGGAATTTTATGACAATAAGCGAGTGATCGTTAATCCATTGAGAATTAAACCAACGTCTTTAAAAGAAATCGAATTTCACTTATTAATGTTTTATACACATACCCGCAGAGAGTCTTCAAAAATCATAGAAACTCAAAAATCAAATGTTGAAAATAACGCAACAGGTGTTTTGGACGCTACACACCAGTTAAAAGATCAAGCTTATAAAATGAAAGAAGCTATCCTAAAAGATAATTTTTCTTTGATAGGAGAGTTACTGCAATCAGGCTGGGAAAACAAGAAAAAATTAGCCGCTGGAATATCCAATGAGAAAATTGAAGATATTTATAAGGCTGCAATTGACGCAGGAGCTTTGGGTGGAAAAATTTCTGGTGCAGGTGGTGGTGGATTTATTATTTTTTACTGCCCAGGCGTTTTAAAATATTCTTTAATCGAGACAATGAAGAGTAAAGGATTAAGACAGGAAAATTATACATTCCAAACAAACGGATTAGAAACATGGACAAGTCATCAATAATAGCGCGCAACCTTAAGGAGTCAATCGAGCTTAAGCAAGAGCTGTTATCAGATTCTAGTATACTGCAGACTGTGCAAGATATATCTACAGTCATTGTTGAAGCGTATCGAAAAAAGGCAAAAGTATTGTTTTGCGGGAATGGAGGAAGCGCTGCTGATGCACAACACTTAGCAGCAGAATTTTCAGGTAGATATTATTATGACAGACCACCGCTTTTTGCAGAGGCACTTCATGTCAATACCTCCTATCTGACTGCTGTTGCCAATGATTATTCTTATGATCAAATTTATTCTAGATTAATCAAAGCGATGGGACAAGAAGGAGATATTCTGTTTGGTCTATCAACTTCTGGAAATTCCAAAAATGTGATACAAGGGATTCAGCAAGCCAAAGAACTAGGCATGATAACAATTGGGTTTACAGGTCTAGGCGGAGGTGCTATGAAAAACAGCTGTGATTATCTCATTGAAATTCCTTCTACAAACACCCCGCGTATTCAAGAATGCCACATGTTAATCGGCCATTCAATTTGTGAATTTGTCGAACAAGTCTTATTCCCACAATAATGGTAAAAGAAGCAATTGTCCTAGCAGGAGGACTCGGGACTAGATTACGATCAGAAGTCAAAGCATTACCAAAGTCGATGGCGCCCATTCGAGATCGCCCATTTTTGGAATATTTATTCGATTACCTCATAGCGAATGGCGTAGAAAAACTAATCCTTTCCGTTGGCTACAAATCAGCTGCCATACAAGATCATTTTTCTAATCGATATAAACACACAGACATTGAATACGTCGTTGAGGCATCACCTTTAGGTACGGGAGGGGCGATTAAAAATGCCATGCAAGCTGTGACTGGAGACTATGTCATTGTCACGAATGGAGATTCACTTATCACAGCTGATATTCAAAAGCAATACCAGGCACAACTGGATTTAGATGCTGATGTATCATTTGCGTTAAAACCAATGAAACAATTTGATCGGTATGGTCGAATTACAATCGGCGAGAATCATTCAATCACAGCATTTGAGGAAAAGCAAGCTGTAGAAGAAGGATTAATTAATGCTGGACTGTACATCTTTAAAAGACAGTCATTTGATCGGTTACAGTTTCCAGAAAAATTTTCAATCGAAAAAGAATATTTCGAATCTCATTTACAGTCTCAGCATTTTATTGGCATACAGACGTCTGGCTATTTTCTGGATATAGGCATCCCAAAAGATTTCGCAAAAGCTCAATATGAAATCGGTTTGTTTCCTAACATTGATCGCTCTTGGACATTATTTTTAGATCGAGATGGCGTCATCAATAAAAAAATAGATGGTGATTATGTTCGCTCTATAGACCAATTTGAAGTTCTCCCAGGCGTCATAGACGCGCTTCAAATCATGAGTCAACATGTTGGTAAGATTATCGTGGTCACCAATCAACAAGGAGTTGGCAAAGGATTAATGAGTACAAGCCAAGTCGAAGCAATACATGAGCATTTTAAAGACATTGTCAAATCTGTAGGCGTCCATATTGATGCTTTATATTATGCTCCACAACTTGCAGAAGAAAACTCGATCATGAGAAAGCCGAATATCGGCATGGCTATGCAAGCAAAAGCCGATTTTCCAGACATTGATTTTAATAAATCAATCATGATTGGTGATTCAATAAGCGATATGGAATTTGGGAAAGGAGCAGGTATGCATGGTGTCTATATTAGCCAGGCAGAGCTTCAAACTGATGATTTCTATACTGTTCATTCGCTGTTTACATTTAGTGAGATTATAGAAACTATCCTGTAGTCGTAAAAAAACGGCTAAACTTTGATAAAACATTAACGTCTCTACTATTTCGTATATGCTTAACAATACGGATATTGTCCTCTTATATATAGTCTAAGAGAAATATCATGAAAGTCATCACAACTGCAATTTTAATCCTACTCCTCCATTTCAATTTATCTGCTCAAAATGAAAACGGGCACTTTTTGGTTGAAATGGAAGAATTCACGCCTCCCGTAAAAGATCTAATTGCCTCATTTGAAAATTCAAAAGCCGCTCCATTCCTAGCTCCCGATGTATTAGGCAAAGAACAATATTTAGGTGACTATGCTGATAAAAAAGTCATTCTTTGGTTTTGGAGCACTGCTGATGATCTAAGTAACAACCAGATCAATAATCTGAATGTGCTCCAAAGTAGATATAGAAATGAACTACAGATCATCTCATTTGCAGATGAAGCCAAACAAGAAATGCTAGATTTTCGAAAATCAATTCCCGTTGATTTTCCAATTATAGCTAATGGAAAAATTCTTGGGGAAGCCGCTTTTGGTGGTGATCTAGGTCAAGGTCGTCTCTTCCTCATAGATCAGAGTGGCATTATCCAAAAAGTGATTCCTAGACAAGCGTTTGAAGACAACTATGATGCTGCATTTAAATACACGGAGGACATGTTGAAGAGTCTGTGATAAAGTTTTCATAGATTCATCTCGATCAAATCGCAAATAAATTCTTCAGATAAAAGTCCAGCTTCTTTAACATCTTAAAATAAACTCTACTTTTGCGATCGTTAAGATGTACAGCGTAAAAGAAATATACTATACTCTCCAAGGAGAAGGCTACCATACTGGTAGGTCTGCCATATTTTGTCGATTTAGTGGTTGTAATCTGTGGTCAGGACGCGAAGAAGACAGGTCAAAGGCGATTTGCAAGTTTTGTGATACTGACTTTTGGGGCACCGATGGAGTCAATGGAGGCAAATATGATGCTCAAGCACTTGTCGATCAATGCGCTGCACTTTGGCCTGAACATATGAATAACAAATTTGTGGTCTGCACTGGCGGCGAACCCGCTTTGCAATTAGATCCGCAATTAGTTGAACACTTTCACCAAGCAGGATTTACAGTTGCTATTGAAACAAATGGCACCTTGGAATTACCACCAAATATTGATTGGGTCTGTGTCAGTCCAAAGGCTAATACTGACATTATTATCAACTCCGGACAAGAGTTGAAATTAATCTATCCACAAGCTGGCATCCGACCAGAAGACATGCTCTCCTACAATTTTGAGCACTACTACCTCCAGCCGATGGATAACCTAGATCTAATCGAAAATCGGATAAAGACAATCAACTATTGCAAAAATAATCCTCAATGGAAATTGAGCCTTCAGATTCATAAGGTCTTGAACATTCCTTAGTTATACCAAATAGAATTTATTTTGAGACTTATTCCTTTGTCCTTTTGGATGGTCTTATCGTTGAAAATACTCGAAAATATTCATATTCACTTTGCTTTTTGCCACGATAACATCCAACGTTGCTGTGCGATATGATTCCCAAACCACTTTTCTATTTTATATCATCAGGGCAAACATCCACCGATCAACGCATGGAAGACAGCCCCCAGCTCCACTTCAAATGAAGGATTCAACTCTATTACTGCACCTGCATCATATAATACATCCGCACCATTTTCAACTATAATATTTGTAGCAGTGATCTGGTTTTGAGCAAATTCAGGATCTGAATAATTGCTAGGATACGTCACTCCAGCAAAGCTTTCGTCGATGGGGCATTGATTGTACATCCATTCTATGCAATCTCTGTCTAACTGTGTAATCCCATAATTAGGAGCATTAGGCGCATTGGTACCACACAAGCCACCATTCATAATAGCAGTGCATGTACCTGCAATATGATTCACATTAAAGCCATGTATCATCTCATGAATGAGGGCTACTGTGTAATTGTAATCACTAAGACAGCCAGCTCCATTATTCATAACCATATAGGGTGAAAAAGCTGTTAACCACATATCCCCGCAAGCATCTGTATGGCAAGGTGTCTTTGCAAAAGTCCCTCCTAATCCGAGCAACCCACCACAATTTACTAAATCTGCAACCTCATCACACGGATCATCAAAAAACACCCAAATCTCATTCAAGCCAGTGGGATTACATTCAGTATCGACAACTTCGCTTACTTTGTTGCAATTCGCTGTCGAGCAAGTCTGATTCATTGGGGAAGCCATACTTACATTGAGTCCACTCAGATTATTTATTTCTGCAACGGCGTTGACTAGTAAAGAGCTTGCATTTGGCTGAGAAGGATCACTAGAAGCAGAGCTAGCAATTTTTACAACAAAGGTTGAGCTCGGGTGCTTTGCAGGTGAGGGACTATTTCCCAAATTACATGTGCCGTTTAATTGGGTTTCATTACCAATTATAGTTACACAATGGGACGGACGAGGACAGGTTGATTTTTTAGTAGATCGATCACCCAGTAGCTTATCACTCATATCCCAATAAGGGAGTCCCTTAATATTAAATGATTGACCTGATCTCAACACGTGTTTGAAATCCGTTGCTATATAGGCATCAATTAGCGATTCATTGACATCTGTCAAATAGCACATGTCAAGAATAGACTCTTGACGAGCGAATTGGACTTGCCCATCATATACAATCTCTTCATAAACTGAAAGTGACAAAAGCTGGGGCTTATAATAGCCCGAACCATCCTGGAATAAAAAGAGTAGATAATTAGATCCTATTTTGAAGTCTACATCACCATTAATCATTGTCATTTCAGTCTCGGTTCGACTACCATATTCCTTAAGATTAATTAGCTGTCCAGTCAACAGATCTCCTTTAAACGACTCAATAATTCTAAAGGAATTAATAGAACCATAGTTGTCCTTGTGACCAATCACCTGCCCGTAAACAATCACCTCGCTTTGTTCGATCATCTCATTCATATCAGCTGGAGGGATTACAAGAGTTGCTCTTATGACACTTATAAAACTAGTACATGCAAATACAACCACAATAAGTCTCTTAGAGCACAATTCAGTCTTTAACATAATATTTAACATAACATAGTTATTTTAGAGAAATATATTGCAGTAGTTTGTGGTAACTAATTATACTAAAGGTGTGCTTACCAACAAATAACCGTAATTCGGTTTTAATAGTTTTCCTACTTCTTCCTTATTTTATTTTTTCTCAATCGGCTCTTAAAACTACACTTTTATCCAGTTGGAAAGACTCTACGGATCTTTCTCTTGGCTATAATGACGTGTGGGGCTATGCAGACGATACGGGTGAATATGCGATTATAGGATCAAGGTCTCACATTAACTTCGTCAATGTTACGGATCCGACATCGCCATACAGCATTCTTAAATATCCGGGTGGGACGACGACTACGTGGCGAGATATTAAAACCTATGGACACTATGCGTACAGCGTATGTGATGCATGTGCAGAAGGGATTCATATTTTTGATTTATCAAATTTGCCAAGCGCTGTTACTCATGTCAATCAAGTCAATAGCTTTTTTGGAAATTCACATAATATCTTCATTGAGAATGGAAGACTGTATGCTGTAGGAATGTCTGGTAGCAATGATATAATGGTGTTCGACTTAATCTCAGATCCTGTAAACCCACCGCTTTTGGATTCCATTGATCTAGACATTGTGATGAACACAGGTGGTGATATGTTTTACATCCATGACATATTTGTAAAGGACAACATTGCCTATGCCTCGCACGGATACAATGGCTATTATATCTGGGATGTATCAGATCCAACCAATGTTAGTCTGATTGCAGATAACAACTGGGGTGGCTATAACCACAGCAGCTGGATTAGTGACAATGGGGAATATGCCTATGTTGCCGAAGAAGTACCTAAAGGTTCTCCAATGATTGTAGTCGATCTTTCTTCGATGATGACGTCTGGTTCCATACTGAGTACAGGCACATTCTTTGACAACCTTACTCCCGTTGCGCCAAATGAACTGGGTGTTACGCATCATAATCCTTTTGTTCATAATGACATGTTGTTTATCTCAAATTATGAAGACGGTATTAAGATCTATGACATAAGAGACCCTCAGAATCCTGAGCTATATGGCTATTATGACAGCTACATAGATAATGACATAAATGGTAACTACACAGGTTTTAATGGTGTATGGGGCACCTATCCATTTCTCCCTTCTGGCATATTATTAGCATCAGATCGAAAATATGGCTTGCAAGTGATCAAAGTCAATCCCTTTGGCTGTGATGATTCTGTTAGATATCTTAATGATGAGACTGTGAGTGAGTATAAAGATCATTCTTGCTGTGTTATATCAACTCCAAACGCTAAAATCCGCAACAACGTGAATTCGACCTATGCTGCAGAATTATTCATCTATCTCGATAGTAATTTTGAGGTAGAATTGGGATCTCAGGTCCTTTTTAATATAGAAGTATGTGAAAATTAGGATTTTGTATAAAAACCCTTATAAAGTCTTCATTAAAAAGGTAATATTGCGAGACTAATTCTAGCCTATGCGTTCACTCAGCTTACTGTTACTATTTGCTGCTTTTTTAAGTTCAAACTCCTATTCACAACAACAGTTAAACACCCAATTGTTAGGGGTTTTCGACCCTCCAACTTCTGACCTACCTGTTTTTGCAGGCGTCCAGTTTAATGATGTTTGGGGTTATGCATCTCCTGGTGGGATGGAAATTGCTATACTTGGAAATTCTCGATATAATCTATTTATAGATGTTACGAATCCAGCTGTTCCAGTTGAACTATTCAGACACAGTCCAGGAACTTCCGAAATCTGGAGAGATTTTAAAACCTATGGTAGCTATGCCTATGGTGTGTGTGATGGATGTAATGAAGGTTTAGCAGTATATGACATGTCTGATGTTGACTGCTCTGGTACGATAACACACGTAAGGCAAGTCACGAGTCAATTTGGTTCATCACATAATATTTATATAGATGAAGACAATCATCGATTGTATGCTGTTGGCGTTAGTGGCTCTACCGACATGTATATTTATGACTTACTTAATGATCCATCTAATCCGCAACTTATCACTTCGATTAATTTTAATGTGGTGCTAGGTTCAGGACAAGATTTTTACGTACATGATATTTATGTAAGAGATAACATTGCGTATTGTTCGCATGGCTGGACTGGTTACTATATTTGGGATTTAAATGACCTAAGTAATGTCGGTGCTATTTCGTCTGGTGGAACAATTGATTTATTAGGATCCATAGAAACAAATGGCTACAATCACAGTAGTTGGATCACTGACGATGGGTTACATGCTGTCGTCGCAGAGGAAGTACCAGATGGATTACCGCTAATCACATTAAGCTTGGATTTAACAGCTAGTAATCGAGCCCCAATAATTAAAGAAAAAGAATTTACACATAAGCTTGAAGTAGGAACGAATTCATCACCCACAGCTCATAACCCTTATATTAGGAATGACTTTGTATTTCTATCTTACTATGAAGATGGATTAAAAGTGTTTGATTATTCTGATCCAGTGAATCCAGTCTTACACGCGTATTATGATACTTATACCACAAATAATGGCAGTTACAGTGGGACGGAAGGTGCTTGGGGTTGTTATCCTTATTTGCCATCTGGTAATATATTAGTGTCCGATATTGACTTTGGTCTACATATCCTTTCTGTGACAGGAACAGAAACCTGTGCCGATGGGATTCAGAATCAGGATGAGACAGGTATTGATTGTGGAGGCCGCTATTGTTTGCCATGCGACAATTGTACAGATGGTATTCAGAATCAAGATGAAACAGGAATTGATTGTGGAGGATCCATATGTTGTGCACCATGTATCGAAACCTGTAATGACGGCATTCAAAACCAAGGGGAGACGGCTATAGATTGTGGTGGACCTGCGTGTTTGGCTTGTCCGACTTGTGTGGATGGTTTTCAAAATCAAGATGAGACAGGTGTGGATTGTGGAGGCAGTAGCTGCCAAGCTTGCGATTGTACAATGGTGTCTACTGTGATTAATAGTGATATCACAACTAATACCGTAGGATTTTATCAATCTCATGTGATTACAAATGGACCTGTCACAATAGACGCACCGATCTCAGCGCAATATTATGCTGGAAATTATTTAACTGTCAATCCAGAATTTGAAGTTAAGCTAGGAGCTGAGCTCTTGTTGAGTATTGATGTCTGTCAATAGGCTAGTGCCTCAAGTACTAAATATACAGCCATATTAAATTGTTATTTTCCGCCTTCTCTGCGTTACAGAACCAGCCTTGATAGCTTATGGCTATCAAAGCGAACCTGTGCCTTGAGTAGACGAAAAATAACTGCTTTCATAC
>CALGLU010000019.1 GCA_937959275.1 uncultured Saprospiraceae bacterium | reverse complement strand
AGTAGGCCCCCTTTTTTCTAATCGTTTATCGTTAAATCGATTAGTTACATGCTGTGTAGTCATAAGTATATGTTTTCAACTAAGATAAACATATTAAATTTATATATCATATGTTTTGAGATGTGTCCTAACGTTAGGCCTACGGCTGGCAGGCTCAATGGGGACAGCTGTGCGGCGATGGCAGGATCATGTGTAATCATGGGCATGTTGATTATCTTATAACATGTCCGACTACCGGCGGAACCTGTTCAGACAGTTGAGCTTCGATTCGGCAGCTATGTGATTCACCCCCTGTATCCCCCTCGAAAAGGGGGACGGCTAAGCTGCGAAGGCTGGGATCATGTGAAATCATGGGCATCTTGATTATCTTATATCTTGTCCGACCACTGGCGGAACCTGTCCGACTACTGGCGGATCCTGTTCAGATAGTTGAGCTTCGATTGGGCGTCTATGTAATTCACCCCCTGTATCCCCCTCGAAAAGGGGGACGGCTGCGCTGCGAAGGCTGGGACAATGTTAATCATGGGCATCTTGAGGCTACACGTTAAAGTTGGGGTTGCTGTCATTTTTATGACCAGAAACCACCTCGTCAGCCGCCGATGGCGGCTGCCACTCCTACACAGGAGGAGTGGTTACGCACTTGTGCGGGAGCAAGGTGTTGAATGATCGTCGGGACATAAATGTTTGTGATTGCGCTATACAAAATCATATTAATCTTTTAATCCTGTTAATCATGATTCAGACAGTTAAGCTTTGATTGGGCGTCTATGTAATTCACCCCCTGTATCCCCCTCGAAGAGGGGGACGGCTATGCTGCGAAGGTTGGGACAATGTGAAATCATGGGGATCATGTCAAATCAAGGGCATCTTGATTATCTTATAACCTGTCCGACCACCGACATAAATGTTTGTGATTGCGCTATACATAATCATATTAATCTTTTAATCCTGTGAATCATCATTCAGACAGTTGAGCTTCGATTCAGCAGCTATGTAATTCACCCCCTGTATCCCCCTCGAAAAGGGGGACGTCTGCGCTGCTAAGGCTGGGATCATGTGAAATCATGGGCATCATGATTATCTTATAACTTGTCCTACCACTGGTGGAACCTGTCCGACGACCGGCGGAACCTGTTCAGACAGTTAAGCATGAAATTTATTATCTTGACTAGATGATAAATTTAGCTAATAAAGAACTTTGGTTTGTGGTGGGATCACAGGTGTTGTATGGGGAGGATGTGTTGCGGCAGGTGGACGAAAATGGGCGGACGATTGTTGATCATTTTAATCTGCAAGATGAGATTCCTGTGCGGGTTGTGTTTGGGGGTGTGGTTAAGAGTCGGGCGGAGATATCGGCGGTGATGGGGCGGGCGAATGTGAGTGCGGATTGTGTAGGACTGATCTTATGGATGCATACCTTTTCGCCAGCGAAGATGTGGATTGCTGGATTGCAGGCCTTGCGCAAACCGTTTTTGCATTTGCATACGCAGTTTAATCGGGACATTCCGTGGGCGACGATTGATATGGATTTTATGAACCTGAATCAGTCGGCACATGGGGATCGGGAATTTGGGTATATCTGCACACGCTTGGGTTTGAAGCGCAAGGTTGTGGTTGGGCATTGGGAGAGTGAAGTGGTGATTGGTCGGATTGGGGATTGGTCTCGCGTGGCTTGTGCGATTGATGATCAGAAGAACTTGGTGGTGGCGCGGATTGGGGATAACATGCGGGAGGTGGCGGTGACAGAAGGTGATAAGGTGGCGGCGCAGGAGACCTTTGGGTATGCGGTCCATGGGTATGGTGTGGGTGATGTGGTGGACTGTATTGATGCGGTCAGTGATCGTGAAGTTGATGAAGTACTGGAGCGGTATCATCGATTATATACTGTGGGTGCTGCCTTGGATGTGGGTGGTGATCAGCGGGAGGCGTTGGTGGAGAGTGCGCGGATTGAGGCTGGCTTGCGTCGGTTTTTGATGGAGCGGGAGGCCTTGGCATTTACAGATACGTTTGAGAATTTGCATGGGCTGAATCAGTTGCCGGGATTGCCTGTGCAGCAGTTGATGTCGGAGGGATTTGGCTTTGGGGCTGAAGGTGACTGGAAGACTGCGACCTTGGTGCGGGCGATGAAGGTGATGGGTAGCGGGCTGCCTGGTGGGTGTTCGTTTATGGAGGATTACACTTATCATTTTGAGCCTGGGAATAACTTAGTGTTGGGCGCGCATATGTTAGAAATTTGTCCGAGCATTAGTGCTCTGAAACCTGAGATACAGATTCATCCCTTGTCGATTGGTGGGAAGGCTGATCCGGTGCGCTTGGTGTTTGATGCGGCGGCGGGGCCGGCGGTGATGGCTTGTGTGGTTGATCTAGGGGATCGGTTTCGGCTGGTCATGAATACTGTCGAGGTGGTGGATATTCCTGAGGCGATGCCGCTGTTGCCGGTGGCGCGGGCGTTGTGGCGGGTGGAGCCGAGTTTGGAAGTGGCGGCGGAGGAATGGCTATTGGCTGGGGGGTCGCATCATAGTGGGTTTAGTCAGGCGGTGGCGGAAGAGATGATGAAGGATTTTGCGGAAATTTTAAATGTTGAGTGAGGGTGCTCCCTTTGGTCGCGGTTTTGGGTGTTGGGTGTTGGGTGTTGAGTGTTACCTTGATGCTTGCAAGAGATTGGTTATTTAATTGTAGCGCCTTCTTGCTAGTAGGCAAATAAGGAAGGATCATAGTACAGACAATTGGGAGTTGGAGTATAAATGGTCTTAGAAGAGAAAACACATAAGACATATAAGGTTTGTGGTTCTTGTACTAGACACATAAGCTGAGTTGTGTTGAGTTAATTGAGTCCGTTGTATTAATTGAATGACCACTAGAAGAAATCATGTTAATTCTGAAATCCTAAACATCATAATTTAAGACAGTTGAGCTTCGAATGAGCGTTTATGTAATTCACCCCCTGTATCCCCCTCGAAAAGGGGGACGGCTGCGCTGCGAAGGCAGGGATCATGTGAAATTATGGGCATCTTGATTATCTTATAACTTGTCCGACCACTGGCGGAACTTGTCCGACTACTGGCGGGTCGTGTTCAGACAGTTGAGCTTCGATTGGGCGTCTATGTAATTCACCCACTGTTTCCCCCTCGAAGAGGGGGACGGCTACGCGGCGAAGGCAGGGATCCTGTGAAATCATGGGCATCTTGGTTATCTTATATAATCCTGTTCAGACAGAGGAGCTTCGATTGGGCCTCTATGTAATTCACCCCCTGTATCCCCCTCGAAAAGGGGGACGTCTGCGCTGCGAAGGCAGGGGTCATGTGAAATTATGGGCATCTTGATTATCTTATAACTTGTCCGACTACCGGCGGAACCTGTCCGACCACTGGCGGAACTTGTTCAAGACAGTTGAAGCCATTGTGGTTGCAATATCATCTAGAGATTCTTATTTCTCGAAAAATAGAGATACACGTATAGTGCCATTCCGAAAGAGGCAGCATTGGTGGATGTTAATACCCATTCATCGGCGGCCATCTCATCGATGATATTTTGGATTTCTTCTTGAGAATTTTCGACGATGTGATTTTTGTTGAGGGTTGGTTTGCTCCAATAGGCGCGGACTTCTACTTTGTGTTCCAGCATTGTTTATTTGGTTTTTTGTATTCTAAAGTTAGTGATAAAAGGGGTAACTCTTGCTTGGATTTAAGATGTTGTTGAGGGCAATTAAATTTAGAGACATTGGATGCGTTAGGTGTGGGTGTTGATTAAGAGTCCATTAGTGAATACATGCTCGTCTGTCTGAATTAGGATACATATGATTTACAGATGCTAGGATTCGAAGCCTTGGACTGTAGCGTAACTCACCCCCTGTATCCCCCTCAGAAAGGGGGACATGCATTAGAAATGTAAAATATTTAATCGTATTCCATTGGTGCTGTTGTTTAAAAATCTTTAGAAGAACATTGGTGATGAATAGTGAGGAATCCGAACATACTAAAATCCTATGACCTTGTCCGACCACTGGCGGAACCTGTCAGACCACTGGCGGAACCTGTCCGACCATTGGCGGAACCTAATTCAGACAAGAGACAAGGCTTGCCTTGTCTCTACGGTTTTGTATCTTGATATTCATAAACGGATTTTATGGAACAGGCATATGTTATTGGAGTGGATTTTGGGACAGACTCTGTGCGCTCTATTTTGATTGATGCGCACTCGGGTGAAGAATTAGCGTCGGATGTATTTTACTATCCGCGTTGGAAGGCTGGGCAATATTGTGATCCGGCCAACAATCTATTTCGGCAACATCCGCTGGATTATATTGAGGGGCTGGAGGCGACTGTTCGTGCCGTTGTGCAGACGCTCGATGCAGAGGCTAGATTGCAAATCAAAGGGATTGGGATTGATACGACTGGTTCGACGCCGGTGGCGGTGGATCAATCGGGGATGCCGCTGGCTATGCTACCAGGCTTTGAAGAGAATCCCAATGCCATGTTTATTTTATGGAAAGATCATATGGCCATCAAGGAAGCCGAGGAGATCAACGTGCATGCTGCAAAGCATCAGCCCAATTATTTGCAGTACGTCGGTGGTATTTATTCGTCCGAATGGTACTGGGCTAAGCTACTGCATGTGATCAGAGAAGACACTGCGGTGCGCGAGGCTGCCTATTCGTGGGTGGAGCATTGTGATTGGATACCTTACTTGTTGGTGGGTGGTGCTGATGTGTCGACGATGAAGCGGAGTCGGTGTGCGGCTGGACATAAAGCCTTGTGGCATGCAGACTATGGTGGCTTGCCGCCGAATGAATTTTGGACTGCCTTAGATCCGCTGTTGGATGGCTTGCGCGACAGATTGTTTGATGATACGTATACGTCGGATGTGTCTGCGGGGACGCTTTGCGCGGAATGGGCGGAGCGGCTTGGATTAGCGGAGGATGTGGTGGTGGCTGTTGGTGCTTTTGACGCGCATATGGGTGCGGTTGGTGGGGACATCCAACCCTACTCGTTTAGTCGGATTATGGGCACGTCGACTTGTGATATTTTGATTGCGCCCAATGCCGATGTCGGTGACATGCTGGTGAAGGGCATTTGTGGGCAGGTGGATGGATCAGTGGTGCCAGGGATGCTGGGGATGGAAGCGGGGCAGTCGGCCTTTGGGGATGTGTATGCGTGGTTTAAGCAGCTGATTGCTTGGCCTGTGATTGAGTTGCTACCTGCGGATTTGGAGAATCGAGATCAGGTGATGCAAGATATATTGGATGGTATTATTCCGAAGTTGAATGAGGCGGCGGCGCAGTTACCAGTGGAGTCGACGCATGAGTTAGCGGTGGATTGGTTTAATGGGCGGCGGACGCCAGATGCGAATCAAGCTTTGAAGGGCGCTATTTTGAATTTGAATTTGGGGAGTGATGCGCCGCGGGTGTTTAAGGCTTTGGTGGAGGCGACGTGCTATGGGGCGCGGGCGATTATCGAGCGGTTTATTCGTGAAGGTGTGGAGATACGGGAAGTGATTGCCTTGGGTGGTGTCGCTAAGAAATCGCCGTTTGTGATGCAGACCTTATCTGATGTGTTGCAGATGCCGATCAAGGTGGCGCGGTCAGAGCAGACTTGTGCTTTGGGTGCGGGGATGTTTGCGGCGACTGCGGCGGGTTTGTATACGAATGTGTTGGATGCGCAAAAGGAAATGGGGCAAGGGTTTGAGCGAGAGTATTTGCCGCGGGAGGCATATCGGGGGTTTTATGATGGGATGTATGAGGGGTATGTTGGGGTTGGGGGGTTTTTAGTTGATGGGCGATAGTTGATGGTTGATAGATTATAGTTGATAGTCGATGGTCGATGGTTGATTAATTCGCTGAAGTGGGAAGAGGTTGGGAGTTGGGAGTTGGGAGTTGGGAGTTGGGAGTGCGAAGTGGGAAGTGGGAAGTGGGAAGTGGGAAGTGGGAAGTGTGAAGTGGGAAGTGGGAAGTGTGAAGTGGGAAGTGCGAAGTGGGAAGTGGGAAGTGGGAAGTGGGAAGTGGGAAGTGGGAAGTTTCATAGTGGGATAAATCCAAGGTACTTTAGTACCATCTTTAAAGTTATACTCTGTATCCCATTTAGAAATTGATCCAAGGTACTTTAGTGCCTTGTGCCATTTACGAAAGATAGTTGATATTAAGAAGGGTGAAGGGTGAAGGGTGAAGGGTGAAGGGTGAAGGGTGAAGGGTGAAGGGTGAAGGGTGAAGGGTGAAGGGTGAAGGGTGAAGGGCGAAGGGTGAAGTTGGGAGTGGGAAGTTGGGAGGATGGAACTCCTTATTGAAATAAATCCAAGGTACTTTAGTGCATTGGCTAGTTAAAAAGTTAGAGAAAGTTACTACTCGCATCTATCGACCATTGACAATGCTCTGTAGACTTAAAATATTTTGATTTACATTTTTATTTTTAATTTTCTATGAAATATAAAGACATTAAGGAAGAAGCGTACGAAGGAAATATGCAGCTGCCCCAACTAGAGTTGGTGCTGTACACTTTTGGCAATGTGAGTGTGGCTGATCATGACTTGGGTGTCTTTGCGATCAAGCCGAGCGGCGTGCCGTATGCACAATTGACAGTTGAATCGATGGTGATTGTTGACTTTGATGGCCTTGTCGTTGAGGGAAAACTGCGACCATCTTCAGATACGAATACGCATGCTGTGTTGTATAAGCAGTGGGGCGATGTGGGGAGCATTTCTCATACGCACTCTACATATGCGACGTCTTGGGCGCAGGCACAGAAAGACATTCCGATTATGGGGACGACGCATGCAGATCATTTGACGCATGATATACCGTGTGCGCCGGTCATGTCTGATGAGATGATACAAGGCGATTATGAATACCAGACTGGCTTTCAGATTTTGAATGCTTTTGAAGAGCGACAATTAGATCACAAAGAAGTAGAGATGGTTTTGATTTCGAATCATGCGCCATTTACTTGGGGTAAGGATGCCGCGAAGGCTGTTTACAATAGTGCTGTTTTGGAGGAGGTGGCAAAGATGGCTTGGCTTGCCTTGAGTATCAATCCGCAAGCGCCTCGCTTGCCTGAGAGTTTGATTACTAAGCATTGGGAGCGGAAGCATGGGGAGGATGCTTATTATGGGCAGTAGTGCTTCCTGCGGTCGCACAGTGTTGGGTGTTGAGTGTTGTGTGTTGAGTTGGATTTTGGAAATTGAAATGGTTAATCTTATTTGAATAAGGCTTCAATTAAGCTTTAAAGCTCGTGCCTTTGGGATTCACGCTATCCATCCATAATTAAGGACGATAATCCACATTTAATTGATCTAAGCCCTTTGAATATACTGTACTACAATGAATATACCTCAATGAGGTCAAAGGGCTTAGATAAACAGCAATAGACATTGTCCATTAGTATTTTTTTATTTTTCACACCTTTAGTTTATTGATTTTCTGGTAAAATTGTTAGCTCATTAAAAGCAGTAAATGTGTTTCTACAAATGAGCCATCACTCAACCCCGCCATTCACTCACGTTCACTGCGTGATGTTCGCTTCGCTTCCACACCCAACACACAAAACGCAACACTGCGACTATAAGGAGCTAAACACTAGTCGATAAAAATCAGGATGGCTTTGCCACGTCTGACCAGTGATAATTTTACCATCTTGGACTGCTTGATCTTTGCCGATAAAGGTGCCACCACAACTTTCAACTTCAAACTTGACGTGTTCGTAGCAGGTAATATTTTTGTCTTTGACTAAGCCTGCAGTGACGAGGATTTGAATCCCATGACAGATTGCAAAAATGAATTTATCATTGTCTGAAAAATGTCTAACGATGTCGATTACTGTTTGATCATTTCGCAAAAACTCAGGTGCTCTGCCACCAATTAATAAAACGGCTTCGTAGTCCGCAGGCTTGACATCCGCCATAGCTATATCCGATTCGACATAATAGCCTTTACGCTCTACGTAGGTATCCCAGCCAGGCTCAAAATCATGGATCACCAAATTCAATAATTTTTTAGTGGGGGCTGCGACAACTGCCTCCCACCCTTCTTCCTCAAAGCGATGTTTGGCATATAAGGTTTCGTAGCTCTCTCCTCCGTCTCCTGTGATGATTAATATTTTTTTCATTTATGTATCGGTCTTGTCCGTAAATAATAAATTTTTGATTTTGATTTTTGATTACAATGTCGTTGGTTCGGAGACCAACAACGGCATGGCTTTTTGATTTTAATTTTGATTTTGATTTCAACGTCGTTGGTTCGGAGACCAACAACAGCATGGCATTTTTGATTTTAATTTTAATTTTAATTGCAACGTCGTTGGTTCGGAGACCAACAACGGCATGGCTTTTTTTTATTTTAATTTTGATTTTGATTATAATGTCGTTGGTTCGGAGACCAACAACGGCATGGCTTTTTTAATTGTAATTTTGATTTCAACGTCATTGGTTCGGAGACCAACAACGGCATGGCTTTTTAATTTTGATTTTAATTGCAACGTCGTTGGTTCGGAGACCAACAACAGCATGGCATTTTTGATTTTA
Source organism: uncultured Saprospiraceae bacterium (assembly GCA_937959275.1). Lineage (GTDB taxonomy): Bacteria > Bacteroidota > Bacteroidia > Chitinophagales > Saprospiraceae > CALFUK01. The sequence goes on along the minus strand of CALGLU010000019.1, from coordinate 46,410 downwards.
ATTTTAATTTTAATTGTGATTACAATGTCGTTGGTTCGGAGACCAACAACGGCATGGCTTTTTTAATTGTAATTTTGATTTCAACGTCATTGGTTCGGAGACCAACAACGGCATGGCTTTTTAATTTTGATTTTGATTTTGATTTTTAAAGTTTCCTAATCCACATATTTCGAAAGCTAACAGGATTACCATGGTCTTGAATTTGAATGACATCATCTCCGTGGGCTGGATTCTTGGGTAAGCCAACGTACGGTGTTGTGCCTCTAATTTCTGTATGGTTTTGGATGAGCACACCGTTGTGCAAAACCGTAATATAGGCTGGAGACACCTTGACGCCATCCGCATTAAAGTGTGGCTTCTTGTAAATAATATCGTAAGTATTCCATTCGCCAGGCGGGCTCATGGCATTGACTAGGGGCATGGTTTGTTTATAAATCGATCCAGCTTGGCCGTTTGAATAGGTTCGATTTTGGTAGCTGTCTAATACTTGTAGTTCATATATCTTTTGGAGGAAGATACCGCTATTCCCTCTCCCCTGTCCTTCCCCTTCAATGACTGTTGGCGTGCGCCATTCGACATGCAGCTGGCAATCACCAAATTTTTCCTTAGTAAAAATTGGGCCTGTACCTTTCACAACAGTCAGCACTCCATTCTCATCAGTCCATTTTAATGCACTCCCATCTTTTTGTACCCAAGCTGATCCATCTAGGACTATTGCGTCTGAAGGAGCAGCCATGGATTGGGCAGTGACAACTCGTGGCTCTGGCTCCCAGACCTCCGTAGCTTTGGGGTCTTTGATTTGTGCATGTAAGATTAAGCTATAAGAGCCTAAAAAGAGAAGTAATAAGATGTGTTTCATCATGTGTCATTTTCAATAAAAATATAAAAATAACACTCAAAAAAATCCAATTATCAAAAAGAGTTTAAGTTAATTTGATCGATTCGGTTAGTGAATGTTATTTAATTTACAATTAGGGACATGTGACTTGTTCTACTTCTAGTATTCCTCCATTCTCAACACGAAGTCTATAACACAGTCCATTCGGCGCTGTCAAAATGACTCCATTAACCGCATTGCCTACATACACATCACCATCAGCCGTTTCGATCATTGGGTTTGCTGGCTCTGCAAGTCCAAACACTGTGATCTCTGTACTTAAAGCCGTTATACTTTCTCCATCGAAAACAGTCCCTTGAGCTGAAGCTGTATTGGTGACACTTTCTGCTTCAATATCGAAGAAAGTTAATACATAGGCGCCTGTAAATCCTGTATTATTACATGCTCCGGGTGCCAAGCTAATCGGTAAGCCTGTGATAGATACCAATGGATCACTCACGGAGATGTTATTTATTGGATCGGTTCCAGTATTACAAATAGTAAAATTATATTGAATCACTTGCCCTACTTGAGGCGGATTGCTGATTCCTGACTGATCTCCAATTTTGTCAAGACTTAAACTTGGTGCTTGGATCAAAATCATTTCTGAATCATGATCATCTTCATCTGTTGAGGCTATTTCATCTCCTGGACTTCCTGTACCAGATCCAAACATCATGTTATCTGCGGGTGAATTAGGAGCGCCTCCTGCATCGTTACCGAGAATATTGTCTGGCGAGCTATCAATATCATTTCCATTGTCCTGGCTAATTTCTGCATGATTCACCATACTAGCACTTACTACACTCGGACCGATTATTAACAAAATATCCAATGTCGTACATACACCGGCAGGTATAGCACTGATCGTATTCGTTACTGGCCCTGACGATGGCCCTGTCCAGCCGTTAATATCAGCTTGACTTAGACTCATACCAGCAGGTATATGATCTATAACTTCTATAGTAGAAGCTGAAAAATTTCCTTGATTACAAATGGTGATTGTATGACTTACTTGATCTCCAATGGCATACGTCCCAGGATTCGTTTCTTCTAAGACTAAGGCCAAATCATACGATTGTGAGATACTCGAAGTGGCAATTGATAGAAACAAGCCTACCAATACAATACAGAAACGCAACTGATTACTACTATTAAGCATGAGGTGATAATTTGATACTACATCTGGTAATATCAAATTTTAATCCAATTGATGGTCAGCCTTAGAGTTTCAGCTCTTTAATGAGCGAAATGATTGATATACACTCACTATTTGGCTATTTACATTTCCTTCATGTATGCCTCTTTAAACCCGAGGTATTATGCTGTCCTCTGATTTATAGTCAAACGACTCCCAGTTTGCTCGCTTTATAAACCAATTGACAACTATTCCTCGCGTTAAACTTGATCATGAGGTTTTTTCGATGCGTATTAATGGTATAGGGAGATAAAAAAAGTTCTTTGCCTATTTCAATATCAGTAAGGCCTTTCGTCATTAAAGCCATAACTTCTCGCTCACGCTTTGATGTCATCACTTTAACAGATGCTGTAAATTGGGGATTCTGTATTGCAAAATTCATAAGTGGAAGTATTTCAATTAAAAGTGAACATTAAATCAATTATTCACTTAAAGTTAATACCTATTTGTGCAGCTATTTTAAAAAAGGAATGAACGGCATGAATCGACTATACAATGGCTTGATCTAATAGACGAATGGATGTTCAAGAGCTTCAAAATGTGTAGAAAAAAACAAAACCAAAAACTGTGAACCGGCTTATATCAAACCAATTTGACAAGCTTTGTATACTAGATGGCAACTATTTTTAGCGTCGAATTTTAAGAATAGTTGTTTTCTATAGCCCTGTATTGTGTAGTGAGATAGGAAGAGTTTTCGTCCTATTTCGACATCAGTAAATCCGCCTGCCATCTCCCGCAGAACTTCTACTTCTCGTTTACTAAATGATTGACGATCTGAAATAAACTCTTTGGGATATGTTGCAATTGTGTTCATAATAACTGAATTACGTTTAGGCGCTCAAGCTATAGTGTCTATATTTTGGGAAAGTAACCCCTGCGATAAAAATAATACTCTCTTTGAATCGAGACTTAGAATTTAATCAAAAACCTATAATACGGAACCCCCTGTATCCCCCTTGAAAAAGGGGATATTTAAACTTTTTATTAAGCTAAATTGCTTTGTTATTTTAAAAGTATATTAAAACAGAGTTGCTATGTCCTCCTGATGAATAAGGGGGATACAGGGGTTTGATTCCACTAATTTTATATCACCCTATAATCGAGATGACAGCCACCTTAGCCTCTACCGATATACGGCATCGCTGTCGCCATGACAGTCGCAAAAGGTACATTCACGCCAAGTGGCAAATCAGTCATGTACAGCAACAAGTCGGTCACATGGCTAACATCCATCGTTGGCTCAACTCGAATCTCTCCATCCGCTTGAGGTACGCCACGTGTCATTGGCTTTGCCATCGGTGTCAGCGCGTTCCCAATATCAATCTGACTGACAGCAATATTATATTTACGTCCGTCCAATCCCGCAGATTTTGTTAAGCCACTCACAGCATGCTTTGTCGATGTGTATGGTGCAGAATTGGGTCTCGGCACATGAGCAGAGATAGAACCATTATTAATTATTCGGCCTCCCATCGACTCTTGATGCTTCATCAGTTTAAATGACTCTTGGATGCACAAAAACATACCTGTCAAATTCGTATCGACTACCCTTTTCCAATCCTCTAAATCCATGTCTTCTAGCAGGACACCGCGACCACTAATCCCTGCATTGTTAAATACAACATCAAGTTGACCAAACGTATCAGCCGCTTTTGCAAATAACTCTTGAACGCTACTTTTATCACAAACATCCGTTGACACACAAAGACTTTTACCTTGACCTTCAGCTAGCGCGACAGTCTCTTCTAATGATTCCATCCGCCTGCCTGCTAAGACGACTGAGTCGTTTCTGTTGAGCAAAGCCATCGCATAATCTCTTCCAATTCCCGAACCTGCTCCTGTCACAATAATCGTTTTAGACATCTATAAACTTTAAATTGAACACGCTTATGTATTCATATGATTGGCAATAAAATTCTTTATAATCTCATGGACCGACAACTCTTCATAAAAACCCAAAGCCGCTCCCCTTTCTGTTTTAAAATGAGCCGGCCACGTCAAGACAATACTTTCTAAAAATGCATCCGGTTTCCAATCGATTCGATCCACAACCTCCTGCCCTGCTATCTCTTCTAATGCTGATACCATCTCTTCAATTGAAACCGTTAAGCCAGGTAAGGACATGATACGGTTAGAACCTAGTTGCTCATCTTTTAATCCCGCTGCATGTATGAAATCGAAAATGACACCCTCAGGCGATAAAATAAAAAACTCAGCCTCCTTTGATACAGGGCAGTTCGCTCTCTTTCCTTGCAGTGTATCTCTCACAATACTACTAATGAATGACGAAGTCGCTGCATTTGCCTTGCCTGGTCGAATCGCTATCGTCGGCAAGCGCAGCACTCTCCCATTCACAAAACCTCGGCGACTGTAATCGTTAATTAATAATTCTGAAGCTGCTTTTTGGGTACCATACGAACTCATTGGCGTTGTAGCGGTCGCATCGGTGACAAACTCAGACAGCTCTCCACCAAAAACTGCACAACTGCTAGCAAAGACAAAGACTGGATTCTTTTTCTGCCTTCGGAATAGATCCAACATATGGAGAGTCATGTATAAATTGACTTCCATTCCTAACTCAAAATCCAACTCTGCTTCTCCACTGACGACTGCAGCTAAATGAAAAATAACATCAACCTCTTGCTTGAGAAACGATTTCAATTGACTAGCACGACTGGCATCGAATTCGAAAAACTTTAGTCGATTATCTGTTGGGAACGATTGATCGATGTGTTTATCTGCAATTATAATTTCTGAAATGACTCGGGCACTTTCTCCATTTACGACAAGTGTCTCTTGGCTGAGTAGAGCTAAAGCTAATTGCCTACCCAAAAAACCTGCACCGCCAAATATAACAACTCGCATAGATTAAAACGGATGCGCCTCCAGTAGTTCAGCAGGTGTATAAAAGCCTTTTTTGTCTTTGATACTTTCGCGGACAGCCTTTACTTGAGCAGGTTCGATAAATGACGCTTTATTCCCAAAGGAACTACGAACGTAAGACAAGACTGCCGCAACTTCTTCATCATTGAGTAAGCCTTCATACGGCGTCATGGGTACTGTCCCAGGGTAATCCACGCTCTTAACTCTGATCGGCCCATACAAACCTTTCAACACCAATTTAATTAATCGTTCTGGCTCAGTGGTTACCCATCGAGCTTCTGCCAGTGGCGGATAGCCTGTGCCAACTAAGCCTTTGCCATGAGGTTGGTGACAGGTCTCACAATACCCATCGCGCGAATATATCTCTTTGCCCATTTCAAAAATAGCAACTTCCTCTTTCGTAAATTCTTTAGGAATGTCATCAGTTTCTTTTTCTTTTATAAGCGCCTCGCCATTGACATGCGCGATGGCTGTTTGATGTGCATTCACCATCCAATCATCTAAGGGATATTGTCCAGCTTCTAGCAAGATTGACATCGCATCCTCTTTGTCTAACCAACTAGAGGCGACGATAGCTTCGAGCCTCACTCGACCATGATCATCCGCAGCGGCTTCCTTAAATATCTCAAGCTGGTTATCAATCAAGTGCCCATTGTAACGTACATAGCGCACACCTGCTGCTCTAGCTTTATAATCCTCAGCAGCTAACACTTCACTGAGCAAGTCTTCATTAACTTGATTCAGCCCCCAATAGACCCAAAGTGCTTCGACCAAATTGTGTTCATAAGACAGCTCATCTTTAGTAGCTGTTTGTTTTTGATCTATTTCCTTATCTTCTTTTAATTGGGCTACCCACTTATCTACTGCAGCAGCAACTTGTCCATGATCTCTACCACGCAACTCTCTTTTGGTTCGGTATCTCGTCCTGTACTCTGGCAATTTTAAGTTGTCTAATAATTCTTCAATCGTGGCATCAACAATCTTAGCTGGCTCTACAAGAGGTCTAGATGGGTATGTGATACGGTAGATCCGACCATGTACATGATCTCTGTATGGATCCCTAGCATTATGCTGCATATGACCGATCAAGACATTGTGCCAATCCACCACATATAGCGAACCATCTGGTGCAAACTCCATGTCAACAGGTCTAAAATTCTTATCAGACCCAGTGATCAAATCATGCCTCAGCTCAGTTTTAAATCCAGTCCCGTCATCCAAAAACTGATGTTGTCTTGTGCCTAAAAAACCTATGGAATTATTAATCAACATGTCTCCCTGCACCTCATCTGGAAAATGACGACTGTGTATAAATTCTAATCCACTGGTTGGTCTAACTTTATTTTCTTCTTTGATTAGCTCTTTCCCTTTATCTGAGCCAACGCCATATCTAGGTTTGACTGATCCAGGCAACATCCAACGAACAGAAGGCCCTGATGTTTCTGCAAAAATGGGTTGGCCCCAATGATCAAAAGCGATACCCCAAGGATTAGGAATCGACACTTGGGCTGTACGCTCTAAATGTCTGCGCTGTGGTGAATAGCGATAGAAGCCTCCGTTGGTTCCACGTACCGGTCCATAAGATGTCTCTACATTTGTATGTAAAAAGACACCCTCGCCCATGTAAAGTGCGCCTGACGGATCTGCACAAAATGCACTAATGACATGGTGCGTATCATGATCATCAAAACCACTCATGATAATTTCTTCTGTATCCGCCTTATCATCCCCATCCGTATCTGTGAATAATTTTAAATTCGTGCCTTGTGAAACATACACGCCTTCTGGTGCAAACTCAAACCCTACAGGAATGTGTAAGCCATCTAAAAAAGTCGTTTGCTTATCAGCTTTATTATCTCCATCTGTATCTTCTAAAATGATAATTTTATCGTTTGGCTTTGGGTCCCCTGGCTTCCAGTGGGGATAGGTTGGCATAACCGCTACCCACAATCTGCCCTTATTATCAAATGACAATTGCACTGGATTAGCTAGATCTTCAAATTCGCGTTCGGAGGCAAAGAGTTCGATTTTATAACCCTCAGGGACAGTCAAGGCATCAGTTGCTTCGTCTCCATATAAATAGATACCATCGCCACGACCATAATCGCCTGGCTTAAAATTACTTTCTACTTCTTTCAATGGGCTCGTCTTTGCATCCGCTGCAGCCAAGTCCATTTTCTCTCCTTGATTCGCCATCCAAATCGCAGTATCACGAATGGAGGTCATCTCCCGTAGCTTGATATATTCATAGGGATAATTAGCTGGGCCAAAAGGATCGTATCGTCTCCCAAAAGCATGGACGCCATTTGGCATTTTAAAATCGTTGTGCCAAAACCAATTCTTCTCCATCACGGCATCATGGATTAGCTCCCAATTTGAAGAAGTCCCTGCGGAGCCTCCAAAAATCTGGTCTACTAGATTCACTGAAAATTTCTCATAGCCAGCATCATTTAATTGTGATCCATCACTTGTCAGGTTGTCACTCCCTGCAAACCATTTTGCTGATGGACTATACACATCTACAAACTCGATCTCATTTTGAAGAGCGACCTCCTTCATGGCATCTGCATACAATTTCAGATTCTCATTTTGTGATTCACCAGAAGGCAAGTCTTCATCACTGTTCACCTTTTCAAATGCAATTGGAGATACTAATACTAATTCTGGTGCACTATTACCATTATACTTTTGTTGTTTTGTATGATCAATAAATGCTGTCAATTCAGCTTTATAATTATCAAGAGCTTCAGTACCACCAAAGGATTCGTTATAGCCAAAAAATGCAATAACCATATCTGTCTTATGCCTCGTCAACCATTCATCTTCAGATTCTAAATGTCCTTTACTATTTGAATCTTTTGCTAATTCGTCATAAAAGTTTTCAGCACCCGGAAATGCCCACGGCTTGGGCCTACCTGAGTGAGGTCTAAATCCAGGTCGGTTACCACCATCACACATATTCCTAACATACAATAGGCTATCTGGAAATCGCGACTGAAGCTCTGTCTCGAAGTAACCAAAATTCAACATTCTAGAACAAAGGTTATTGCCGATTAGTGCAATATGACTGCCTTTCTTTAAGTCAACAATTGCCTCAGTGTCTGTCTGGCATTGCGTCAATAGGACTGCACTGAAAACAAAAAGTATCCATTTAATTTTACTCACTTTATTCTTCATTTTTTTATTCTTTTTATAGGCACAAGGCACTAAAGTACCTTGGATTTTCTATCTAATTTACATGTCAAGAAATTCAATTTATCAGGATTTTTACAAAAAATCTCGCCAAATTTATCGCTATTTTACTATCTGCCCCGTGATGTATCACGGGGCTACAAAAATGTCACGACTCTTTCGTTTTTCAATATTATCTACTCCCCGTGATGTATCACTGGGCTACTATCTACTATCTACTATCTACTATCTACTCCCCCTCTATCAACTCAATTAACAAATCCACCCCTTTACGAACAAAGGACACATCCTCTGCATATTCCTCACACTCGACTATTTTAATATTCGGATTTAAATGTTCCTTTAGGTAGTTAAAGAAGGCTGTATCAGATTCTTTGTCATATAAGACGCCACCTGTCTTAGAGTACCGCCCTACTCCTCCATACGGAATCATAAAATAAGCATTGCCCGATGTATGCTCTAATCGTTTACAAATGCTTTCTGCGACACGGACGATCTCAGTAGCATTTAATCTCGGTACAAAAACGACGGGACTATGAAATACATAGGTGTGATCCTTGTACTCATCGGGTACTTGATTAGGCGGTACTAATATGCCAAGATGCTCAGCGCCTCCAGGACATAGCACTTGAGGTAAGCCCAACTTGCCAGCAACAGTTAATCGCTCAGGTCCTCCTGCTCTTAATACAGACCAGACATCATCTGCGATTTCTCCCATCGCATAATCAAAGACAGCTCCAATTATTCCTTCTTTCATCATCTGCTCCATAGCCTGACCTCCTGATCCAACAGCGTGGAATACGATGACTTCATAGCCTTTACTTTCTATATAGCGAATGGCTTCCATCGCACCGTTTGTCAAGACGCCAAGGTTAGACATACCGATCAATGGTTTTTCTGTTTTATCCATAGTGAACTTCACGTCCACATCAGCCATCCCACATGCTGCACCAGCAGCGTTAGCCAATATTTTTCTGGCAAATGGATTCAGCTTTAAAATATCACTGACGGAAAACATCATGGTGATATCTTTGATACCTACAAATCCCGATGTATCTCCAGATGCAATTGTGGAGACCATAATTTTGGGTAGTCCGTAGGGTAAGGCTTGCATGATATCGCAGCATGTAGACGTACCTTGAGTACCACCTAATCCAAGAACTGCATGGATTTCATCTTTTGCAAGGCCCTCTTGAATAATATCAATACAGCCTTTTACGACAAACGGATTGGATGCCTCGCGGGTTGGATTTTTTAGCAATTCAGCTAAATCGCCACCACCTCGTGCGATGACAGCAGAACGACTGATTGTGGCCTCGATACCTGGTTCTCCAATCACGCCGATATCCAGTAACATCGCTTGATGACCTCTTGCCTCAATTTGTTCGATTAGATATGCAGCTTCTTGATCCTTCGTATCAAGTGTGACAAGTAAGGCAATGGTTTTAGACATAGGTGTTAACTTTAGGAGTTAGGAAATCTTAGAGCAGCAAATTCTTTTGCTGTACTAAGGACTGCTTGTTCGATAGGTATGCGCTCGGTAGAAGAACCTGTCCATATCCCATCACAAGACGTATTATCGAGTACATATTGAAAATCTGGTGGATTGACTAAAGCTGAGCCATGCGCTATTAATAAGACATCTGGCATCAGTTTTCGCAATTCTTGATTAGCGGCTTCAATTCGTTCTGCTGCCTGTTCAATCTTCTCACCTGAATCATATCCCTTCAGTCCACCTTGTGTCGTCCCGCAGTGAAAGCAGAAAACATCTGGCTGTGCTTCACTAACAATCCGTCTGGCATCTTCCATCGTAAATGCCAAGCCGATAGACACCATGTCCATCTCCTTTGCTAATTTTAGCATCTCAATTTCGTGATCTAAAGTAATACCACTCTTATTTAAGACACGATAGATTTCACTATCTTGATCGACGTAACTTATAGAGGGTCCAATATTCGAAGCTGAATACACGCCCATTTCTTTACATTGATTCAATACCATCCTCATATCTTTTAGGGGATCATTCGGATTTAAACAGCCACAAACGAACGAATCACCTTTAATAGCTGGCATAATATCCTCGCGGGTGTAGTCCAATGTTTGTTTGTTAGAATCAAGAATAGGCCACATCATAGCCATCGTCCCCATCCCATTGGCACGTAGCCGAGCACCTGAGAATGTATTGATACAATCGACTCCTGCCTTCTCTAATAACTGTGCGACCAAGCCGCTCCCTGCACTAGCAATAAAAATCGGAATCCGATCTTCTTTTTTTTTGCGCAGCTTATTCATGATCTCTTCTCTTGACGTATGTTTGACTATCATATTTTCTAAACTATGGTTTTGGATTAATGAACCATTAAAATACCATTTTCATATCGAAATGTATGCGTGAAAAGTATAATTATAGGAATGCTTAAGCTGTTGGTGAGAACACAACAAGGGCTGGTTTCATAATTATTGCAATCCATTGGGTCATGACCCATTGCTCGCGAATTAAAAACAAAGGATCATGACCCAATGTCGTTTAGTTAGTGGCATATGAATTAATTTAATAACACAGGTTAATCTATTGAAACATTAATTTGTCACGATTTTTACAAAAAATCCTCAGCCAAAGGCTGACAGGCAGCCAAATTAGCCTCTTTTCATACAATAATGCACGGCACTTTGTGCCGTGCAACCAATATTTGACACCTATGGTGTCATGATATCCTTAACTAAATGACATTGGATCATGACCCTTTGGAGAAACTCTTACCTTACAGGCGAAAATGCCACCATTTTAAAATCATTCTATAATTATTTCTAAAAAATGAGGATAGTTAATTTGAAAACACATAGCTTTAGGGCAGAAATGAAATTAACAATAAACATTTGGTGGTGGTGCTCTTTAGAACCTGATTCGGGAGTATAGCGCTATTTGTTTTACAAAAATATAAAAAGGCTTACCGTTCCCCGGTGAGCCTTTTTTAGTTTAAGGAGATATGAAGATAACATCGATATCAAAACGATTAGAAGCAGACTTAATCACACCAGTGGGTCTCTTCTTAAAGATCAGAGAGCACTATAGTCAACTCTTATTATTGGAGAGTTCGGCTTACGCATCGCGTGAAGATCACCTATCCTTTCTCTGCTTTGATTCGATTGCAGAACTTAGCATAAAAGACGGTGCCCTGTGTACAGCAGATTCTTGTAAAATGGAATTCGATATCGTTGAGGAAATCAAAACCTTCATGGATAGCTTCGACATTGATCAAGATGAGTATGGCAAAGACTTCAATTGTATCCTTGGCTATTCGACGTTTGATGCCGTCCAGTATTTTGAAAACATCACCTTTGATCCAGCTAAAGATCAACATCTCACACCACATCTGAGGTATGACTTTTATCGGTTCTTGTTTGTGTTTGATCACTTCCATCACGAGCTTCATCTCATTGAAAATATTCCAGAAGGAGACACCTCTAAAATAGAGGACATAGCTAAGCTGATTGAAGACAGAAAATACAGTAGCACTAGCTTCAAAATGATAGGTGACGAAACATCAGCGCTGACCAATGAGCAATACAAAGACATGGTCACAAAAGCTAAAGCACATTGCAAACGAGGAGATGTCTTTCAGCTTGTATTGGCGCGTCGATTTTCGCAGCAGTTTGAAGGCGATGAATTCAATGTATACAGGGCACTAAGAGCGATTAATCCAAGCCCTTATCTTTACTACTTTGATTATGGAGATTACAGAATATTTGGTTCGTCACCAGAAGCGCAAATCAAAATCACAAAGGGCGAAGCAGAAATACATCCGATTGCAGGCACGTACAGACGGACGGGCGATGAAGAACAAGATGCACAGCTCGCAGCAGACCTAGAACAAGACCCAAAGGAGGTCGCAGAGCATGTCATGCTAGTCGATCTAGCCAGAAATGATTTGAGTATTAGTACCAGTGGTGTGCATGTCGCTTCCTTTAAGGAGGCCCAGTTTTTCAGTCATGTGATCCACCTCACATCTGTTGTGAAAGGAAATTTAAATACTGAGGCGACTAACTTTAAAGTGTACGCAGACACCTTTCCTGCAGGTACCTTGTCAGGTGCACCAAAGTATAAGGCGATGGAACTGATTAGTCAATATGAGCCTCATTCAAGAAGTTTTTACGGTGGCGGTATTGGCATGATCAATTTCAATGGTGATTTAAACCATGCGATTATCATTCGGTCGTTTTTGAGTATTGATAATGTGCTACATCGGCAAGCTGGAGCTGGCTTAGTTATCAAGTCAGATGAGACGAAGGAGTTACAGGAGGTAAATAATAAATTGGCGGCCTTAAAGAAGGCGCTAGAGAGAGCGGAGGGTTTATAGCGAAATGGTTCAATCTTAACCGTCATTCTGAACTTGATTCAGAATCTGGGTAGAGAAACACATAAGACACATTAGACCTGTTGTTTTTGTACAAGACACATAAGGATGTGTTTTGGAAAAACACCGAAGGTGTGACATGATTGTAGCCCCGTGGTATTTGTACAAGACACATAAGGATGTGGGTTGGAAGAACACCAAAGGTGTGACATGATTATAGCCCCATGATTCATCGCGGGAATGGATGGAAGAACACCGGAGGTGTGACATGATTATAGCCCATGATTCATCACGGGATGGATGAAAAAACACCAAAGGTGTGACATGATTATAGCCCGTGATTCATCACGGGAATGGATGAAAAAACGCCGAAGCTGTGACATAATTATAGCCCATGATTCATCACGGGAATGGATGGAAGAACGCCGAAGGCGTGACATGATTATAAAGAAATAAAGAAAATGAAAGATAAAATATTGGTGATTGACAACTACGATTCCTTTACGTACAATCTTGTGCATTTGATAAAGGAGTTGGTGGACACGCAGGTGGATGTCGTACGCAATGATCAAATCCCTTTGGAAGAGGTGGACAAGTATGATGTGATTGTCTTATCGCCAGGACCAGGCATTCCTGATGAAGCTGGATTATTGAAAGAGATTATTCGTGAATATGCACCTAAGAAAAAGATGCTGGGGGTTTGTTTGGGTCAGCAGGCGATTGGTGAAGTGTTTGGGAGTCAATTAAAAAATCTCGATGATGTCTTTCATGGAGTGGAAACACCGATGATGTTGACAGATGTATCCTGTCAGTTATTTGATGGGATAGCGCAGACGTTTCAAGCCGGGAGATATCACAGTTGGGTCATTGATAAATCGACGCTATCGCCAGATTTAGAGATCACGTGTACCGATGAATACAATGAGATCATGGCAATCAAACACAAAGAGTATAATGTGTATGCTATTCAATTTCATCCCGAATCAGTCTTGACACCAGATGGAGAAAAGATGATGTCTAATTTTTTATTCAATTGTTGAATCAAATTATCAAATGCATATTTTAGATAAAATAGTCCTCCATAAAAAAGAGGAAATTGCAAAGCGAAAAGACGTACAATCGATCAAAGATCTTGAGTCTACAGAGCTATTTAGCAGGACGCCTCGTTCACTATCCACAGCACTAAAGGAATCACCAATCGGTATTATTTCTGAATTCAAACGCAGGTCGCCCTCTAAGCCCACGATCAATCTTGACGCAAAAGTCAGTCAAATCGTCACGCACTATACCCAAGCGGGTGTCAGCGGCATATCGATATTGACAGATGAGCATTTCTTTGGTGGCCACACTAACGACCTAATGGACGCGCGCAGGATTGTAGACACGCCCCTACTCCGTAAAGAATTCATCATCGATGAGTACCAAATCATCGAAGCCAAATCTATAGGTGCTGATGCCATATTGTTAATTACAGAAATCTTAACTAAGGAAGAAGTCAAGTCATTTGCAGCACTAGCCAAATCACTGCAGCTCGACACCTTACTTGAAATTCATACCCTAGAGCAACTCGAAAAATATACGACCGACATAGACATCGTTGGCGTCAACAACAGAGACCTTACCCAGTTTACTGTCGATCCGATGCATAGTGTCAGACTCTTTGAACACCTGCCACAAGAAGTCACTAAGATTTCTGAAAGCGGGATTCATGATCCAGACACAATCGTCATGTTAAAGGAAACGGGTTACAATGGCTTTCTGATTGGCGAACGATTTATGAAGATGCAAGACCCCGGTAAAGCCTGCCAAGATTTTATAACAGATGTAAACAATCGTCTATGATCGTTAAGGTATGTGGGATGCGAGACCGCCAAAACATCGCAGCTATAGCGGCATTGGACATTCAGATGATTGGCTTAAATTTTTATCCAGCATCGAGCCGATACATTGCCAACTTTGAAGAAGCAAGCATCAAGCAAATACCGGAACATATAAAACGGGTTGGCGTGTTTGTAAATGCTAGTCTAGATTTTATTCTGAACAAAATCGACACTTTCAAGCTTCACTATGTGCAGCTACATGGAGATGAAACCGATGACTATTGCCAAGTCATACACGAATCCTGTCCAGTCATTAAGGTCTTTAGAATCGATGAAGATTTTGATATGAGTACGATTGAACAATTTGAGCATTGTAGTGATTACTATTTGTTTGATACGCGATGTAAATCATATGGTGGCAGCGGTAAAAAATTTAATTGGGAAATGCTAGAAAAATACGAGGGTAATAAACCATTTTTGCTGAGCGGAGGCATTGGGCCAGAAGACGCGATTGAGCTGAGCCAATTTACTCATGATCAGTTTCTAGGTATCGATATCAATAGTAAATTCGAGCTCGCTCCGGCGGTAAAAAGTAAAGACTTAATTGAAACATTTTTGACAGTTTTAAATATACAAACAGGTGAAATACCAAGTTAACGAAACAGGATTTTATGGTCAGTTTGGTGGATCTTTCATTCCAGAAATGCTCCACTCAAACATTGACACTTTGCAAAAGCAATACCTCAGCATTATGGCGGAGGACTCTTTTCAAAAAGAATTCAGAAAGCTACTTAAGGATTATGTGGGTCGGCCTTCGCCACTCTATTATGCAGCCAAGCTGTCCAAAGAATTGAATACCAATGTATATTTAAAGCGGGAGGATCTGAATCATACAGGTGCGCATAAAATTAATAATACCATCGGTCAAATCTTGCTCGCTCAGCGCTTAGGCAAAACAAGAATTATCGCAGAAACTGGTGCGGGGCAACATGGTGTGGCCACGGCAACAGTCTGTGCATTGATGGGACTTGAATGCGTGGTCTATATGGGGAGCACGGACATCAAACGGCAAGCACCTAACGTAGCCCGCATGCGGATGCTAGGCGCTCGCGTGGAGCCAGCGCTCAGCGGTAGCCAGACATTAAAAGATGCGACCAATGAGGCAATTCGCGATTGGATTAATAATCCTGTGGATACACATTATATCATTGGGTCCGTGGTAGGGCCACATCCGTATCCAGACTTGGTGGCGCGGTTTCAGTCTGTGATCAGCGAGGAGATGAAATGGCAGCTGAAGGAGCAGACGGGTTCGGAGAATCCAGATTACATTGTGGCATGCGTTGGCGGCGGGAGTAATGCGGCGGGAGCATTTTACCACTATTTGGAAGATGAGGCGGTGAAGCTAGTCTTGGTTGAAGCGGCAGGATTGGGTATTGATACGGGTGAGAGTGCAGCGACGAGTGTGTTGGGTAGCATGGGCATTATTCATGGTAGCAGGACCTTGTTGATGCAGACAGAAGATGGGCAGATTGTGGAGCCCTACTCTATTTCGGCTGGCTTGGATTATCCTGGGATTGGGCCTTTGCATGCACACTTGATCAAGAGTGAGCGGGCACAGGTGTTTAGTGCGACGGATGAAGAGGCGATAAAAGCAGCTTTTCATTTAACGCGGGAAGAAGGAATTATTCCAGCCTTGGAGACTGCGCATGCATTTGCGATTTTGGACCAGATTGGTGCGAAGCCGGATGAGTCGATGGTGGTTTGTTTGTCTGGTAGAGGGGATAAGGATTTGAGTACTTATATAGCGCATTTGGATGGGGAGATAGTTGATAGTTGATGGTTGATGGTTGATGGTCGATAGATGCATTTTGGATTAATTACAAATCGATCTAGTTGACAGATAATAGTTTGATTATTTTACCATTCACATCTATCGACCATGGACTATTGACTATTGACTATAGACAATGGACTTATTACTTTAGTGCCTTAGCCCGTTTCGTAAAAGTTAGCTAGTTGATAGACAATAGTTTGGTTTATTTTACCATCCACATCTATCGACCATGGACTATAGACTATTGATTTATTTTAGATTTTAATTAGATATGAATAGATTGACAAGCTTATTTGAGCAGAAAAAAGAAGGTGTGCTGAATGTATATTTTACAGCGGGGCATCCGAGTTTGGAGAGTACAGTGCCGATCATTCGCTCGTTGGCGGAGCATGGGGCTGATATTATTGAGATTGGTATGCCTTATTCGGATCCGATGGCGGATGGGGAGACGATACAGAAGAGCAGTGCGGTGGCTTTGAAGAATGGGATGGGCTTAGAGGTGCTGTTTGGGCAGATTGCGGAGGCGCGTCAGCATGTGGAGATTCCGTTGATTGTGATGGGTTACTATAATCAGTTGATCCAATATGGGATAGAAGACTTTGTGAAAAAGGCTGCGGAGGTGGGGATTGATGGGATGATTATTCCTGATTTACCGATGGCTATTTATCGTGATGACCATAAGGAGCTATTTGAAAAATATGATGTTTGTCATAGTTTTTTGATTACGCCTCAGACGTCGGAGGAGCGGATTCTGATGGCGGATGCGTTGAGCAGTGGCTTTGTGTATATGGTTTCTCAATCTAGCATTACGGGCAAGACGGGTGATATTAGTGAAGAGCAGATTGCGTATTTCGAGCGGGTGAATGGGATGGCTTTGAAAAATCCGAGATTGATTGGTTTTGGGATTCATGACAAAGAGACAAAAGAACGTGCATTTCATTATGCCAATGGAGCAATTATTGGGAGTGCATTTATCAGAGCTGTTGGCAACGAAGAACAGACATTAGAAGAAAATATTGATCAATTTTTCAACCGGATAAATGCGTAAGTTACTTTTGTAGGCATTTCAATCTTCTCTGTGGAGACTAGTGCTCTGTCAAGTATATATATATATTGACTCGTTGAATTTGAGAGTAGTTTGTGCATGAACTAGGCGCAGGTTCGGTCTGATAGCCTTGGCTATCAAGGCCGGTTCTGTAACGACGTACATGTGCAAATACGCCAAAAACACTAGTCAAGCTTATCTTGTCAGACCATTAGCATAAGAGTATAACGAATAGGGATTTTAGATGCTCGGAATAACACGTACTTTTTTAAACACTACACTTCCAGTTGTACCGTCATCCTGAACTCGATTCAGGATCTCATCATGGCATGTAGTATACGATTGTGGTACTCAGATTAGTGATCTATCAGGCTCATCACAAATCAGATTCTGAATCGAGTTCAGAATGACGCGTGCTATTTTTGAATTTGATTTGAATACTAAACTAGATACTCTTTACTAGATGTTCAATTTGTCACTAATGGTCTCTCAAGTATGAATTTACAAGTCAATATATACTTGACAGAGCACTAGGTAATTTCACTCGAGTATTCATACCTACATTTCCACTATTCATAAAGGAAATATAATTATAGTTATCACTCTGAATTTATTTTTCGCAACATTATTTCAGTGATTACGAAGTTTAAAGGTCCCACTTTTCAAGGGGGATGCAGGGGGTTAAATCAAATTCGTTATATATAATACCCAGTCTCAACTAAAGAATGCAAAACTGAGATAGTTAACCTTGTCATTCTTTAGGCTCTAATAATCTTCATTCTTAATTCGATACGCCGATTGTTTTTTCTTCCTTGTTCAGTTTCATTGGTATCGATTGGATTGGCTTCTCCATTCCAGTTATACATGAGTTTATATTTTTCAAAGCCTTTGGAGATCATATATTTGGCGATGACTTCAACGCGGTCTTTGCTTAATTTTAAATTACTGCTCTCATCACCTACAGCGTCTGTGAAACTCTCTAAGAGGATTGTGTGATTAGGATGCTGTTCATGAAATTTCATCAGTTTATCCAATATAGGTTTAGCTGATTCAGGCAGCTTTGAACTACCAGAATCGAAAGTAAACTCAGGTAGAATTAATGTCTCACCATCTATCAAGGCAGCTTGATCGTACTCGTTAAGTGATTCGATTAAGGTAAATTCTAATTTTCTTATTCTGACCAAATGTTTATTGCGCTTTTGTCCCGTTGCCGAACCTAAGCCCCAAAACACTTTTGCATTATCCTTAAATATTAAAGACACTAAATCGACCTGTCTCCTAATCCGTTCGAGCCCATTAAATGTAAAGGAGAAAATTTGTGTTGCAGGAAGCCATTCAAAGCTTACAGTATAAAAGGTGCAATTTTCAACATTCTTCTTTTTAGGAAGTAATGGGATAGGCTCAGTGAGACCCAACTGATGATGGGATATACCATTTGCCATTAAGGCCGCATGATCGAAATGTGCATCGGCCAAATGAAAATTTTGATACGTATCCATTTCTACTCTAAACGAAGGTGAGAGACCACCCACACCCATACCTTCTCCCGTAGGTCCAATTGACCATTCGGGATGAAGAATAAAACTAATGCCGTCAGCACCACCATCTGAGCAACCAAAGAATATATCCAATTCGATATGAAATGGCTTTCTTAGGTCAATATCATTCTTGAACCACATTGTTCCAGTTTGCCTAAGTAGATTGTCAGTCAACATAACAGTGGTATCATCTCTTGCAATCGCACTCCCATATAAATAAAAGTCGTCCAATGTATACTTCACCTCTTGAGCGGTAAGCCCAAAGCAGTATAAAATAAAACAGAGTATCGATATCAACTTCATCAACAATAAAAATAGACTATTTCTGTCATTTCGACAGCTATAAATACCAATCGGTGTATGACAAAAATCATTACTTTATAATTAGATTTTCCTCCACGCACCATCCACCATCCACTATCCACTATCCACTATCTACTATCTACTATCCACAATCCACTATCTACTATCTACTATTCACTGCGACTGAAAGGAGCTACATCATATCCTTAATCGCACTCAATATATCTCGTCTACTGATTTGGCCAACTAATTTGTTCTGGTCATCTTTCACAAGTAATCTCTTGTATGGAGATGAACTAAAGACATAAGCAACATCCATGATGTTATCGTGAATACTGATTGACTTCATCACATTCGACATATACTTTGAGACAGTCTCTGGACCGACGGGTGTTCTATTATAAACACTTCCAAATAAAACATTGAGGCAATCTTTGTCATCAATCAATCCAACAACTTCACCATTGTCATTTAAGACAGGTGCGCCTGATATCCGATGCTTCAAGAGCGAATCAATAACCACATTGATGTCCATGTCAGGTGTGAAAGTGATGAGGTCTTTAGTCATATATTTGGTAACAGATGGAGCGTCCTTTTTGTGAGTAATCGTTGTGGAGTCAACGGCTTTTGTTTGAAAATTCTTCATGACTTTTCTTTTAAGATACAAAAGATTTAATTATTTGTCCAGTCGTCTTCTTGAAAAAACTACTCAAATAGAAGAGACTTATGAACCAAATACAGGTCTGATTGAATACCTATCATCGGATGCCATCTTCTAAACTGAAGCCTGATTAGATTGTAAAAACCGCAAGACTGCATCCATTAAATCTAATGTGTAGTCTATTTGTCATCACTCAAAAAATTAATTCCCAATTCTTACAACTTATTAACCTTTGTAAATTCAATTTTATAACTTACTGATTACCTGCTCTTTAGACCAGTGAAATCTGCCTAATTATGTAGAGGAAATGTAGATCTGTGTAGATATTTTGCCAATCAGTACATTGTA
This sequence comes from uncultured Saprospiraceae bacterium, assembly GCA_937959275.1. GTDB lineage: Bacteria > Bacteroidota > Bacteroidia > Chitinophagales > Saprospiraceae > CALFUK01. The sequence continues at coordinate 26,356 of CALGLU010000019.1, read as the reverse complement.
GGTATTGACTCGAACCTTGTTTCTGTCATATATTTGTAGTGTCATTACAATTACAACGGGCGTCATTTTAAAATTAGTCATCAATAAAAATTTTAAAATGCAAAATTCTCAAACTCTTTCCTTAGAAAACATCATCAACACAATCCAAGTCTGTGGCATCTTCGCAATGGCTGCGTTCTTTATTCTTTCTCAAACTTTCGGATAGTCTAACAGTTGTATCATGCAAAATTCCCAAACTCTTTCTTTAGAAAATATAATCAATACGGTTCAAGTCTGTGGCATCTTCGCTATGGCTGCGTTCTTCATCCTCTCTCAAACATTCGGATAGTCAAACTCTTCTACTTTAAAATCAACAACTAAAAATAAAAGCACATTCGCTTTAACTGCACCCAAAAAACCAATAATCGTTTTCCTTAGTTTTTATGTAACAGAATCTATATCCAATATCTTAGGATATAGATTTTGTTTTTTTAGATGTTCTTTTCTTAATCACCACATAGACACATAGATCACATAGGCTAAACCTAAGAAGTTCATTTTCTTGGCTAACTTCTTCTCACTGTACTCACTCACTCTATTTGAAATACGACTTCTGAGAAGAGATTCACCCAATTGTCTTCACTCACCCCTAGTAATGTAAAATGATACGTCTCAGCTGAAATTAATTCTGGAGGTGTTTCTGGGGTGATATTTAAAACGACATTATCTAAGTTGTAATACTGAAAGTCTTGCTCAAAGGTATACGTACCTGATAGCAAATTATTAGCTGCGTCAGAGACGACATGGAAATATATTACAGTATCATCGAACACGCCATCTTGCCATAAAAAAATGGGCATGGTGGTCGATGTATTGATTTCGACATTTCGAGAGATATATTCTGTTGGCTTCGTTTTGTGTTTTAGCTTAATTGGATTTGAGATATGTATCATCCCTTCTTCTTCAAAAGTCACAACAACCCATTTCTCCTTTTCAGATGACACTTCAAATCGTTTTAAAAAACCATTGAATACATTGATCATTGGAAATTCTAGGAGACTATAATTTTCAAAATCATTTTTGTCACCAATCGTATCTACTGTTTCAAAATACTTGAAACTTGAGGCACCTGGCCTTGGATAAAAGAATACACTGATTAAAGCATCATTTTCATGACTTGCTGCACAGGCAATAACATTATCTACAGCAAACTCTTCACCGATTAGATATGACTCTAAAGTGGTCACTAAGATCAATTCATCAGCAGTCTTAGAACAACTTAGAATTGACAATGTGATAAGAATTATAAAAAATCGATACATCTTAATGTAATTATAGTTAGCCATTACTTGACAGCTAGCAAACCAATCTTCTATTCAAAACTCGTCTAAAATGACTTTGGTTGTATTAAAACTTCATCTTTCTTTCATAACATTCTTCGCAGAAAGTCATTGACAAGACTTAAACTGTAGTCTATTTGTGATAACATCAACTATTAATTTCGACTTATGCAAAGTTATTAACTTATGTATACTCATTCAATTAACTAATTGAATATCAACTATTTATATCGTTTATAACAACTAAAACATGTAGGTAATCTGTAGACAGATGTAGTTAATTTGCAAAACACTACATTGTAGGTATTGACTCCAACCTTGTTTCTGTCATATATTTGTGGTGTCATTACAAGTACAACGGGCGTCATTTTAAAATTAGTAATCAACAAAAATTTTAAAATGCAAAATTCTCAAACTCTTTCCTTAGAAAACATCATCAACACAATCCAAGTGTGTGGCATCTTCGCAATGGCTGCGTTCTTTATTCTTTCTCAAACGTTCGGATAGTCTAACAGTTATATCATGCAGAATTCTCAAACTCTTTCCTTAGAAAATATCATTGACACACTTCAAGTATGTGGCATCTTCGCCATGGCTGCGTTCTTTATCTTCTCTCAAACATTTGGATAGTCTCATCTCCTTTTTAGAAATAACAACTAAAATAAAAAGCACAAAGGCTTTAACTGCACTTTAAAAGACCAACAAATCGCTTTCTTTAAAATTTTTGCAACAGAATCTATGTCCCTGACCTAAGGACATAGATTTCTTTATTTAACAGTAAGTCATTATCCTTTGTCAAACATCAGCCTCTCACCTGCTCCTAAATCAAAGACTTCATGACCGTCAAAGACAATTTGACCATTCACCAACGTTTTAGAAATGGAACACGGAAACGTAACACCTTCTAAAGGAGACCATCCACACTTAAAGAGTACATTATCTTTTGATACTTGATACTCCATATTTGTATCCACTAAAACTAAATCTGCAGCATAACATTCTCTAATGTAGCCTCGATTCTGAATGCCGAAACACTCTGCATTCGCATGGCACATTTTCTCAACTACCCGTTCCAAGCTAATCTTTCCTTTTTTCCAGAAGTCCAACATAATCAGTAAACTATGCTGGATCAGCGGTAATCCAGATGGAGCTTGCCCATATGGCAATGCCTTCTCTTCCATTGTATGAGGTGCATGGTCTGTAGCGATCACATCAAAATGATTGTCTAGCAAGGCCCCAAACAGAGCTTCTTGATGCTCACGCGCTTTGATTGCAGGGTTACATTGAATCTTAGTCCCCAAGCGCTCATAGTCATCAGCATTGAAGTATAGGTGGTGTACACAAACCTCTGAGGTAATCCTTTTATCCTTTAAGGCAATTGTATTATCAAATAATTCAATTTCATCTTTGGTCGATATATGCAGTATATGTAATCGTGTATTATGCTTTTTTGCTAATTCAACGGCCATGGAAGAGGACAAATAACATCCTTCTACAGAACGAATTATGGGATGGTCTTTAGCCGTAGGGTTCTTGTCCTTCCACAACTCTTTATTCGTGCGGATGGTTTGCTCATCCTCACAATGCGTGGCAATTAACATATCTACATTTGAAAACAAACGATCCAAGGTGTCGTGGTTATCCACTAGCATATTACCAGTACTGCTTCCCATGAATATCTTCACGCCACAAACCGTTTTATCATTTGTCTTGAGTACTTCTTCTAGGTTTTCATTCGTAGCGCCCATATAGAAAGAGTAATTCGTATAGGCCGAATGTTTGGCAACTTCATATTTCTCCTCTAATCGCTCTTGCGTTGTAGCTGTTGGCTTTGTGTTTGGCATTTCCATAAAACTCGTGATGCCTCCAGCGGCTGCCGCTCTGGATTCACTAGCGATGTCCGCTTTATGCGTTAAGCCTGGTTGCCTAAAATGAACCTGATCATCAATGATGCCTGGTAGAAGATGTTTGCCATGTCCAATCATCTCTTTGGCCTCTTTGGCATCAATCACACCGCCAATCCGCTCAATTCGACCATTTTTTATCAATAAATCGCCTTCAATGATCTGTCCTTCATTGACAATTCTCGTATCCTTTATTATTATTTGACTCATAGTCATGTGAAGGTAATATGAAATAAGTAATTTTGCAGTCAGATGAGTTCAAATCCCTTAGAGAAAAAAATTGGCATACTTGGCGGTGGGCAGCTAGGTAAGATGTTATACCAAGCCGCTACGCCCTTAGGTCTCGATATTCATTTCATGGATCAAAGTAAAGAATTTCCAGTAGGCCGTATTTGCCCAAATTTTATAGAAGGCAGTTTTAAATCCTACGAGGACGTCATGGCTTTTGGCAAAGACAAAGATGTCATCAGTATCGAAATCGAAGCAGTAAACGTGGAAGCCTTACGTGATCTAGAAAAATCTGGCAAAGACGTTTTTCCACAGCCTGAAGTCATTGCTCTCATTCAAGATAAAGGAGAGCAAAAACAATTTTTTGAAGACATCAATATTGAATCACCAGCATTCTCATTGGTCGAGTCATTGGAAGATCTAAAAGAAAAAATCGAAGAAGGAAGCATCCAATACCCCTTTGTGCAGAAGCTACGTAGAGATGGCTATGATGGTAGAGGTGTCACCGTAATTAAAACCGAAGGTGACCTATCCACTGCATTTGATGCACCATCTGTGATTGAGGATCTTGTCAATATCGATAAAGAGATTTCAGTTATCATCGCCAGACAGTCCGATGATAGTATCGCCATTTACGACCCAGTAGAAATGGTCGTGGACCCTAATGCCAATCTGCTTGATCGGCAAATAGCGCCTGCAGCAATCTCTTCCCAGCTTGCAGCAGAAGCCAAGCTAATCGCAAGCACCATCGCCTACGAATTACAAATTGTGGGTCTCCTCGCAGTGGAAATGTTCGTCGATACAGAACAAAGATTGTGGGTCAACGAACTGGCACCACGCCCACACAATAGCGGCCACCATTCTATAGAAGCATGTCACACCTCTCAGTATGCGCAACAGCTCAGAGCAATCGTTGGCTTACCCTTAGGTGATACTCAATTAGTCTCCCCTAGCCTGCTGATGAATATCTTAGGAGAGCCTGGACATACAGGCCCTGCCTTTTATGAAGGATTAGAATCGTGCTTAGCCTTGTCAGGTGTCCATGTTCACATTTATGGCAAGTCAATCACGAAACCCCAACGAAAAATGGGACACATTAATATTGTAGATCACAACTTGGATTCTGCAAAAGAGAAATATGATTTAATTAAATCGAGCTTAAAAGTCATCAGTCATGGATAATGTTCTTGTTAGTATTATTATGGGATCTGATTCAGATTTGCCTATCATGAAACAAGCCGCAGAGGTATTAAGTGAATTCAACATACCTTTTGAAGTGACAGTTGTCTCCGCTCATCGAACACCAGAACGGATGTTTGATTTTGCAAAGGCTGCAGCTAGTCGAGGTATAAAGGTGATCATCGCTGGTGCAGGAGGTGCAGCACACTTACCTGGTATGGTCGCTTCGATCACTCCATTACCTGTAATTGGTGTCCCGATTAAATCATCAAACTCGATCGATGGCTGGGATTCCATATTGTCCATACTCCAAATGCCAAATGGTATTCCAGTCGCAACTGTCGCGCTCAACGGAGCAAAGAACGCAGGTATACTTGCCGCTTCGATTATTGGTGCTTCGGATAAAGAAGTACAGCAACGAGTTCAAGAGTATAAAGAAGGACTGAAGGCTGCGGTTCTCAGTAAGGCAAAAAACGTTGAAGAAAAATATTGAGTTGTAATAGGCTTTGTGTTCCAGTCGCAAGAATTGAAATATTGAATTGTGTCATGCAAAATTAATAGACACGAAGCCATCTAGTCATGCTCAAGCAAACTTATAACAGAGGTAAAATAATGCAAATAAAGCATTCATAGCCAAGCCTAGGTAGGCGAGATATATCAGTTTTGGGTTTGGCTTATACTCTACAGGTACTCCACTGCTTTTAATCGCCTTCAGATTAAAGAAACTGATAAATGGCGCAGTCAAAAAACTTAAAACCGTCGCAAATTCTAACATCTTCACCATACTACTTGCTGATAAATAGAATAATAAAAAGCCACCGATCGCGATCACAGATAGGACTATTCTGTATTGTAATATAGGAGTCCGTTGGGGAGCCTCTACAGTGGACCGCAATTCTATTAAGCAAGCCACAAAGCTTCGCGCAAAAGCATCAATGACCGTAATCAATGTGCCATAAATCGCCCCAAAGGCAGCAATTGCAATAATAGGGAATGACCAACTTCCCAAATTTGAGGTAAATACCGCTATGAGTGAATTCGAAAATTGATTGGCATTTCCTTCCAGTAATTGACCAGTTCCATATACTGTAAATGAACCGATAATCAAAAACATGCAAGCGAGTACAACTGTAAATCCATAACCAAACTTGAAGTCAAACATTCCTTCTTTTAAAGTGGGACGATGCTTTGTGGCCTGCCATTTTTCGACTACCCAGATGCTGTTCATTGTAGACGCTTCCATCCCGGCAGGCATCCATCCGATAAGACTGATTAATAAAGCAATACCTGCGCCATCCAACAAGTCAGGTGGCGAAAAATCTGGTGATTGTACGACAGGTCCTTTTATCAGAACCATGACAAATGCAGTACTGACTGACAGAAACAATATGATGGATAATATCTTAATAAATCCATCCAAAAATGAAAAACCTCCCCAAAACAACAAAGCCACAGTCAGTGTCAATAATAATCCGACCATAATAGGCATGGCTACAGGCACACCAATCAAAGTACTTAACAGTCCTGCACTTACTGCACCGACAGCACCAGTGACTGCAAACATATTGATGCAAATAATAAATGTAAACAGACCTAAGGCAAACCGACCTTGTTTTTTATAAGCTGACACAAGACTTTTACCTGTCGCGATAGCATATCGAGTCCCAAATTCATAGAATGGATATTTCAACAACAAGGCACCAAAAATGACCCATAAGAAGACCTGACCATAGTGTGCTCCAGCTCTTGTAGAAAGCACCAAGTGAGATGTGCCTATCGCTGTACTAGCAAACAATAATCCTGGCCCAAGGCTTTTTAAAAAGTTCATACTTAAAATTAATGATTATTCTCTCTTGGTTTGTTATGAAAAGTCATAGTAAAACAAAAGAAATAAAAATGCACCTGTACAATGTATACAGATGCATCTTAAAGCTTAATTAATTCCTTAAGCTCTTAAAAATCATATTTAACTGAGGCAAACCAGTTTCTTGGCCTGGAGTAAACACCATTAGCATAACTCAAGGTACCGTTAGAATCACCAGCCAACAAATATCTCTCGTTTGTCAAATTAATAATACCTGCAGTAAAATTGATTCGTTTACTTTTTGTTGAATAGCTTAGTGTGGCATTAATATTATGGTACCCATCTTCGAATACCAAATCGTTATTAGCAGGTTCAAAGTGAATGTTGTTTTGAGAGCTGATATCCACTCTCGGTAAAATTGAGCCTGCGTCAGCCAAACCAAATAGGTATGATATGCCTAAATTATAACTACTCGTAGGCGTCCTGACGAGTTTATCATCTAAGGTAAATTCATTTGTATTTTCGTTGAGCGATTCGTACTTGGCATCCAACAAGCCTAGAGATCCATTCAGGATTAGATTATTTACCGGAGACCAATCCATCTCTAATTCTAATCCACTAATTGATGCCTCTGCCCCATTAAAGGTTATTGTTGCAATTTGGCCTGGAGGATTTCCCTGCACTTGAATATTTTGATAGTCTGCAGTAAACGCAGCAATATTTAGTCTCAAATCTGCGGCAGGAATAAATGTTTTGAAGCCAAGCTCATAATTGATCACATTCTCGGGATCAAAACTTGTTGGCTCATTTTCGCTTGGTGGACTCGTATACCGTGAATCAAATCCTCCACTTTTAAATCCTGTCGATACAGAACCATACGCGTTGACATTATCAGAGATATCATAGGCTGCTATACCACGCCAAGTGACTCTTGAAAACTCTAACTCGCGGAATCCTTCCGTAACCAATCTCGGTGTTGGATGATTAACGGCAAAAGAATTAGGGTTAAATCTTTTTGTCTCAGAGGTAAATCGAAGACCACCAGTGAGATGAAGCTTCTCAGTGACATTAAACGTAGCTTCCCCAAACACTGCAAAACTAGAATTATCAATTTCACCTCCAGACAACAATGGAAAGGTTGGGATAAATGGCAATGCACCTGCTTCTACTGTAGCAAGGTCATCACCAGTCTCTTTAAAGAAGTATAGTCCAGACACGAAGTCTATCTTATCAGAACTACCTGTCAATTGAAGCTCTTGCGAAATCTGTGATTGATTATAGTCATTTTGTGTCTGAAAGAGCTCCACAGGACTACCATCAGAACCTCTTGTGAACTTTGATGCCAGATCTCTAAATGAGCTTATCGATTTAAAACTTACTGTATTATTGAGATCATATTCAGCAATTAAAGCACTACCGAATGCATTCACCTCACTAAAGTTCGGTGCAGTTTCATTTGTTGTATAGGGCTCAGTACTTACCGTATTTTGAAAGCAATTAGGATTCCCGCTTTGAGGACATAAGGTATCGCCGACTATATTGTTATTGTATAGATTGGCAAAGACTCCATTGGGGCCAATCTGCTCTTCTGCTGCTCCTTTCTCATCTTCTAAGGTATAATCAAGGTTGACTCGAAGTCTGAATTTATCAGATGGTTCGAACAGAAAGTTAGCTCGTGCACCTAGGGAGTTATCATTACCTAAAACATCTCCTGCCGCTAAGCGCTCAACATAACCATCTCTTTTGTGATACTTAGCACTGAATCGAGCTTTCAAGGTGTTAGAAAAAGGGACATTTAACGACCCTTGGACACCTACTCTACTATAAGCTCCAGTCGTGGCTTTAATGTAACCTTCGGTTTCATCGCCTGGGTCCTTTGAGGTTAGACTGATGGCTCCTCCGATAGTATTTCTTCCAAAGAGACTCCCTTGAGGTCCGCGTAATACCTCAACTCTCTCTGGGTCTACTAAATCTAAAACGGATCCTATGGTTCTACCCATATATACCCCATCCACATAAATTCCTACACCTGGGTCCAGTGTTTGCAGAAAATCATTTTGTCCAACACCTCTAATATAGATGACCGCGGCAGAAGGAGATCCTGAGGTCGTCCCAGCAAATGAAAAATTGACATTTGGTGCCACGCTGGCGACTGAGGAAATATCATTCGCCTGTAGAGCTTCTAGTTTTCGTCCACTGACGGCTGTTATCGCTACGGGGACATCCTTTAAGGATTCTTCTCGCTTTCTCGAGGTTACCAAGATCGCATCCAAACTTAAACCACTGACTAAGGCTATTTCGATAGGGCTCGCCGTATTATCTACAACTACGGTTTGGCTCTTATATCCCGTATAGCTTATTTCAAGAGTCGCAGGAAGCTTTTCAACTTCAATCGCAAAATTGCCCTCAAAATCAGTAGTTGTTCCAGTGCCTGTACCGCTAATGCGTATAGAGGCTCCAATCAAATTTTCTCCATTCTCATCCCGAACGGATCCACGTATAATTTCAACTACTTCATCAATTGATAGCATTTGATTCGGTTGCTGTTTAGAAATAGAAAGCTTATCAGATTTTCTATTTATGATACGCAGCTTGCCTTTGGATTCTATTTTTTCAATTTCCTTAAAATGATGTTTTAATTTAGTAAGATCCGAATTGGACTTTTCAGACTTTTTAAAGATCACGATGTATTTTTCACCGATAATCTCATAGCCCAAATCAACTAAACTGAATAGTCTATCCATTGCAGAACTCAATACTTCATTCTTATTAAAGTCAAATTCAACTTTGACACCCTCTATCATTGCTTTCTCATATGAAAAGAACACATTTATGTAGCAGCAAAATCATCGATAACATCTATGAGATATCGTTCACCTGTGTTGGTACATTTATTTGCGAATGCAGAATTATGACAAAGCATCATAAAACTTATCAGCAAAGTGACTGAGAGATAGATATTTTTATTCATTTTGTGTTAGTTTTTATTATCACATAATAGGAATCAGGCCAGATGTGGACTTCAAAAACTCATCTGGCTTCTTTTTGTCTAGTTTATAAATACTTGTTTACCTTTTCTTTCCATTTTCACATTCAGGACTCTCTCTAATATGGAGGTTGCCATATCCAAATTATCTACGGGGATGGCTACAGAACCTACTTTTTCTAAAAGCGTTTTATCCGTTACAATAAGATCTATCCCGTAGATGGATTCTACTTCATATAAGATGTCTTTCATACTTGCATCAGTAATATTAAGTACACCATCTTTCCACTTAGAATGTATTTCTTCGGTTTCTTTATATCGGTCTATTATTTTTTTAGTCGCCTGAGAATAGGATATAAATTCACCTAGCTTAATTTGCTCCTTTCTGCCTTGAAGATCTAGCGTGATGATACCTTCTTCTAGGAATACTTCTGTATGATCATTTCTTGTGTTTACATTAAAGGTAGTCCCTAAGACATCGACTTCTAAATCTTTAGTGATGACTGTAAACTTAACTTGAGTAGAAGGTATTTTCTTCACTTTAAAAAATGCTTCTCCTTTGAGCCAAACTCTTCTACTGACACCATCCTCCCATTCTTCTGTCAAGGATAATTGAGAATTGGCGTTTAACTCTACAATTGAACCATCAGGTAGTGTTACTTTCTTCCATTCTGCATTGCCTGTTACATATTCAATGCTACTACTCTTTTCTTCCATAAAAAAGAATGAAGAAAATCCAATGACCAATACTACTGAGGCGGCAATAGCAAGTCTATGGAATAATTTGTTGGGTATACTTGATGGTACATCATGCTTTGCTAATTCACGATTAAATTCTTGCGTAAGTCGAGATTTAAAGTCATCCGACGGCTTACTAATTGATGTTTCTTTATCTAAAAAATGGGTATACGTTGTTTCTAGTATTTGTTTTGCTTCCTCAAGTTTAGCTGCTTGTTCAGGATAATTATCTGTATATCTATGCCAGAAAAAATCCAAAGATTTGTCATTTTCAATCACCCACCTTCGAAACAGATCTTCTTCAATAAATTCCTCTACGCTATAATCTTTAAAACCATGAATTTTCATACAAACTATGATATTCTTAATGATGAGTTATTTCATCACTCTTTATAAGAAAGATGGAACAACTTCTCACTTTGTAACCGTCTAGAATTAAAAAAATGCTGATAGTTTAATATTTATTCCGTTATTTGAAATATAAAGACTTGTTAACACATGGAAAATCATTGTCTTGAACTGCAATAATGGCTAAACATACCATATCTACGGAAAGCTTAAAACATCAAATAGCCGACGGGAACATTGGGTCTCTTAGCCAGTTATACGATCGATATTACATGAAACTAAAGTTGTATGGTCTACAATTCTCACCAAAGCTCAGCTCTTTTAGTATCGAAGATTCGATTCAAGAATTATTTCTCTGGATAGCCAAGAACCACAAGAGGCTATCTTCTATTGACAACCTAGAAGTCTATTTATTTAGTGCTCTAAAGCGTAACGCCTTAAAAGAAATAGGCGTAAAAAATAGACGCGATCACTTGAAGGGTAGATATTTAATTAGGCATGATAGTGACAAAATAAAAGCCTCAGTAGAAGTCAACTACATAGAAGCAGAAAGTAGAATTGAAGGAACTAAGTACATCACACTACTCTTAGACTCCTTACCACCAAAACAAAGAGAAGTCCTTTACCTAAGAAACTACATGGATATGAGTTTTAGGCAGATTGGCAAGGTTATGAACCTCTCAGAGCAAGTGGTCAGAAACTATAACTACAGAGCAATACAACATCTCAGGTCACAACCACTGACAAAACTAAATAATGTATGAGCTAAACTTTACAATGAGTCGTTACTGTACTCACCGATAACTCACAGCAATCTGCATCAATTGGCCAAAAATCTTAATTGAATCTTTCATCGATAACTTGGAGCCATCTTCGTGAACCCATCTTTTTAGAGGTTGTTCGCATAGCATAGCTACAGATTTATCGAGACCAAACTTCTTTTTTAGGCGCAAGAAGATCTCAACATCAAACAACCACCTAGTCAAGAATTTATTTTCGAATACGATTTTAGCGATCTGAGGAGTCATCACCTTCGCACCACATTGTGTGTCTTGGAATGGCATGCCCAAAATATTGCGAATGATCAAGTTGATTGTCTTACTGATGATCTGTCTCGCTCCATCTTTGTGAATATTCGCACCCATTCTTGCTATTCTAGAGCCATTCACCATTTTAAAATCTGATTTGGCCAAGGTTTGAACCAAGCCGTCAAAATCAGAAAGATCAGTCGATAAATCTGCATCTAAGAACCCAATAAAATTAAATTCAGAATCACTTGCTAGATGGAGCATGCCTTGTCTTACTGCTTCAGCTTTCCCGCCATTCACTGCACAGTCATAGACACTAATATTATCAGGTCTTTCAACTACTAATTGGTTTAATACTTCAAGTGTATTATCAGTGCTACCGTCATTGACAAAGCATAGATGATAGCCAGGATTTTGGTCAATATAACTAAAGAATTCAGATTTCTTTATCCTTAATGCTTCATTATAACAGGGGATTACTACACCCACCATATGCTTATCAATCGTTTGACTTTTAATGACCGATTCATCTGTGATTGAGTTGATAGGCTGTAGTAATAATTTTTGTATTCTGAAGATCAGCTTGTTGATTCCGACAGGCTTCTCTATAAAATCATCTGCACCAAGCGTGTATGCTTTAGCTAATGTTTCCTCATCATCTGCACCTGTCATTACGATAATAGGGACAGAGGACTGGGCATTTTGTCTGACATGCTTAATCACGTCAAAGCCAGATTTCTTAGGCATGTTTATATCTAAGATTAATAAGTCTGGTGATTCACTCTCAAACAATCGGATGGCTTCGTCTCCATCTATTGCCGTTATGAGATCATAGTTTGTCTCTTTTAGATTATTACTGATCGCAGTAAGAATCATTTTTTGATCATCAGCGGCTAAAATTTTCATAGGTATGTATTTTGATAAGTGAAGTACTCTATAAAAATATCCTATTCTTACTAGCTAATTCCAAAATAGGAGTAACTGTGGCTATTCTGTAGGGCTTGTATATCTGATTTGTAGCAGAAATCATCTTGTATGAGCTTTCTTAAGTTTTCAAATTTATATCGGTATGCTCTTGAAAAACATTCAATTCATTAGATCTGAACAGAACATCGGCAACAAGGCTAAGGCGTTTTTCTTACAGCTTTAGAGTACAGGGTAAAAAATAAACTATGTCAAGAAATAAGAAAAGCACTACCGTAAGAAATCATTTAGGAAAGAATATATGTCATTTGATGTTTTAGAATGATTGTAGGTGCGGCCACGTTGTGGGTTGAGTTACATAGTTTGACATCGTTGAGGATGACACACAGTGGTCTCAGATTATTACACAAAAAAAGGCCCGTATTTCACAATACAGGCCTTTTCTATTTTTTATTTAACCGACGTCTTCTTACTGAATTCTAGACATTACAAATTCAACACGTCTATTTAATTGTCTACCTCTCAATGAGCTATTGTCAGCAATTGGTTTGGTCTCACCAAAGCCTTCATAATCCATTCGACTACTTTCTACACCTCTTGAGACCAGGTACTCATAGCATGCTTGCGCTCTATCCGTAGATAATCTCAAGTTTTGAGCAGCAGGACCCGTGCTATCAGTGTGACCACTAATCACCAATCGATAATTAGGATATCTTGAAATCAGATCCGCTATAGAATTCAAATACTGATAAGATTCTCTTGTGATAACATCACGTGATGTTTCAAACTGAATTGCTCGCATCGCAATCTCTAAGATATTGGCTTCTTCTATTGTAATGTATCCATCTCCGCTTGGCTGACTCGTAGACTGCGTAGTTGTCGTCGGTTGGCCTGGTGTTGTCACCACTGATGGCTGAGATGTTTCTGGACAACCATTATTGGAGACTGTACCTGCTATGTTTGGACAATTATCTCGATTATTTGCAATACCATCACCATCTGTATCTGGGCAACCATTGTACACTGATGGACCAGCTTCATTCGGACAACGATCATCTATATTCGGTACACCATCATTATCTGTATCTGGACATCCGCCAGTAGATGCTGGACCAAACTCATTTGGACAACGATCATCAGTGTCTAGAATACCGTCATTATCTGTATCTGCAGTCTCAGGACAACCATTGTTTGCAGCTGTGCCAATTGTTCGAGGACATTCATCATCTGGATCAGCAACACCATCACCATCTGTATCTGGACATCCGCCCGTTGCTACAGATCCTCTTTGATCAGGACATCTATCTTGACTATCTAATACGCCATCACCATCACGGTCATTTGTAGTCGTTGTGTCTGTCGGACAACCTCTATTACTGACAGGACCAGCTTGTTCTGGACAATCATCTATTGCATTTCGTATACCATCACCATCTGTATCGTCTTCTAATGGACAGCCGTTGTTAGATACCGCACCAGCCATATTTGGACATTCGTCATCGTTATCAGAGACACCATCACCATCAGAATCAGGACAACCTCTTGACTCGATAGGACCAGCAGTTTGTGGACATCTGTCTTCATAATCAGGTACTCCGTCTGCATCTGTATCTGGACAGCCATTTAACTCAGCAGGACCAGCAGCCTGTGGACACAAGTCAACATCATCTGTCAAACCATCTCCATCAGAATCATTTTCGTCAGTCATTTCTTCTTTTGGCATTTCTTCTTCCATCGGTTTCTTGCCAAGCATGTATATGAATCCAAGACCATGATGAAAATTATCTCGATCAGTACTCAGTGATTTTCTATATTCTGATTGCCAGTTAATGGACGCTCTTGGATCAATTTTTATATTGACACCGAGCCCTACAGGTATTTGTGCGTTGAATTCACCTACAGTTTCGGCGACACCTCCTATACCCAAAAGAGCATAAGGGCTAAATCGGCTTGTATTCTGTAAAAACTCATAATTCACTTTAGCATCTAAGCCAAAGATTGTTTTATGAAAAGGATCATTAATCTGTAATACACGATCATGACTCTGAACGACACCTACTTTCAAGGGTACATTCAAACTCAATTGAGGTGTAAAATAACGGTGATATCCAATTTCGAATCCTGGGTGGTAGGAAGTGAAATCTGTAAATTCGCCATTATTAAAGGTTTGATAATCCATTACAAGACCTTTAAATGATAGGCCATTTCTGATTTGAGAATGGACAGTTAATGATCCTATAAAACAAAAGAATAAGACAACGAGTAAGCCTTTTTTCATCGGTACATAATTAGTTGGTAGACAAGATATAATGGTTGTTTACAACGACTACATAAATTTACAACATAATATTTAATTAACATTATGAATTTGTACTATATGTTATAAATTGATTACGTAGATGTTATATCTAATTACTTAAAAGTATAACCACAAATATACAGATTGAATCTCATAGCACTAGGCTAGTGTCTCAAAAAACCCGTTTATCGTGTTCTTTTTGACATTATCCCAGTCAAAATATCGCCCATTCATACTGATATAAACACCAGCTGAGAGTGTCTGTGCAAAGGCAATAGAACTTCCCAAATTAAAAAAGCCGTCTGAGGAAGATCCAAAAGCATAAGGAATCATAGCTCCCGTCAATACAATCGTTTTGTCTAAAATCTTAGCTTCAGCCAACACTTTTGCTGTTACAGACATTGTATCCGTACCATGTGTGATGACAATATACTGGTGGGGAGATGATTTGCATTGATGTACAATGATCTCGCGATCTGCCTGCGTCATTTCCAAACTGTCAACCATCATTAGCGTTTTGACATCGATATCTAAGGTGCACCTCCCTCGCTGAAACATATTTTGCAAATGCGTATCCTTAAAATAGAGCTCCCCAGTCAAAAAATTATACTCCTTATCAAATGTGCCACCTGTTACAAAAACTTGTATCATACGCCATAAGTATTTTGAAAGTTTGCCAAACTGATTCTGTTAATCATAAAATTTTATCTACTTCAACATTAGTTATAGATGTAATGTATAAATACGCTACAAATAATATACTTTTACTCAGCTAAAATATTATAACATGGCATCAGATCATTCACATTTCTTATCCGACCAGATCAAGTCACTTGGCGAATCAGCAACGCTTAAAATGTCAGCCTTGGCACGAGAGCTGACTGCACAAGGACATGACGTTATTTCTTTAAGTATTGGTCAGCCCGATTTTGACACACCTGATCATATTAAAGATGCTGCAAAGGAGGCATTGGACAAAGGGATTACTGGCTACACGCCCGTACCAGGATTAGTCAAATACCGAGAAGCGATCATCAATAAATTGAAACGCGACAATGGGCTTGATTATAATATGAAGCAAATTGTCGTTTCTAACGGCGCCAAGCAATGTATCGCAAATATTTGCCTTGCCTTATGTAATAGCACGGATGAAGTCATCATATTTACTCCTTACTGGGTGTCATATATTGAAATCGTGAAATTTGCCGGAGGTAAGCCTGTTATTTTGAAAGCACCAATTGAAAATGACTTTAAAGTCAGTGCGCAGCAATTGGAAGATGCCATTACAGCTAACACCAAATTAATCATCTTTTCCTCACCATGTAATCCTACAGGATCTGTCTATACCAAACCAGAGCTAGAGGCTATTGCTGAAGTACTCAGACGACACAAAGATATTTTTGTAGTATCGGACGAAATCTACGAATACATTAATTTCGGAGACCCCCACACTTCTTTCGCAGGCTTAGAAGGTATGTATGACCGCACGATAACAGTCAATGGCATGTCAAAAGGCTTTGCCATGACAGGATGGAGGCTTGGCTATATGGCTGCGCCAGAATGGATAGCATCTGCGTGTGCGAAAATACAAGGTCAGTTTACTTCAGGAGCTAGTGCATTTGGCCAATATGCCGCTGCTGTCGCTTTGGATAGTAGTCTCGAAACGAGCTATGCCATGAGAGACGAATTTGAAAAGCGAAAGCATATGATCATTGGTTTACTCCAAGATATTCCTGGATTCAGAGTCAATGATCCACAAGGTGCATTCTATATTTTCCCAAATGTGAGTCATTACTTTGGCAAGACGAATGGTAAGGATACCATTATTGACGCAGATAGTTTTGCAATGGAGATCCTGAATAATGCGCACGTTGGGATCGTGTCTGGTAGCGCCTTTGGTAATGATGATTGTATCAGAATATCTTATGCGGCTAGTGAAGAAACATTGAGAGAAGCGGTGAGGCGCATAAAAGCGTTTTTGGCAGATTTTAGTTAGGGCTTGGTGATTCGTTGATTGGGGAATTAGTGATTGGTGAATTAGTGATTCATGATTGGGGATTTGAAGGTAATGTTACATGGCCTATTCTTAGATCAATCCTCTGATTCTAAATTTTGCCAACATTCGAATAGAGCTCTAGGGAGATGATAACAACCTTTCCATTTACCACCCTTTAAATCCAACAATGGCTGGCCTCTTCGATCGAGGTACCCAAACCATTCTCCATATTCAGGATCTGGAAATTTGTCCCATGTGTATTGATGGACCTTTTCAAACCATTGCCACACATCTGCTCGTTGTGTATGAGCAAACGATTTAGATAAGGCAATCAAGGCTTCTACATGTGGCCACCATAATTTTTGGTCCCATTCTAATTGTTGAGGCGGCGCTCCTTTTGCATCCATAAAGTAAAACAAGCCTCCGTGGTCATCATCCCAACCATAGTCCAAAATTTGCAAGCATACATTTGTCGCCCAATCGAACAATCCGTCATCATCCCTCAATCGTGCGATGTCCATTAAAAACCACATGGCTTCTATGCCATGGCCTGGATTAATCAGTCGGCCGTCATACGTATCCATATAGTCTCCATCTAGTGTGGCAAATTCTCGAATGATCCCTAAGCTTGAATCATAATGTTGGATCGTTATTTTTTGAATGCATCGATCAAGTACCTTTGTCAGATCTGCCTCGCTTAAGCTATCCGCTAATTGTAATGTCAAATACGCAGTCATCATGGGCAATCCAAAAGAGTCTAACTTCCGATTACCTGTCGATTTTTCAAACTTGCCTTTTGGATGATTCAGCCTGCTAATAAATTGACGATATGTTTTCATTGCAATATCGTGACAAGCCTTATCTCCACTCGCCTTAGCATATTCATAAAACGCCAGGCAGGCAAAACAATCGGCATAAATATTATATGGATGAATCAAAGGAATCCCTTGCTGATCAACTGCAAAGTAAAAGCTGCCTGATTCTCCCCTGCCTGCTCTTTTTAAAAAATCTATACCCACCTCAGCAATCACAAGCCATGACTTATATTGCCTGACTTTGTTGTACAGCATAGAAAACGTCCATACTTGCCTGGCCTGTAACCAGATAAATTTATCTGTGTCAAACACGTTTCCTTGACGATCGAGACTCGTAAAGTAACCCCCATATTCTTGATCTATCGAATGCTGCTCCCAAAATGGTATGATATCTTTCAGTAGACAATCCTTATACTTGATCGCAAAATTTTTATACGTATCTGTCAGCATTCCTATAAAGAGTTTATTGTTATTATTTACAATTATCGCTTATTTGTAAATTAACAAATAATCAGTACTAACACCTTAGTTGCGAATGAGTAAAATCAAAATCTGAGCTTTGGCACCACCAATAATAAGAGACTGACCCTAGACAACTTGTGCCTCTACTTCTTTATGATGTATATTCAAGCTTTGCACTATATTACTATAAAAATAGGAAGTAAATAACTCATGTATTATTACATTATTCTAGTTTTGATTTTAAATACACTCTGGTTTGTGGCTGCATTCCATTTGTTTTCATTAAAATCTAATAGTGCCGCTAAAATGTTTTTGTCCAAACCTGATCGAATCGAGCCTTACTTTCCAATTCTTGCTCATTTGCTTAAGTTTTTAGGTGGAATGAATTTCGCTTTCGCTGTGCTTTCGATTTTGTGTCTTATCTACTATGACTTTTTCTTTGATAGTCCTTTGGCCGTTCTAATTCTACTGGTTATGGCTATCGCCCATGGAAGTCAATTTTGGTTTAATCTTCCTTTGGCAATTAAAGAAAGAAAAGGTAATTCTCCCTTATGGCCTGTATTAAGGAATAGAATGTACTTTATCTTTAAAGGAGATATAATTCTTGCGATCATGAATCTCGTTGCTGCAATTGGCTTATACTATTAAACCCCAGTTGATATTAAGCAACTACAGCTAAATGACATTGGGTTAAAACCCAATGTCATTTAGTTAAGGATATCATGACACCATAGGTGTCAAATATTGGTTGCACGGCACAAAGTACCGTGCATTATTGTATGAAAAGAGGCTAATTTGGCTGCCTGTCAGCCTTTGGCTGAGGATTTTTTGTAAAAATCTTGACAAATTAATGTTTCAATAGATTAACCTGTGTTATTAAATTAATTCATATGCCACTAACTAAACGACATTGGGTTAAAACCACTGCGAATCCGTATTTTACTAAATAAAATAAATCCTAATGAAGAATTCTATTTGCACCTTTACTTTTCTAATCTTAACTACCATTCTAATCTCACAACGAGAAGTCACGGTCACTGACATGAATGGGAACGGAGATGCAGTCATTGAATTAAACGATGCCGACACTAATTCACCCAGCTACAAAGAAATGATCTTAGGCTTCAATCAAAGCAATGATGGCTGGCTAAGAATGAATACATTTCACGACCTGAGTTTTTGGACGAACAACACGCGGCGAATGACCGTTGACAGATCCGGCTTTATTGGTATTGGCACCTCGTCACCTTTAGCTGCGCTTGATGTCAGAGGTGATGTTACTATTGAAGGTAAGCTCAACCAGATTGGCTCAGGTAATACGGTAATAGAGTCAACCGCAGGTACAATCACCATCAAAACAGCCGGCGCTCTTGTCACCATCGACGAAAATGGAAACATCAGCATAGATGCAGCTAAAAACCTTGTTATTAATGCGCAAGGTGATATCAGTATGTCTGCCAATAATATATCGATGACTGCCCTTTCTGACATTGATTTAACTGCAGGGTCTGACATTACACAATCTGCTGAAGACGACATCAATTTAACCTCAGACATTGGACTGAACCTACAAACGAATTCTTATGACCTCCAAACATTCAATTTGTCCACTAATACCTTATTAAACTCAAGTCATATTGTAAGTGGAAATTACTCCCTTACTGCTTCTCAATATACGCTAGATGTAAATGGTTTAGTCAGACTTGATGGGCTACAAATAAATCTAAACAATGGAAGCCTAGGAGCAGCTCGACGAAATGACTCAATCATAGGCTCTAGTGGTAATGGAGCTGTTTCTGGTTTCATTAATTCTGCGAGTGGTTCGGTTTTGATTGGGAATTAAAAGAAAACAGAATTGAATGTTATTGTAATCAAGCACACTGATCTTTACAACTTATGATTCAGCAAATAGCTGTTGTAAAGTTCTGGATCAAGTTCAGTATTTTGGTACATGCCTTTCTGCTCTCGCTGCCGATATAATTCATAAAGAAATACTGCACAGGCCACACTTATATTCAGGCTCTTCACCATGCCCACTTGTGGTATATATACATTTCCATCCAGCTGCTCTAACACTTGTTCTGTCAAACCCACTTTCTCATTTCCAAAGAAAATGGCTACGCCTTCTGTCAAGTTAGTCTCGTAAATACTTTTGGATTCCACATGGAGATGAGTGCCTAGTAAGCGTAGGTTTTTACTCCGCAGATATGTGATGCATTCATTGACGTCTGTGATCAACCTTGTTTTTACCCACCGATAGGCCCCAGAAGATGTTTTACTGCGCACTGCAAGATCAAGTGTTTCTTGTGTGAGGAAGTCCTCTGTATACAGCGCAATCACTTCGGTGACACCAACAGAATCACAAGACCTCAAGACAGCACCAATATTATGGGGGTCATGTACATTTTCTAAAACGACAATGATGTCTTGCTGACGCATGGACGCCATTTCTCGGATGCGTTGTTCGCGCCTCACGGTCATTCCATCAGTCAATTGGCTGGATGCAAGTTTATTCTGATCGGCTAAAGGATTCTCCCTGGAACTCAATGATATCTAAATGTTTATTGACAAAATAATTAAATTTTGCCATTCGATCATCGATACTACCTTCTGCGTCTTTGAGAGGTACTTTTTCTAATCGAAATGAAGACTGTAAATACTCTTGCGTCTCGTCGACAAAAAATTGAAAATTGCGACCGTATTCTTTAAGGTTACTACCGACAAAATACATGACATCATAGCCATGATACGCATCGTTGTTTGGTATGGCTCCAAATTGATTATAGTATTCATTTTCAAATTTTCTTATCGTCGCATCTGTTCTATCAACATATTTTGAACGGACTATTTTCATATTCAAGTTACGATACAAATTAAAGTCTATTTGCTCCGCTTCTAAAGCCAAGGGCATCGTATAGACGTGAACTGGATCGAGTGACTTTTCTCCATTTATTCGCCTGAGACTATTGTACACAAAGGATTCATCAGATGAGGTATAATATGGAATAATCACAGCCTTTTCACCAGGCTCTATAAAGAGACTATCAAAGGCAATCTCGCCTACTAATAAAGAATCTGGATGTGCATCAAAGACTCTAAGATCTCTAGTCCCAGCACTGCCAGACAGCTCTTTGTGAATCTGTTGGATATATTTTATCCGGTTTTTATCTGATCGAGCTTTTTTACTATCAGATTGTGTCCTGCCCAATAGTATGATTTGGCTATCTGAAAAGTTTTCTTTGGCATGTTCTAGCATCCGCCGATAATGATCCTCAAGATTTGGCCTGAGCTGTACGTAATATGGATTTTCCTTCGCTAAAGATGAACTTGCATACCACGGCGAAATAACTGTTATTTCATTAGCCTTACCAAATTCAGCGGTATTAATTAAGCCTTGCTTATTTCTTGTACTGGCATAAGGACCAATAATGGCATCCATATTTTTAAAGTCAATCGAATTCAATTCTCTGTCAACTTTATCTGCATTGCGTTGTGTATCATAGACATCTACACTCAGATTGACACCTTCTCGCTCGAGATCGGTTAAGGCCATGAGTGCTCCTGCATAGAAGCTGACAAATCTATTCGTTGTTGTATTATCTGTAACTGCTCTTGTGCTTGCATCTGGCTTTTGTGCCTCTATGGGCAACATCATGGCAATATTATAAACAGCTTTCTTATCATATTCTTGAGTAAAACTGTCATCACTTGTCATAGGCGGCATCTCTTCTTCGGATACGACATCCCATTCGACTGTATCAATTTTAGTAACTGCGACAACATCCTCTACTGGCTCGACTGGAGTTGTGTCTGATGGCTTATAGACAGATTTAGTTGTACTACAAGACTGCATCAGTATAAGACTTAGAATGAAGATGACTAAGCCAATCTTATTCCCATTCAATTGTAGCGGGTGGTTTGGTGCTAATATCATAGACAACTCTGTTAATTCCTTTGACATGGTTAATAATCTCAGTGGAAACTGCCTCTAAAAATTCGTGTGGCAATTTGCTCCAATCTGCAGTCATACCATCAACTGAATTCACACATCTTAACGCAAGAGTGTATTCATAAGTTCTCTCATCTCCCATAACGCCTACAGATTGGACTGGAAGGAGTATTGCGCCAGCCTGCCAAACTTTATCGTATAAGCCATCTGCCTTCAACCTATTAATGTATATCGCATCTGCTTCTTGACAAAGTTTGATTTTCTCTCTCGATATCGGGCCTAAGATACGTATAGATAAGCCTGGCCCTGGGAATGGATGTCTGCCAATGATATCTTTTGAAATGCCTAACTCTGTACCAATTACACGGACCTCATCTTTAAACAACGTCCGTAATGGTTCTACTATCCCAAGTGCTAAGCGCTCTGGCAAACCGCCAACATTATGATGAGATTTAATAGTAGCTGATGGCCCATGGACGGACACCGACTCTATGACATCTGGGTATATAGTCCCCTGCCCTAACCACTTTATATTTTCTAGTTTATTGGCTTCTCGTTCAAACACCTCTATAAATACTCTACCAATGATTTTTCGCTTCTTCTCAGGATCACTCACCCCGTCTAGTTCATTCAAGAAATCATCAACTGCATTCACACCAATGATATTCAAACCCATGCCTTGATAACTATCAAGCACTTCGGTGAACTCATTTTTACGTAGCAGGCCGTTATCTACAAAAATACATACCAGCTGATCACCTATCGCTCTGTGCAAGAGTGTCGCTGCTACCGTTGAATCTACGCCGCCAGATAAGCCCATGACGACTCTGTCTGTTCCAATTTTAGTTTTTAAATCTGCAATCGATGTATTGATAAAATGCTCTGCTGTCCAATCTTGCTCGCATCCTGCAATATCAACAAGAAAGTTTTTAAATAAAACTTTACCCTCTAAGCTATGACTGACTTCTGGGTGAAACTGGATACAATAGACGTCCTTTTGATAGGTACCAGGTTTTGACTTAAAGGCAGCTATCGGGATGGAATCCGTTTGCGCTACAATCTCAAAGCCTTCGGGAACAGATAGAATGGTATCTCCATGAGACATCCATATCTGCGAATCAGTAGACATCTCCTTAAAAAAGAGATCATTAGGTGATTGAAGTTGAAGTGTTGCTTTGCCGTACTCTCGCTTATTGGAGCTTTCTACTCTACCACCTAGCTTTGAGGAGATGTATTGAGCACCGTAACAAATACCGAGCACTGGATATGTATTAATAACAGTATCCAAATCAAACTGCAAAGCATTTTCATCGTTGACTGAATAGGGACTGCCAGACAAAATTACTGCCGAAACAGAATCGTCAAATGTTGGTGGATTATTGCAGGGATGAATTTCACAATAGATTTGAAGTTCTCTCACTCGCCTGGCTATCAACTGAGTGTATTGAGAACCAAAATCAATAATGATAAGCTTTTTTGCCATGAACAGATTTAGTTAATCAATCCTCTTCCTTCTTTATTAATCTCTCCTTGCTCTTCAAGATCTTTTAGAAGTTTGTCAAGTATTCCATTGATAAAATCCTTACTCTTTGGTGTACTATACATCTTGGACACCTCTACATATTCATTAAGAGTCACTTTAGTAGGAATGGATTTACAATATTTAAATTCGACAAGTGCCATTTTAAGTAAGATCATATCAATGACAGCTAATCTTTCGTGATCCCAGTTTTTCAGAGCAGGTTTGATCACTTCCAACAATGCTTCATCATTCTCCTCACTTTTCTCTAGTAAATCAAATCCAAATTCCTTGCAAGTTTCATCATCTGGATAATACTGCTTAAAAAATAGAGCTTCTGGAGATGGCAAAGCCTTGAGTGTCTTTTTGACTGTCCCGATGACAACAGATTTATCATCTAACCAATTGGTGAAATTATCATCCATTTGTTCGACATAAAACTCATGTTTACGACACACCCTAAACAGCTCTAATAAGATTTCAAGATGATCTTCTTTAACTGTAGCTTTTGCTAAATATTCAATGTAGGCTTCATTCTCACTAAACTCTTGATAGATCTTTTTAATGTAATCAGGATTGACTAGTTCCGTAAAATTATATTGATCAAATTGCTGTTGTAGTTTTTTGTTCTCTACTAAAGATTGTATAAGGTCATTATCATACAGCTTGGTGCTGAATGTTTTATCTGCATCAGATGGTAAATGCTTGGACTTTCTTTTCTTTTCGTCAGCTTTAGCTTGTTCAGCAATCTGAATCATATTGTACAGATTAAAAAGATATAGGCAATATGCTTCTTCTATTGAAGACCAATATCTCTTCTTAGCTTCCTTAAATGTAAACGCTTGATCTCTATTTAAAGAGTAGAGTACTTGCATGACTTTTATGCGGACTCCCCTTCTACTTAACATACTTTTATGTATTTATAATTATAATGATGCAAAGAAAGCAATTGTTTATAGACTTACCATTCTTTACGATTAGTTATTTATGAAATATAAGAATAATTCAAAGCTCATGATAAGATATTTTGTTCTTCTCCTGAAAAGACGAAATATCCTATATCCAATTGACCATTAAAATTGAACCACCCACAGATTTTATTGAAGAAATTCACTTTTAACTTCCTCATATTTTGGCAACTTTTTATAGTGCCATTTACTTAATATTTTTCCATCTTTCCACAAGACAACACCTGGATTTGACCGCACGATGGTCTTTAATAAAATGTCATCAGCAGTGTAAATATCAAAACCAAGATCTAACTCATCCTTTAAGTCTTCCAATTGCTCTTCTCCTGCTCCACCCACGACTGCAAAAACTCTATCACCATCTGCTGCTGCTTTATCCGTAAAGGGTTTGATCACTGAGCTGTATCTATCTGCCCAATCTGCTTCCCACTTGTAATCTGTATATGTGTACGTCTTTTGAATAATCGTATCGTAGTTCATCACGATAGTTGGTGTCACTTGATTTTCAACTTGTATCGTATCGTAGCTGATGCCAAGGGTATCCATATATGTCCCATTCTTCTGCTCAGTGCCATTACCATAGAGTTTATAGCTAACGATCATGACTGTCACACCAGGATCATCTAACAAGCTTTCTGTCTGGTCATAGCCATCAGTGGACACAAATTCAAAATCACTAATCTTAGTTGGCTCAAGAGTAGGTTTTGACTTGATCTGATCGACGACCCAACCATCTGCTTTTGGATAGTCCTTGTAGATCGCCATATAATCTGGATTCATGATCTTAGCTACTTCTTGCGTATTCGAATTGGTAAATTCCCAGCCAATGATGTCCACATCTGCAGCTGCTTGCATTTCGATTGCCTTTTGAGCTCTGACATCGGTACCTTTCTTAAATGGTCTAAAATCTGCATGTGGGATATCCCAGACAAAATTGCTGATGCAATAGACGAGCAGGCCAATAATAGAGCAAATAACAAGTACGTCCCGTATTCGCTTAGAAAAGAGCTGATGCATGCCTTTATGCTTAAAAATGAAAAACAAGGCAGGAATCAATAACGCAAGATCTTTAAAGAAGGACACTTTGGGCTTGAGCTTGATAAAATCACCAAAACACCCGCAATCTGTAACCTGCTGGTTTGATTCTTTGAATTCACCCCATTGCCCAAACTGAAAGAAATTTATATCAGGCGGCACAAAGCCAGTCATATAAGTGAACCCAGTCAAAACTGTGAAAAACAGGAGCAATAGTAAAAAAGTCCAGCTTAAGAGCTTTGTCCGATGACCAAGCAACAGCATAATACCTAACACGATCTCAAGAATAATAACAAATACGGAGAGTCCAACTTGGTATTGAGTTAACCAAGGGAATAAAGGTGCCAGAAAGTTAAACCAGGTTCCAGAAAAGACAGACTCAAAAGCGGTGAAATAATCCGCAATCTTAAAGCCCATGCCCATTGGGTCAACGGCCTTCACCCAACCAGAAAATATGTAGAATACCCCACAAAAATTCTGAAGAAAGGTCATCAACCAGGACTTATGTCCTTTCATAATCAACCCCACAATTAGAGTAAGCACTATCGCGACTGATCCGATGACCAGTAAAAGTGTTTGCAAATCCATAGATCTCAACTAAGCATTAATTAACAAATATACATATAAGCATTTAACTTATATGTGTTTAATAGATGTCATTTCGATTATTTAAGGTGAAAACATCATTATGACGCCTCAATTGCAAAGTAAGCCTATATGAGTCCCCGCAATTATACCTAAGTGCATTATAGCTGCACGCTACTTTTGATATTGGGTTAAAATAACTCAAAATGAATATCTTAAAATTTATCGAGAATTTCCCTGACGAGACAAGTTGTAGACAGCATTTTAAGA